>CAVFXO010000065.1:0-5982 GCA_963626825.1 bacterium | reverse complement strand
CTTTTCTGCGCTGTCGCTTCGCGACCCTACACGGGCAAACGCTTCGAAAAGCCTCCGCCCTGCCAGAATTACACATAATAGCAACAAGCTGTCACCAAAGGCACCGTCCACATTCGGTAACAACTGCCGTCCATAAAACACCACCAAATTATGGACGGGAAGTTCAAATTACAACTGTCGTCCACAAAAAAGGCCATTTTTATGGACGGGACGATCCATAAAGCAAAATCTGCGAACTGGGTCCGTGACTTCAAGACGATACGCGCTTCGCGCTATCCCTCCCACTTCGTGGGCCAATCCCGTTCAGGAGCCAGCGACGGCAAGCCGGCTTCGAAGCCACAGCCTCCATTCGCCAGACAGACCAACACAGGAAATCACTGCGCTCCATCTATAAGGTTTTTGGCGTTTTCATAGCCGCTCGCACGAAGGCGACGAAAATTGGCTGAGGATTCTCAGGGGTGCTTTTGTATTCCGGATGGAACTGTGTGGCGATGAAGAACGGATGTGAAGGGAGTTCCACTATCTCCACCAGTTTGGTGTCGGGATTCACACCCGAAGCTGCCAATCCGGCCTTCTCGAAATCAGGAAGATAGTCATTGTTCAGCTCATAGCGGTGACGGTGACGCTCGGATATCTTCTCCTGTCCGTAGATTTCGCGGGCCAATGTCCCCTCTTTCAGCACGCAGTCATAAGCTCCCAGACGCATCGTGCCGCCCTTGGACGTAGTGCTCTTCTGATCCTCCATAAGGTTTACCACAGGATACGGGGTCGAAGGATTGACCTCCGTTGAATGCGCCCCTTCCAGTCCGAGCACGTCACGTGCGAATTCCACCACGCACATCTGCATTCCCAGGCAGATGCCGAAGAACGGAACCCCGTTCTCCCTGGCGTACTTGATGGCCGTAATCTTTCCTTCCAGTCCCCTCTCGCCGAATCCCGGAGCTACGAGTATGCCATCCATACCACCCAGAAGCTCTCCGACATTATCCGGCGTAATGTTCTCACTATGAACATACTGCACGTTCACGCGGCACTCATTGGCAGCGGAAGCGTGCACAAAGGCCTCACGGATGGACTTGTAGGCGTCCTGAAGATTATATTTGCCCACAAGGGCGATGTTCACCTCGCTCTTCGGATGATCGAGTCTGTAAAGGAATGCGTTCCATCTGTCCAGATTGGCCTCCGGAAGATCGGTCAGTTCGAAGTGGTTAAGCACCAGACGGTCGAGCCCCTCGGCGTGCATATTGAGCGGCACCTTGTAGATGGAGTCGGCGTCTATGGACTGGATGACGTGGCCAGGCTTCACATTGCAGAAGAGGGCCACTTTCCTTCTGATTTCAGGAGAAAGGTCGTATTCGGTGCGGCAGACGATGATGTCCGGCTGCACCCCGGCCTGCTGAAGATCCTGCACCGAATGCTGGGTAGGCTTGGTCTTGAGCTCCTTGGCAGCCTTAAGGTAAGGCACGAGTGTAAGGTGTATGGTCACGCAGTCCTCCTCCGGAAGCTCCCACTGAAGCTGACGCACGGCCTCCACGAAAGGCTGTGACTCCATATCGCCCACGGTGCCGCCGATCTCGGTGATGATTACGTCGTAATCGCGGGTTTTCGATAGTAGCATCATCCTGCGCTTGATCTCGTCGGTGATGTGCGGCACAATCTGCACGGTCTTGCCCAGATACGCGCCTTCACGCTCCTTGCTGATGACGGTATTGTAGATCTTACCCGTAGTAACATTGTTCGCCTTAGACGTATAAATGCCCAGGAAACGCTCATAGTGGCCCAGGTCCAAATCTGTCTCCGCACCATCCTCAGTAACATAGCATTCGCCGTGCTCATAAGGATTAAGAGTTCCCGGATCTATGTTGATATAAGGGTCAAACTTCTGAATCGTGACTTTCAGGCCCCTGGCTTGCAGGAGCTTGGCCAATGATGCCGCGATAATTCCCTTCCCGAGCGAAGAGGCCACGCCTCCCGTGACGAATACGTACTTTGTGTTCATATGGACAATACACTAAAAACAAAAAACCTGTCGGAAGCCTTGACCTCCAACAGGGATACAAATATAGTCATTTTCCGAGAATAAGGAGTATCTTTGCATTTATGGACATCGCCGAAAACATCAAAAACATTCGTGAACAGCTTCCCGAAAACGTGGAGCTGGTGGCAGTGAGCAAATTCCATCCGTTGGAAACAGTGCAACAGGCCTACGAAGCCGGGCAGAGGGTATTTGCCGAGAGCAGGCCGCAGGAATTGGCCGAAAAGGCGGAAAAGCTGGACAGGGAGGCTTTTCCCGGCGTGCAGTGGCATTTCATCGGACACCTGCAGACGAACAAGCTGAAGCTCGTACTCCCCTATGTGTCACTGGTTCAGTCAGTTGACAGTGTTCATCTGCTGGATGAGATTCAGAAGTGGGGATTGGCACACGAACAGACCGTAAGCGTTCTTTTGGAAGTTCATATCGCAGCCGAGGAGAGCAAGCAGGGCTTTTGGGAAGAAGAGATTCTGGAACTGCTCTTCAATTCTGGAAAATACACCCGCATCCGATTCTGCGGCCTTATGGGTATGGCCACGCACACAGATGACGAGCAGACCGTCGAGGCCGATTTCGACAGGATAGACTCGTTTATGGCCTATCTGAAGGACCTCTTCCCTGAGCTGACCGACTTCAACCAGCTGTCCATAGGGATGTCCGAGGATTGGCCTGTAGCCGTAAGGCACGGAGCCACGATGGTACGCATAGGCACTGCCATATTCGGAGAGAGAGCGTGAACACATTCATCGCCATAGACCTGAAATCCTACTTCGCCTCGGTCGAATGTGTGGAGAGGGGCCTGGATCCGCTGACCACGAATCTGGTGGTCGCCGACGAGTCCAGGACTAACAAGACCGTGTGTCTGGCGGTCTCCCCTTCACTGAAAGCCTACGGAATAGGAGGAAGGGCCCGCCTGTGGGAAGTCGAGCAGAGAGTAAAGGAGCTGAACCGCACACGTCGTGACAAGATTACATACATAGTCGCGCCGCCCCGGATGTCGCACTACATAGCGTGCAGCACCAGGATCTACGACATTTACCTGAGATATTTCTCCGCCGAGGACATACACGTCTATTCCATAGACGAGGTGTTCATCGATGCCACGCACTATCTGGCAGCATATAAGATGAGCGCACACGATCTCACCATCAAGATCATACGGGAAGTGCTGCGCGAGACAGGCATCACCGCCACGGCCGGCATAGGCACGAACCTGTACCTGTGTAAAGTAGCGATGGACATAGTGGCCAAACATATTCCTGCAGATAAGGATGGCGTGCGCATAGCCGAGCTGGATGAAATGTCCTACCGCAGGCAGCTCTGGGAACACCGGCCGCTCACTGATTTCTGGCGCGTGGGCAGAGGCACCGCGGCTCATCTGGAAAAGTTCGGACTTATGACTATGGGAGATGTCGCGCTGTGCTCTCTGAAAAACGAAGAATTTCTCTTCAAGGAGTTCGGGGTGAATGCCGAGCTGCTGATAGACCACGCCTGGGGATACGAACCGTGCACGATGCAGGCCATCAAAGCCTACAGACCGCAGACCAATTCCCTTAGTCGCGGCCAGGTGCTCTCTCGGCCTTACCGCTACGACGAAGCCCTGATAGTGGCCCTCGAGATGATGGACGCGCTGTCGCTCACCCTCGTGGAAAAGGCCCTAGTATGCCCTCAACTGGTACTGACCGTCATCTACGACCCGCAGAACATCGAAAACGACCCGCATTTCGAAGGAGACACGGAGCTGGACTACTACGGCAGAAAAGTACCGAAGCACAGCCAGGGAACCTTCAACTGGAACGAGCCGACATCTTCAGGAGCGGCATTTTCCGCCGCCGTCAAGCATATCTTCGAGACCCAGGTATCAAAGGAGCTTCTCATCAGACGTATCTACATAGCCGTTAACAAGCTCTCCACGGAAGCGGATGCGGGAGAATATCGTCAGCTTTCGCTCTTCGATGCGGCGGAGGACACCCGCCAGCCGGCACCGGAGAAGGAACGCGAACTTCAGGAGGCGCTGCTCTCGATAAAGAAAAAGTTCGGAAGCAACTCCATACTCAAGGGATACAGTTTCGAGGAAGGAGCCACCGCCCGCGAAAGGAACAAACAGATAGGAGGACACAAGGCATGAATCCCAAATACGAACAGATAATAAACCTCGAAAGGCCGAAAAGCCGGCATCCGAAGATGAGCCTCGACGCCCGGGCCGGACAGTTTTCCGCCTTCAATGCGCTGACCGGACACGAAGAAGCCATAGAAAATACGGCCAAAGAGCACGAAGAGGAAAATAAATTTTGATTTTAGAAACGGGCGCAGACGCACGCAGAAGGCACATTTTCGAGGCGAAGAAAAATAAATGCAAAAAATTTTGAAAAAATTATTAAAATATTTTGCAAATATAAAAAATTGCATTACCTTTGTATCCGGGTTGAGCAAGTGCTAGTTCTTAGCCATCAACCTATTGGTTATTAGTTTTAGTGTTATTAATTATGTGGTTAGTATGAGTTGTCGCCGTGAGGTCACAACTCATTTCATTTTTATGTATATTTGAACTATGGAACTAATACTCGCATTTCTCGCAGGAGCTATTCTTGCCGGCGGCATAGCCGCCATCATCTGCCGAAATATACAGAAATCAAAGGACGCAGCCTACTCTGCCGCCCTCGAGGCCGAAAAGAAACGCCTTGAAGACAGCCTGGCCGACAAGGAAAAGGCCCACCAGCAGACCATAGACATTCTGCAGGGCAAGTTCGACGAGGCCATCAAAGGTCTCGACGAGAAGATCAAGAACGAGACCACCCAGCTGCTGAAGACCCGTCAGGACGAGTTGTCGAAGAACAACAAGGAAAGCCTCGGCCAGATAGTTGACCCTCTCAAGGAGCAGCTCGAAAGCTTGCAGAAGAAGATCGCCGAGAACGAGAAAAGCCAAAGCGAGAGAAACGGAGAACTGCGTGAGCATCTGAACCACCTGATGACCGAGAGCGAGAACACCCGCAAGAGCGCGGACGAATTGGCCAATGCCCTCAGACACGGCACGAAGGTGCAGGGAGACTGGGGCGAGACCGTGCTCGAGGAGCTGCTTTCATCCCAGGGCCTTACCGAAGGCAGGCATTTCGACGTGCAGGCCACCATCCGCGACGAGTGCGGAAAACCGGTCAAGAACGCCACCGGGGGCATAATGCGTCCGGATCTCATACTGCATCTGGACCAGACCAGAGAGGTTATCATAGACTCCAAGGTATCACTCACTGCCTACGTGGACTACATCAACGCCGAAGACGAAGCGAGCCGCGAAAAATATCTGAAGATGCATATCGACAGTCTGCGCAAGCACTTTAAGGAACTCGCAGAGAAGGACTACTCTTCATACATCGCACCTCCGAAGCAGAGCGCCGGCTACGTAATTATGTTCGTACCTAACACCGGAGCGCTGTGGGCAGCCCTCAACGCCGATCCGAAACTGTGGCGCGACGCTGCCGACAAGAACGTCTATATCGCTGACGAACAAAGCCTTTACGGAGCCCTCCGACTCATCAGACTGTCCTGGACCAACATAGCTCAGGCTGCCAATCAGCGCGAAGTGTACAAGCTGGCCGAGCAGATGGTGACCCGCGTGAATCAGTTCCGCGATCACTACCAGAAAATGGGCGCCGCCCTGGACAACGCCCGCAAGGAATACGAAAGCAGCCAGGCCAAACTTGAAGACGGCGGGATGAGCATACTCACCACCGCCGCCAACATCAGAAAACTTTCCGAAAAGGAGAACAAGAAACTGCAGCAGGACTAATTCTCCCAGTCACCCCAACCGTCTGAATTGCCGCCATCATTGACCTGTTCAGTGCCGAATTCAGAATTGGCAAAAACTCCCTCCGGCTCGAAGAATGCGACTTCCGCCTCAGGGGCGGTATATATTTTCTTAGTCATAATCATTTTCGTTTAGAATCACTATTTCC
>CAVFXO010000064.1:0-3820 GCA_963626825.1 bacterium | reverse complement strand
CTTTTGAAATGAACCTTCGCTCTCTTGCCGGCGATGTTGTCACTGATCAGGATCAGCTTGTCCTGAGGAACCAGGAGGTCGGCATTGGCCTCTTCCTTAATAAAATACACTCCGCCGGGAGTCGGTATCTGTCCGCCCTTCGAGATGAGGGTGGCGTCGCCGTGGGTGGATTTGTTATATGTCACGCCGCCTATCTTAATGTCACGACCGTCCTGATACAGGGCATAGAGGCTGGCTCTGTCATCCAATTCGCCTAGATCCACGATATTACCTGCCGTCGTCTTGAATTCCTTATCGCTGCGACACGAGAACAGGATCTGGTCATCTTCGCCATAAGCGCTGACAGTAAAGCCTTTAGTGAGGTCAAGACCTGGCGCGAGGGCGATATAACCGGGAGTTCCCGGAGTAACATCGGAACGGGCCGAAGTGTGCTGGGTGGCTACGTCGTAATTATTAGTGCGGAAATTGATGACGAAACTTCCTATCACGCCTTCGCCGTCATTACCTGTGAATACGACATACTTCACGTCAGATGAATTCACGGTGTAACGAACCAGAGAAAGCACGTTCTTAAATGTCAGGCTCTTGTCGGTAGAGGAACACTTGGCCCACGCAAGGTGCGGGGTGCGTCCGGCTACGATGTGGTTAAATGCGTCTGCTCGTGTCTGGATATGAAGGTCCGGCTCAGAGCCGTTGGCGAGATAATCCGAGTGCGTGCTGATGGTGTTCAGATTATCGTAAGACAGGAAGTTGAGTTCCTTGTATTGGTCGTTCGAAGGGGCTGGGAGAGTGAATGTCACAGTCCCGTCATTATTCAGGTTCTCATCCTGTAAAGTTACCGTGTGAGTGTACGGGTCGCTTAATGCGGGACCCGTGTATTGAATCCACGTATAATATTTACTGTACACATAGATGAAGTCCCCTTTCGTGAAGACTACCTTGGCCTTGGCGGCGTTCTCGTAGATGTTTATCGCCACTTTAGTCTGGGGTGTATCCTCAGTCGAAGCGATGCCTGCGGTGAATGTGAGTGGAGATGCCTGCGGATCTGCCGAAGGGATGACATTCTCCTTAGAGCAGGAAACGAGAGCAAATAAAACGGTGGCTATCGACGCCAGCTTAATTCTAACCATAATCTTAATAGAAAAAACGGGCGCGAATATAATGTATTTTTCGGAATTAACCTATTACTGCGTCGACCCTTACCTCTCTCATCCTAATATAGTCAATATGTCTTCTGCTATCTGTTCGTCCAGAAGGCGGTTATCGCTCAGAAGCTGATGCAGATCGTAGCGATCGTACAGGTCTTTCTTCACGCCTTCCACGAGCACTTTCATATCGCTTGGCCCGTAATAGGCTGCTATCCTCTCACCGAATCCGCCGTCCTTGCATCCGTCCTCGAGGGTTACGACCAGGCTGTGGTCTTTCCTGAGAGATTCCAGAGTCTTCTCATCGATGCCTGACAGATAGCGAGGGTTGATAAGCGTGGCGTCTATGCCCTTCTGGGAGAGCAAAGATACGACATTTTCTCCCTTCTGGTAGAATGATCCTGCAGCGATTATCGCCACGCGACTTCCGCGATGGGCGATCTGATAGATTGGCTCGTAACTATACTCCGTATCGACAGGCAGGGTCGTGTGATGCACGCCGTTGCTTGGCACTCTGAGGGCCACCGGCTTCTGATCCTGCTTTACGGCCCATTCCAGCATAGCGAAATATTCTTCGCAGGTGGTCGGCGCCAGATACAGAAGGTTCGGGATGCTCGTCAGCATAGGGATATCGAACAGGCAGATGTGGGTAATGTCGTTCAAAGACATCGTTCCGCCCCACATCACATTGATCACCGCAGGGTTCGAATTGATGCAGAGGTCCTGGGCCAATTGGTCATAAGTCCTCTGGATGAAAGTCGAATAGACCGTCCACACCGGATGCAGGCCACCCTTGGCCATAGCACTGGACATCGCGCAGGCCTGTTCTTCGGCGATACCCATATCGAGGTGCTGCTTGCCGGCCTGGAGGCGTTTCTCGCGGCTGAATCCGGCTGCGGAAGGTGTGCCGGCAGTCACTGCGATCAGGGTCGGGTCTGTCTTCATATGCTCGAGCATCCAATCGGAGAACAGTGTTCCGTAATCCTCTGAGGCAGAATTGGCCTGTGAAGCGCCGGTCTTGATATCGAATGGTCCGTGGTAATGCCAAGCCTCCTTGTTCGCCACGGCCGGTGCGTATCCGTGTCCCTTCTCCGTATGCAGGTGAACCACTGTCGGTCTGGTGGTGCCCTTCACCTTTTCGAAGATTCTGACGAGCTTCTCCACGTCGTTTCCCTCTTCGAGATAGAGATAGTCGAAGCCCAGGGCCTTGAAGAAGTTGCACTCAGATTGGCCGTTAGACTCACGAAGAAGACGCAGGTTCCCGTACAATCCTCCGTGGTTCTCCGGGATGGACATTTCATTATCATTCACCACTATAATGATGCCTGTGCCAAGTTCTGACGCCTCGTCCAGACCTTCGAACGCCTCGCCGCCGCTGAGCGATCCGTCGCCAATAATGGCGATGATGTTCTCGTCGGTGCCCTTGATGTCGCGGGCCTTCTGCAAGCCTGTGGCCAATGATATCGAAGTGGATGTGTGGCCAACCTCGAAGTTATCATACAACGGGCTTTCTGCCGGAGAGGAATATCCGCTGATAGCGTTCATATCCTCCACGTCTCCCAGGAATCCCTGTGCGCGACCTGTCAGCACTTTATGCGGGTAGCACTGGTGCGACACGTCGAATACGAATTTGTCTTTCGGAGCGTCGAACACGTAATGGAGTGCCACCGTGGCTTCTACGATTCCTAGATTCGGGCCAACGTGGCCGCCGTGCTTGCTTACTCGGTTAAGAACTGCTTGGCGGGTCTCATCCGCTACTACATTTAACTGGTCGATGCTCAATCCCTTAAGATCGGCTGGAGAATTTATCTTTTCGATGTACATAGTCTTCGTATTTTTTACGATGCAAATATCCGTAAATTTCTCCGATTCTGTTCTACCTGTTTTGCGGGTGAGGTTACCATTTTTTCAGGAGTCGTGGGATGGTGGTAGGTGGTAGGCGCTGGCACAGGTGGTTAGTGGTAGGCGGTCGGAGGTTAGTGGTAGGCGGTCGGAGGTTACTGGTAGGCGGAAATTTCGTATCTTCGCGCACTATGAATTTCGAGATCAGGGATGCTGCCCCTTCAGATGCGGCTTTCATCGCTAGAAACATCCTCGCCGGGATGGGATATGACGTATTCTCACGAGAAGGATCAGAAGAGTGTAAAAAATCCTTAGAGGCACTGATTCCTCTCTGCGAGGCCACCAATACCCTATATTCTTATAAGAGGACACGCATCTCCACCGTGAACGGCGTTCCCACCGGATCACTTACATCCTACAGAGGCGAAGAATACCTCCCGCTTCGGGAATATACCTGGGGAGAATGGGGAAAAAGAGTCGGCGAGACGATCGATCTATGCTCTGAGCCGGAATGTTTCGCGGAGGAATTCTACCTGGATACGCTCGCTGTTCTTCCGGAGTGGCGAGGCCAGCGTTTCGAAAGTCTCGGCGTGAAGGACAAGACAGGCCATCTTCTGATATTCGATGCTCTGGAACTGGCTAAAACAGAAGGATTTAAAAAGGCGAGCCTGATCGCGGACAGCGAAAAGCCCGAACTTATCAGATACTACTCAGATGCCGGATTCCGCGCCTACGAAGAGATGGACTTTTTCGGTCACCCCTACACGCGAATGCGGGTAGAGTTATAAAACATTATTTTTCCGTCGTCGTGGGTAACCCGGCCAGGGTGATTC
>CAVFXO010000063.1:5245-13453 GCA_963626825.1 bacterium | reverse complement strand
AAAAACAGTAAACAAGTCACTTAAAAGACTTATTGATAATCTGCCAAGCAGCCAGGGCTGAGACTTTTCGAAGCGTTTGCCCGTACAGGGTCGCGAAGCGACAGCGCAGAAAAGGCTCTGACATGGATGAAATGATAAACGATTATGTTAGTAGTACGTTATAAAGCAGAGAACAAATATGGAAAAGAAAAGCACAGCTAAAGAAAAGATTCTTCAGGCAGCCAAAGACCTGTTCGAACATCTGGGCTACGAAAAGACCACTCTGGAAAGCATTTGCCGCCGCACAGGCAAAGTCAAAACATCCCTCTACTACTATTACGACGGGAAACAGGCATTACTTAAAGACATCGTCGAACAAGAATTCGAAGAAGTCAAGGAAAAATTGGCACCCATCAAAGTAATAAAGTTAAACGAAACAGCGACCAACCTCAAGACATATCTAAAAGAAAGGATGAAGCTGATAATCGGGATGAGAGTATATCCACAGTTTATCATAAGCCAATATTCAGAAACGGACAACGAGGTTTGTGGAACCATCCGCGGAATACGAGAAAAGTTTGACAGCTGGGAAAGAGAGTATTTCTTCGACATCTGCAATTACGGAAAACAGCACCACATCCTCAGGGATGAGATCAAGTCCGACGCTTTCGCCGATATGCTGATAATGCTGCTCAAAGGGATCGAAACCCAATACATCATATATAAAGACAGAGATTCCATCATCTCCACATTTAACGCAATGGTGGATTTCCTCATCAGAGAAATTGGAATAACAGATAACGTTAATGCATAATAATATAATGAAACTTAACAACTTGGCAGCCACGATATTGGCCGCTTCATTCGCACTCTGCAGCCTGAATTCCTGCACAAAAGAAGGCAACAGCCTATTCAAAGGTCACTACTCATTCAAGACATCCGGAACCATCGACGTTGAACGCACCCGCACATACTCATCACAAGACCCAAAAGTGGACACACTACAAATCTCCCTGTCCACAGAATCCGGACAGATGAACATTCTCTCCGAGAACGAGAATACCGGAGAGATGATCATAACGATGAATGTAATCGGAGGCGATGTCATAGTATATAGTGCCACCACTTCTTCTGACGAGTTGTCCCTGACAGAAAACGAAAGGGCTATCGAATTTACTTGCGAGAACGAAAAAGTGAGCTTGAACGCGACGGTAGAAGGATCTGCGGAAAAGATAGACGGCGTCGTCATATTCGACCTTAAATATACAGGAGAGACTTCGGTTACCCCGACTACCCTTTCCTCCCTCCAGAAGACGGACTATAAGATATTGAATTCCAGCATCAAGTGCGTAGCTAAAGAGAACAAGTAATCTATGAGGACAAATAACATAACTGCGGCTCTTTTTCTCGCATTGTCAGCTTTAACGGTGTCATCGTGCGGCAGCAACCCTCTCAAAAAGACCACTCCGCAAAAATCCGCCGTAAAAGTAAGAGTCATCGATATCCAGCCGAAAAACAGCGACTCGCAGAAAACCTACATCGCCAAGAGCGAAGCTGCCAAGTCAGTAACGCTTACTTCACCTCTACCCGCCACCCTTAAATCCATAAAAGTACGACAGGGAGATAAGGTGCAAGCAGGACAAGCCATCGCCACGGTATACTCCGAATCGGCCGAAAATTCATTGGCAGCAGCCAAAGCCACACTCCGTCAAGCACAGGACGCATACGATCGCATTGCCTCAGTCAAAGATAACGGAAGTGTCGCCCCGATGAAAATCATCGAGGTAGAGACAGCACTCGAGAAGGCGAAGTCAGTCTACAACCTAGCACAGAAAAACATCTCTGACTGCACCATAAAGGCCCCATACTCAGGCACCGTAACTGAAGTAATGGCAGATGAAGGAGTGGATGTAAATATCTCCCAACCAATCGCCAAAATTGCCGATCTGGACAAAATCGAAATTATAATTTCCATTCCAGAATCTGAAATCGGACAAATGACGATAGGCAAGCAAGCCACCCTCACAGTGCCAGCACTTGGAGATGCACAGTACGAAGTAAAGGTCGTTCGCAAAGGAGTATCATCCGATGCACTCTCCCACTCATACGAATGCGCATTGGCCCCGGCATCACAGATCGAAGGCCTTATGCCCGGGATGGTAGGAAAAATAGTCTTCAAGCAAAGCGATTCATCTAAGAATCAGCAGATTATAATACCATCATCTGCAGTTAAAATAGATGTAGACAGCAAATATGTCTGGACTGTTAACTCTGACGGGAAAGTCGAAAAGACACTTGTAAAAACAGGAGGATTCGCAGGCAAAGGCGTAATAATCACCGAAGGCCTGGCGCAGGGAGATAAACTGATAGTCGACGGATGCTCCAAAGTATCCACCGGAATGAACGTCGAGATAGAATACTGATATGGCACAGAACAATATAACGGACAAGGCAAAAGGCGGAATCGCCCGCATCGTAAGCGGCGCGATACGCTACAAGTCTATCGTCTATATGATTCTCTGCATGCTGATAATGGCAGGAATCTTCGGGCTTGTCAACATGAACAAGGACGAATTTCCGACCTTCGAGCTCAAGCAGGGACTGGTGGCCGCCGTGTACCCTGGAGCCGACGTTCACCAGGTAGAAGAAGAAGTCGCGAAGCCCCTGGAACAGCTTCTGTTCTCATTTTCAGAAGTTAGCCGAGAAAGCACAAAAATCATTTCGAAAGACGGAATGTGCTATATCTATGTAGACTTGACAAGCCCGTCAAGCAAAAAGGATGAAGTCTGGTCCAAGATCAAACTTAAGATCAATTCCTTCAAACAGACGCTTCCGCCGGGAGTGCTGGCCGTAGTGGTAATGGATGACTTCAGCGCGATAACGACCGTCCTGATAGCAATGGAATCCGAAGACAAAGGATGGAGCGAGATGAAGGACTATGCCAATGATCTCGCAGACCGCCTCAGGCTCATCCCGGAGCTTGCGAACGTCAAGATAATTGGCACACAGGACGAAGAAATCGCCATCAATATGGATATGGAAAGGATATCCGCATATGGCATCTCTCCTACTTCGCTGATGCTCGAATATCAGACATCCAACCTTCAGGCCCTCGGAGGCACGTTCTGCACCGACTACACCATATCGCCGGTTCACGTTCCGAAGACCGTATCTGACGAACAGGAGCTCTATGACAAGGTCATTCTCAATACGATAGATGGCAAGACATTAAGGCTTAGAGATGTAGCGACTATAGAGAGGCGTTACAAAGAACCAACTTCTCTGGTAAGTTATAACGGCCACACCGCCGTCATACTCTCCGTAGAGATGCGCCCGGACAATAACATCGTAGCCTTCGGCAAAGACGTGGACAAAGTCATCGACGAATTTATGGACGATGCTCCGGACAGCATCCGACTTTCCAGGATTACCGACCAACCTGAGGTTGTAGACTCGTCTGTATGGTCATTCCTCAGGGATCTTATCATATCGATGCTCGTAGTCATCGCGGTTATGCTGCTGCTTTTCCCTATGAAGTCGGCTCTTATCGCCAGCTCCGGAATACCGGTCTGCACGGCGATAGCATTGGCCTTGATGTATCTGAGCGGAATATGCCTTAATACAGTGTCGCTGGCGGCGCTGATAGTGGTCTTGGGAATGATCGTAGACGACTCCGTGATCACTATGGACGGGTATATGGACAAGCTTGGCAAAGGGATGCCGCGTCTTGAAGCAGCCTGTGCAAGTGCCCATGAACTCTTTACACCGATGTTTATGGCCACATTCGCCATCTCAGCGATGTTCTTCCCGATGACAGGCATCATTACCGGATACCTGGGCGATTTCGTAGCCACATTCCCGTGGGTGATAGCATTTTCCCTTATGACTTCATTGGCTTATGCAGTGCTGGTGGTACCTTCATTCGAGGTAAAATATATCCGCAGCGCACAAAGCACTAAGGAAAACATTATCACGAAGATGCAGAACAAGATGTTCAAGGGCCTTCAGAACGGATATGAATGGTTACAGGCCATATGCTTCCGCCACCCTGCCCTGACCATACTTGGAGGCATCGCCGCCATCGCTCTGGGACTTCTGATGTTCAGCCGTACCAACATCCAGCTGATGCCAATGGCAGCGCGTCCTCAATTTGCCGTCGAGATCTATCTGGACCCTTCTGCTGACTTGCAAAAGACCAAGACGGTAGCGGATTCACTCTCTACACTTTTAAGAGAAGACGCACGCGTAAGTTCCGTAACAGAGTTCATAGGAACCGGAACGCCGCGCTTCCACGCCACCTATGCACCTATCCTTCCTGGAAAGAATGTGGCTCAGCTTATCGTCAACACACATTCGTCAAAGGACACAGAGTCTTTCCTCTCAGAAATGGAGGACGTCTATGAATTCTATTTCCCGGAAGCCGTAATTCATTTCAAACAAATGGATTACCAGGGAACATCCACCCCTGTCGAAATTAGGGTCAGCGGCCAGGACTATGAACAGATAAAACCCGTGGCAGACGAGATCAAAGAATATATGAGCACTCTGCCTACACTCAAATGGGTACACTCCGATGCCGATTGGACCACATCCACCATCAATCTGAATATGGATGTGGATGAAGCCTCGAGAATGGGTGTAAACAGAACCTTGATGAATCTTTCATTGGCAAGTCTGTTAAACGGCGTATCCGTGGCTTCCATCCGTGAAGGCGGCAATGATATCCCTGTCAATCTATATGCAGTCAATTTCAACTCCGACAGCCCGTACGAAGTGATCGAGAACAGTCTCGTATCCACTTCTATTCCAGGTCTGTCCGTGCCTGTCCGCCAGGTAGCGGAGATGACTCCGGAGTGGGAGCCTGAAAGCCTGTGCCGTCTTAACGGAAAACCGTACATCTCCATAGGAGCGGATATGAAGTTCGGTCAAAGCCAGCCTGTTCCGATGCGTGACATCAAAAAATACCTAAAGACTCTCGACCTGCCGGAAGGCGTAGAAGTGTCTCTAGGAGGGCTTAACAGCATCAACGGAAACACAGGACCAGAAATCGCGCTTTCATTTATGGCTGCCGTAATGGTACTGTTCTTCTTCCTGGTATTCCACTTCAAGAAAGTGTCATTGGCCATCCTGACTATGCTTCTTTCATCGCTCTGTCTATTCGGAGCATCATTCGGACTGTGGGTATTCGACCTCGACTTTTCGATGACCGCCGTACTCGGACTCATAAGTCTGGTAGGTATCATCGTCAGGAACGGTATCCTTATGTTCGAGCACGCGGAGGAACTGCGCTTCGAGAAAGGAATGAGTGTCAAGCAGGCCGCAGAGGAAGCCGGAAAACGTCGTATGAGACCTATCTTCCTAACTTCGATCACCACCGCACTTGGCGTACTTCCGATGATTCTGAGCGCTGATCTGCTCTGGATGCCAATGGGAGTGGTAATCTGCTTCGGTACAATACTTTCCGTAATACTTATCACACTGATTATGCCTGTATCCTATTGGCTTATCTTCTACAATGCCGATAAGAAAAAAGCATCGGGCAGACCGACAAGCGAGGAGGAATAAACGATGAAAACAAATATCAGAAAATACATATTGCTGCTCTCGCTCGGCCTTTCGAGCATCTTCCCTATGACAGGCCAAAGCCTCACGCTGGAAGAGTGCCTTAAGATGGCAAGTGAGAACAATGCCTACAGCCGTAATGCAGATCTGGACGTGCGGGCAGCGTGGCTTCAAAAACAGGAGGCATTCGCCGAATACTTTCCTAGGGTCTCTGCCAATGCCCTCGGTTACTGGTCGATGAATCCCCTTCTGGAGATAGGCATTACAGATGTCCTGGGCGACAATGACTTCGCCTGGAACGTTCAAAGCGAAGTGGAATCTCTAGGTGCGATGTACGGGATCAACTCCACCTACACTGCATTCCAGCGCGGATACTCTACTTCCGTAATAGCTTTTCAGCCAATCTATGCCGGAGGACGCATAGTCGCAGGAAACAGGCTTGCGCAGGTAGGAATCGAAGCGGCGGAACTGAATCGCGACATCCAGAAGCGCAAGACCAATCTCGAAATAGAAGAAATCTGGTGGCAGATAGTATCTTTAGAGGACAAACTCCAGACGCTCGACTATCTGGACGGCACACTGGACACACTGTATGAGAATCTTCACTCTGCCATCGCATCAGGATTAGCAGCTGAAACCGACATCCTTCAGCTTGACCTCAAAAGAAATGAACTTACGGCAGGAAGGAAACAGATAGAAAGCGGCATCAGGCTGCAGAAGATGAATCTGTTCAACTCCATCGGACAGGGATACTGCCTGCTAGAGACATCCGCAGACGAAGAAAAACCGCTTCTTGACTCCATCTCGCTGAGTACGCATTCCGAGCTTCCTCTCTCCCCTGACTATTACTGGAAAGACGAAGATGAAATAGTAAATCAGATGAGCGAATCCCAATTACTTGACCTTCAAGTAAAAGCCAAGCAATTGGAGAAAAGGATGACTATAGGAGAAGCGCTTCCGCAGGTATCGGTAGGAGCATCAGCAGGCTATTCGAATCTATATGATAAAGAGCGGGTCAACACCATCGCATTTGCCTCTGTCAAGATTCCGCTATCGGATTGGGGAAAGACAGCACGTAAAGCTCAAAGAATCGACACACAGATACAGAAAGCAGAAAACGAACGGGAATATCTCCAAAGCCAATTGCACCTTCAAGTGGGGAAACTTTGGCTGGACCTGACTTCGGCATACGATCAGTGGCAGCTCGCAGAAGATGCTCTCGGCAAATCCAAACGTCTCTACGACGTGGCACTGTCGAATTACAAGGCCGGTATCATCCCTATGCAGGATCTGCTTCAGGCAGAGACCCAGCTCCGCTCCGACTCCTCTAGCCGCATCGACGCACTGATCAGATACCGTAACGCCGTCCGCGCCTACACGGCACTATAACGCCACTTTCACCGTACCGGTGCGATCAGCCCTAAATGTTCGATGTGCGCCGGTGCGATAATCGTAAATCTTTACTCTTACTGCACCTTTCGCAGTCCTGTAAACCGTTATATCAAAATCACTTCCGAAGGCGCGGCAATGCCTAAGGCTCATCTGATCCCAGCCCTGCGGCAGAGTAGCGTTCATCGTAAAGGATCTGAACCCAGTCGGACGGATTCCGAAAAGTCCCTCGGTGAACACCCTGCAGTAAAGCCCGCTCTCGGCTGAAAGATGCCTCTGAGACCCTTCCGGCCAAGCTTCCACGGCATAAGGCACGTGCTCACCCAGAAGCCTTCGGCGCGAATAGTCCTGCAGCAGGGAAAGCGCTTTCGAAGTGTTCCCGGTATAGAAAATGCCTCTGAAAGCGTAAAGCGTGGCCCTATCCCAGAAGACATCACTGCCCTGCTCAGTAAGACAGCCGTTCTCCGTCATAAGTTCCGGCCCGGAAAGCGCAGCCGCAGTGCCCTCCGCGCGGGTTCTGATCCCGGCTATGAGCGGCATACAGATCCACGAGCGCAGAAGCGTGTTGCCCTTATAATACTGATAAGTCTCATATCCCGACACAGTGGCGCCGAAATACTTCTCGATATTCTTTTCCAGAGCCTTGGCCTGAGTGCGGTAACTATCAGTCTGCGACTTGCTTATGCCAATCTCGCCTCCCAGATACGCTGCCGAAAGCAACGCGTCGTAATACAGAGTCGAAGTGCACAGATTCGCATCGCCGCTCTCGAAACGGTTCTCCAGTTCATCAGTATCGGAACGGACTACCCCTTCGGAATTAAGATTCCTGCGGCAATATTCCAAACACCACTCTATGAGCGGCCAGAGCTGCTCGGCCTCTTTCCTGTCAGCACGTGCCAATGCGTATCTACCTGCTCCATAGGCTATCATAGCGGCGTCGCCGCGGTCTCCGCACCCGTTCCAGATATCATCGCCCTCGGCGATGATGGAGCTTGGTATCGGAGTGTAGTCGTCATTAATGTACCTGGAGAACAACATAAAGCTGTTGAACGCCGACTCGTCACCATTGGCATAGCCCACAAACGGAAAGAAAGGGTTAATGTACTCCGCCTGGTCATTGGCCCAGACGGCGGCATAATAGCTCTCCCCTCCCGGACCGTGCATCAAGCCGCCTTTCGTGCGGTAAATGCTCTCGCACCCGCGAATCTTGGAGAAGCGGAACATCTCATTAAGAACGCTATCCGGCGTTTCGAGCACCAAGGACTCGCCGAGCGAAGT
>CAVFXO010000063.1:0-5091 GCA_963626825.1 bacterium | reverse complement strand
CGCTCATCGCCAGGAGCCATCCAACCTGTCCAGGCGCCGTCCAATTCGGCACGAACCAGGTAAGTTCCGTCCACACCGGCATAACGGTCGGTGGAAGCTTCCTGAACAAATTCAGGTATAGTAATCAGGAGATTGTCCCCTGTCACGTTTCTCACGACCACCCTTTCATATACTGCAGGAAGAGTAGTAGAAGGGAATATGGTTCGCGTAAGTCTTACGCACGCCGTCTCGGTCTGTCCAGCCCCCACGCCTATAAAGTCATTGGCCTTCGAAAAGAGGCTCTGCACCTCCACCATACCGTTAATGCGCACCGACTCGGTCTGTTCCTTGATGAGAGATCGGCCGTTCACCGACAAAAGCGAAGGTATATCTGTCGCGATGCGATAGTTCATCGATGCGTGAGTATTGTTCGGGATAGTGCGCAGCATAGGGAACACCAGCGATTTCTCGCCGTGGAATGCCCCACTCGCATCCACGCCCCATCTAAGCACACAGGACACCTTCTCTCCGCTCATCTCCAGATGATCTTCGTGAGGAAGACCTTTATGCGCATCCCAATAAATTCCTTGTCCGACAGGTGACAAATTCCATCTGGAAGCCTGCGTCAGATCACACTCAGCGTCAGGCTCAACAGATACGTGTACGGCATCCTCTTCCGTCTTTATCTCATACAGACTGTTAGGATTATCTGTTTTATACGTCGGAAGCGACGGGTCAACTATATTCGCGTCAATGCATTCCTTCGAGCCGCCGATGACGGTACGCTCCAGGAAATCCACCTGCTTATCCACGGTCTGCGGCATATAGCCGGCCACGGCGTGGTTAATGCCCGGGAAGCGGTAGATCCGAGTCACTCCGCCGACCTTCTGCACAGCCGGAAGTATCTGACACGCGCCGCTGAACGAATACGGCCCGTAATTGATAACATCATACGGCACCAGCTCGTCCTCATCACCATGAAACATCATAATCGGGCACGGAGTCTTCCCGTATGCCAATTGGCCTTCGACCAAAACCGCACCGGCGAAAGCCATCACTCCGCGATAATTGAACCCTTCGGGAAGGACGGATGCCAATGCGCTCTCGGAGCATATCTCATATTCGGCCTGCTGCGCAGTTATAGCGCCTGCCGAAGATCCGGTAAGCACGAGATTGTGCGGATCAATGCCCAATTCCGTGCCGTGATCCAGCAGATACGCCGTGGCACTGAACAGATCCTCCACCGCCATATCTATGGCACGGTCCAATAGACCAGCAAATTCATCTGCGCTCACACCCTTTACTCCTTTCAATCCAAGCCTATAATCGATGGATATCATCCTGTAGCCCAGTGAGTTCATCTGCCTGAACCAAGGACGGAGCCACTCCTGAGTGCGGTCGCCTTCGGCAAATCCACCACCGAAAATGTGAATTAGAGTAGGCTTCTGCACGCCATTTAAAGTCAAGACATCACCAGACGGTTCATAGATATCCATATACAGACTATCGCCGTCCCTCTGTGTATAAAGGACCGTCCGATCTGGAGCATTGCTGTTAGGAGAAGCAGCAAAAAGCGATACTGCCGATAAAATCGACAGCATCGCACCCAACATTAACCTATTATAAAAACACATCTACGTAACTAGCTTTGGAAGAAATACGGATTAGGAGAATCCACCACTTTTATTCCGCTCTGATCGTTAACCTTCACGCAGTTATGGATGCTGATGGTCGCATCCGGCTGCCAGAGCGAAAAGTCATTCCCGATGATGTCCACCTTACCGCAGAACTGCACATCTATAACTGAAAGTTCCGGGAACAGAGGTGCATATGTCTTGGTATCTACAAACTTGTTATTCTTAATAGAAAGCGACTTGACACTCAATGCATAAATGATCTGATTATCGAATGTGTCCACCTCGTTACCTTCAAAGACTATGCGGTCGTGATAGAAAAATTCATTGGTTCTGGCATCCTTAGGAATGATAGGGTCTATCTGAAGTATGGCCTGAGGCTCACGTCCGTTTATGGCCAAGTCGGTAAACTTATTGTTACGAATTACCACATTACGGGTATTACCGGACTCGAACCAATAATTGGCATCACCGCAGATACGTATGCCGGCCATCATCGATCCGAAATCGCAATTCTCTATAAGGACATCGCCTGGAGTGGAGATCAGAAGGCTGCGCGCTCTATTATAACGCACTACACAGTTACGGATGATCACATCTGTACCGCGAGCAGTATTCTCCACAGCATAACGGGTAGGCTCGGCAGCGATGGCGTCCAGGTCCGCATCTACGTTCATAACATACCTGCACCTGTCTGACTTATCGATAGATACGAGCCTTACTTCACCTACAGGCTGAAGAGAAGTCTTGTCCACGAGACGAAGCACATCGCCCGCATCGGCGAAATGGTTACCCTCCTGCTGAAAGTGTCCGAAGGTAGCGGTAAATGTATGCGGATCGAGGACACTTTCCACTTTCATATACACTCCGTGAATATTTGTGGCGTCGTCGAGCATACTCTCGAAATAGCTGTCCTCCAGGATAACCAAGCCCTTACAGTCCACAAAATGGGTAGCGTCGGCAGAAGAAGTGATCATACGCGGATTACCCTCGTGCTGGGCCGTAGAGAATCGCGAAACCTTAATATTTTCCGAATACTCAGCCATCAAGGCCATAGCTCCGCTCCTATAGACGTGCACGTCCGTCACTTCTATATTTTTGCTTGACAGAAGCGCTATACCTGGATATGAACGGTTCAGCTGCATAGGACCTTTGTCGTCCCAGATGCTTCCGACCGGAGGTACGTCACGGGCACTGAGTCTGGTGAATTCCACGATACCCGGCTCTATCTCGCGTGCGCCCATCTCTCCGGACCAATATCCGTGATCATAAGCCGAAGTATCATACCACGGACGACGGGTCGCAGGATTGAACACGATACTTTCTCCCATAGGATATTCCCAATCATATCCACCGAAAAGAAGCCTGTCTCCATCTATGCGATATTTGTTGTCCGGAAAAACTCTTACCACGAAGCTACGCTTCACTGCATCATTGGACAGGACCTCTCCTTCAAAAGTCCACGGATAATCATAATCTATAGAGATCCCGCTGATTCTCACGTTTTTAGAGTTCTTGACAGCGAAAGGAACAATACGTCCGTGGAACATAAAATCTGTCTCATTTCCCTCCACACGAACATCTTTCATCTCATTAATGAAAAATGCGATCTTCCTGTCCCCGCTGCAATTATTAGAAAGAGTAAGGAAATCCTCTGCAGCAGACTCCGGGTAGAAATCATACTCTCCCTTTTCAAATTTAAGAGTAACGTTCCCTTTAGGATGAGATTCCAAAGCGGCACGAACCTGAGGCGTATAATCCTTCACTGAAGCATCATACGAAATAGTCACACACTCAGAAGAAGTGCATCCTTCGAAAATCAATGTACCCACAGCCAGAAGCCCGGCTATTTTAAGAATATTCTTCATAATTAGTCCTTTATGAATTTAATATTGCTGTACGCAAGTTCACGCACGCCTTGATTATCCTGATTATGAGACCAGTAGATCTTCACTATTTCACCTCCGGTAAGGTCTCCGTCTTCTCCTATCAAGTTTGGATACCAGGCAGGTGTGGAACCTGACCCGAGGATCCTCTTCGGCGAAGTCCAGTGCGTACCGTCCTCGCTGTAGGTGATGAACACCCTCTTGGTCCAGGACGCATACACCATAACCCATTTTTCAAGGTAGGTATTCCACATAACGGAAGGATTGGACCCAGTAGCCAGGGTAAGGCTCTCGATGGCTATGTTTTCTCCTCCAAGTCCGGTAGAAGGATCACAGGCCTCGATGGTGAAGTCGCTGCCGTCCCACTTCTTCCAGGTACCCGGAGCGCCGTTCACGTCACTTGACGCAGCCATACAGAGAGAATTGGCCCCGGAAGCGACCTTAGCTTGATAATAGCAGATATAGCGCGAATTGGCCGAATCCCAGACCACGCAGCCATCGCCCAGGCCAGTCCAGTCAGGGCTTTCAGGCTTGGCCGTCGAGTCGGTTATAATATGCTGAGGATCGCGCCAGGTAGCGCCATAATCGTCCGAATATGCCACTCCTATGGACTTGTGAGCGGTTCCGCTGGCATCCCAATGGCTCTCCGCGTGGAAGAATCCCACATAATGGCCGGCCTCGTCCAGAGGGAAGATTCCGATGAACCACGAACCGCCGTCGTTGAAGCCGTCGATACGCACGAACTCCTTGCCCCAGACTTTGCTGTCGGCGGTAAGAGACCCTATATGGTCCTCCGGATATGGTGTACTTCCCACTGTGAGGGCATCCGTAGCCTCAGCCCAGAAGAGCTGCCACTGATTACATTTCTTCACCGGGACAAGTTTCCCGTCAGGCCAATAGCCCCTCATAAACACGTCACTGCCCTGTTCCAGAATTTTTGTCTGACCAAGCGCGCAATGAGCACCATCTATCACCGTATAGACATCCGCAGGTTCCGGGTCAGGATCCGGCTCGGGATCGGGCTCCGCCGTCTGATTATGCCACTTGCAGGTGTCAGGGTCCGGCGTAGGCACCCAGTCCCTGCTGCAGGAAGTTCCCGCCAGCATCAGAAATGCAAGGGCTGCTATGTACATATTTTTTACTTCCATAATGGATTCTGTGTTATGGCACCATTCGATGCGTCGATTACTGACTGAGGGATAGGAAAAATACTGTGCTTGTCCTTGCAGTTTTCACGAACCACGTCATAATAAGGCTTGAACTTGTCGTCATTTCCTACAGACCTGAAGGCCTCCTGCAGCTTGCCGAAACGCACGAGGTCAGCCCATCTGTGGCCTTCGAAACACAGCTCCAGGCTCCTTTCCTTCAGAATAACCTCGTCGAAGGCGGTACCTGAAGACATTGGAAGATCCACGGCGACATTCGGAGTAAAGATATCCTTTCCATAGCCGCGGCGTCTTACCTGGTTTACACATTCCAGCGATTCAGCCGTAGGGGCTCCGTAGGCACGGTTCTCGGCCTCGGCATACATCAGGAGCACGTCTGCATAGCGGATAATAGGGAAATTGATGTTGTTGCACCAGTTGGCCCAG
>CAVFXO010000062.1:0-4730 GCA_963626825.1 bacterium | reverse complement strand
CGGGCATCCGGACAGTCCTGAATCTCGTCAAGTATTATGCAGGTTTCTCCCGGGAAAAATTCAGCGTCCGGGATAAGCGCAGAAAGGTTTATGATGACAGTATCGACGTCCTTGTTTCCGGTGAACGCCGCCATCTTGTCGGGTTCGAGAGTAAAATTCATATAGACCACACTACGGTAGTTTCTATACGCAAAATCCTTTGCAATAAAGGTCTTGCCGCACTGACGGATACCCTTGATGACAAGAGGCTTCTTCTCCGGAGTGTTTTTCCACTCCTGCAATAGACTTTCAATCTTTCTCTTTAACATCCTGATATTCACTATTATCTGTACAAAGATACACTTTTTCGACCGAATAATTGCATTTCTTTACATTTTTTCGACCGAATATTTTTCACTTTTTACATTTTTACAAAGTTTGCCCGTGTAGGGTCGCGAAGTGACAGCGCAGAAAAGACTCCGCCCGTCCGGTGAATATGTGCAAAAAAGAGAGTGACTGTTATGATCGTCACTCTCTTTCTTAGTGTGCGTATGCGCGCAGCGGATTATTCGCCGATGCGGGCAGCAGCGTCCTTGTAGTATTTCTGGTTGATGAAGACGTCTTCCTTGTAAGGATTGATGTGACGCTTCCTGGCCTGGCAGATGATGTAGCCGAGAGCAATGATGTTCACAATCAGTGCGAGAGCACTTATGACGGTCATCATAGTAGGGTCGGCGTTCACGCTGGTGCCTTCAGAGATGCCGTTAAGCGTACCGTCCGCATAGAGCTTCGGCAGGGTACACCATTTCGTGGCCATAGTTCCGTCTGGGAATACTGCCTGGAAAAGCGGGAATACCTGGGCGAACATACACCAGATGGCGAGAGTGTTGGCGCGGTTCATAATCCATCCGCCCCTGTTCCAGCAGAGAGCGGCGATGGTAGGAGCGAGCAGAAGAGCTACGCCGCAGTACCAGGAGTGTGTAGGCAGGCAGTTGTAGGTGTACGCGAAGTTCCAGATGTCGTAAACCACGATGTAAACCCAGGTCATATCAGGCCAGAGCATATCCTTCTTGTCCTTTGAAGAATAAACGCTCCACCAGGCTGTCATACAGAAGATGTTGAGCAGACCGGCGATGCCGTTCATTACGTTGTGCCAGCCACCGTAGAGCCATACCTTTTCTGGAGAAAGGTACCACGCGTACCAGCCTTTGATGGCGGTCTCGAAGTCCGATGCCACGGCGATCAGGATATTGATGGCCACGATGATGAACGGGAACGGTTTGAACCATTTCTGTTTGCCAATGCCCCAGCCGTACTTGATCATCATGAAGCCGATACATCCGGTAAGGGCCGCATAAAGCTTGGCATAATGGAACCAGCCATTCATATAGACGTATGTCTGGTTCTTGAGCGCCCATTCAGCACCGGTGTGCGCACCGATCTGGATGGCTGCGAAGTAAACGGTAAGAGCGACCGGAATCGCGAAGAACATCACGGCGCCGCCGAATTTGGTCCTTCTGGCAAATTCGTTCAGAAGGATAAGTCCCACAAGGACTCCGAGCATGGCCAGCCACTGATAGACTGCCATATCTCCATAAACGTGAAAAAACATAATGTAATTGGTTTAGTTTTACTTTATATATGGATTAAACTATTTGCCTTTATTGTTCGTCCCGTCCATAAAAATGGCCTTTTTCGTGGACGGCAGCTGTAATTTTGAACTTCCGTCCATAATTTGGTGGTATTTTATGGACGGCAGCCTCCATTCTGGACGAAGCAGAGACTTTTCGGAGCGTTTGCCCGTACAGGGTCGCGAAGCGACAGCGCAGAAAAGGCTCTGCTTTGTCCAAATATATTCAGTCTGCGGTGTTGCCACTGTAAAGTTACTACTGTTTGACAGCGGAATTGGCAGGCTGGCGGCGGCTGGAGCAAAGAGCCCACAGAGCCCAGACGGCGGTGAGGGTTAGCGACATAGGCACGCCGACGGTCAGAATCTCCTTCAGGAACACTGCTGCGCCGTCCGTCACGGTGAAGGCCGTGAAGAAAGGGTACTGCCAGGTAAGCTCCCCGTTGATGATATGGTCCACGATGAGCATCACGGTTCCGCCCCAGAGCATTTTCTCCAGAGCCGGGATATTGCGTTTGAGAACGGACGCGCCCGCCTGCGAAATCGAATTTCTGTTATGACGGCGATAAATGGTGGTGGCTATCGCCTGAGCCATAGGTACCAAAAAACAAGACATATAATGAGTTTTTTATTTTATTCTGCTTCTATTTGTTTGATTTCCACTTCGTTCCCGCGAAGTAAGACGGTATTTTCGCTACCGCAGCGTGGGCAGACCTTGGCATAGGTCACGGTAGAGTATTCCTCTCCGCAGTCCTGACATAGTGTCACTGCACTGACGGTGTTTACCTCCAGTTCGCATCCGTGCATCATCTCCTCGTCCTTGGCCACGGCCCACTTCCAGCAGTCCTCCAGATAATAGGGGATCACGGTGGATACTTCGCCTATGTCCATAACCACCTTGCTGACCTTCGTGCAGCCGTGCTCAATCGCGGTTTTCTTCACCTCGCGAATTATGCTGAATACTATGCCGAGCTCGTGCATCGCGCTACTGTTTCTGGTCGCCCTTCTTGACGAGTATCTTAAGATTCCTCTTGAGAACATAAGGCAGAAGAGCGCCGACCTTGTCTTCGGATTTGACCATCGTGCTGCATTCAGGGTTCTCCCTGTACAGATGGATGGCGTCAAACGCGCATTTGGTCGTGCAGATTCCGCAACCTATGCACCTGTTCGGATCCACCACGGACGCACCGCATCCCAGGCACCTCGCGGTCTCCTTGCGGACCTGATCTTCGGTAAGCGTAAGATGGTACTCCTCGAAAGGCTTTCTATCCGTGGCATCTCCTGCGCTCTGGCGCGAAGAATTGTCATATGATTCCACCACGATGTCGTCTTTGTTCAGCTCGATGAAATCTCTCCTGTTACGTCCTATCGTCATATGTCCGTGTTGAACATAGCGGTGCAGAGATTCCGCAGCCTCCTTGCCCGTGGCGATGGCGTCGATCGCAAACTTCGGACCCGTAAGGCAGTCTCCGCCCACGAAAATGTCCTCCTGTGCCGTCTGCAGGGTGAGCTTGTCTCCCACAGGGTAAACGCCCCTGAAGAACTCGACCTTGCTGCCTGCGAACAGATCTCCTCCCTGAACCGTCTGGCCAATGGCGAAGATCACCATATCGGCCTGCAGCTCAATGGTCTGCGTCTCGTCATATGAAGGAGAGAAGCGGTGCTGTTCATTATATACGGAAGTGCATTTCTTGAACCTTATGCCAGTAACTTTTCCTCCCTGGCCAAGTACCTCAGCAGGTCCCCATCCCGGGTTGAGCACAACGCCGTCTGCGCGTGCCTCGGCCCTTTCTTCAGGAGATGCCGGCATAATGTCCTCGGTTTCCAGAGAAAGCATAGTGACTTCCTGTGCGCCGCTGCGTCTAGCCACGCGCGCCGCGTCTATGGCCACGTTGCCTCCGCCCACGACTACGACTCTGCCGCTCAGGCTTCTGGCTCCTGTATTGGCCCCGTGAAGGAAGTCGAGTGCGGTCTCCACGCCCTCAAGGTCTTCGCCCGGTATGCCCGGAAGACGGCCCGACTGGCAACCGATGGCTACGTAGAAAGCCTTGTATCCCTGTGCACGAAGTTCGTCCAGGGTTACGTCCTTGCCTACTTCAATACCTGTCTTAATCTCGACTCCGATCTCGCGCATAATGTCGATCTCGGCGTCAATCACGTCCTTGCCAAGCTTGTATGAAGGTATGCCGTAGCGGAGCATACCGCCCGGCTTTTCATTTTTCTCGAATACTGTAGGGTAGTAGCCCATCGTCGCCAGGTAATATGCGCAGCTCAGTCCTGACGGGCCGCCGCCTATGATGGCCACCTTTTCTTTCCATCGTCCTCTGTTCGACGCTACCACGATTTCAGGCACGAAGCGGTGCTCCTGGTTCATATCCTGCTCCGCTATGAATTTCTTCACGGCGTCTATGGCTACAGGCTGGTCTATGGTTCCGCGCGTGCAGGCGCTCTCGCAGCGGCGGTTACAGATGCGGCCGCACACGGCTGGGAACGGATTCTCGCGCTTTATGAGCTCGAGCGCCTCCCTGTATTTGCCTTCGGCGGCCTTCTTCAGATAGCCCTGAACCGCGATATGGGCAGGGCAGGCCGTCTTGCACGGCGAAGTTCCGCTTGGGTAGCAGTTGATCCTGTTACGGTCGCGGTAATCTTCGTTCCACATATGCTCACCCCACTTGGCGGCGTCAGGCAGTATCTGGCGCGGGTATTCCAGCTCTCCGTGAGATGTGCAGAGCTTCTGTCCGAGCTTGACGGCTCCGGCAGGGCAGTATTCCACGCACCGTCCGCAAGCTACGCAATTGGCCTTGTCCACCTTGGCCACATAGGCGCTACGGGAAAGGTTAGGCGTGTTGAACAGTTGCGAAGTGCGCAAGGCGTTGCAGATCTTGACGTTGCAGTTGCAGATGGCGAAGATCTTGCCTTCTCCGTCGATGTTGGTGATCTGATGCACGTATCCGTTGGCCTCGGCCCTGCGGAGAATCTCCATAGCCTCGTCGTAGGTTACCGAGCGTCCGCGGCCGGTCTCCACGCAGTAGTCCGCCATATCGCCCACGGCGATGCACCAGTCCTCGTAGTCGTCCGCGCAGCCCTCGTCGAGCTTCTTGCGGCCGTAGCGGCAGGAGCAGAT
>CAVFXO010000061.1:33722-39319 GCA_963626825.1 bacterium | reverse complement strand
GTCTTCAGGTTCGGGGTCTTGCAGAGTATCCAGTCAATGCTCGAAAGATTCATCCCGGACACATTCAGTTCCGTTATCGACGCAAATTCATCGTCACCCAAAATACCGTCAACATCAACATCATAATTTTCAAACAGATAATTAAAAACATCCGTGACATCCACCACATCCGAAACCAGCGGAATGTATTCGGAAGCGACGCGCTTCTCCCCCGAAGTGATTACCAGAGAAATGGACACTGCCAATTTTCCATCGATGAAGTCTCTGTCGAGCTTCCCTGGCCAGACCTTTACCGACAAAATGCCGTCGTCAGCACCCGCATCTGTAACCTCCAGGCTTACGATATCTCCGGCCGACGCCTTGGTCGCAGTGTGCACTGCCCTTACCGAAAGCACGGACTGCCAGTGAGCAGCTATCGTCTCCGCCGCATCCTTCGAATTAAGGTCAAATTTAAGACTCAGCGTATCAGGCACATACGCGAAGTCCTCCACGACATATTTAACGCGTTCGGCGTTATCTGAGTATTTCGAGATATATGTGAACGTCGACAAATTCCCGACGACATCATCGAGATGAGCCGACTCCTCCTGAAGCTTCGCTATCTTATCCTTCACAGTTTTAAGCCCGGTTTCGAGTTTGTCCAGAAGCTGAAGAACACTTTCTATCTTCGCTTTGAGCGTCTCGCTTAACGCGTCGCCATTCTCGCTGAGCATATTCGAAAGTGTGGTCCTGGCACTGTCCAGAGCCTCGCTTATCTGCTCCGCGGCAGCATTCCATGACTCCAGGTCACCTTCCTGAAGGCCTTCAATGGACTCAATGCCGTCAACGATCGTGGCCAGGGAGTCAATCTGCTCCTCCATCTCCTTAACCTGCACCTCCTCTACATTCTCAATTATCTTCAGAAGCTCCGCCTCATCGACTTCCGTTTTCCCCTGATCATCAGGATCCGTCTTCCCAGTGTCATCAGTTTTTTCTTCAGGTTCTTCAGGCTCTATCGTAGCCTGGGTGCAAGCGGCGAAAAGGACTGCCGCAAAGATCATAGATAAATTTCTCAGCTTCATTATTTTGTGATTTTATTTCCAGAGATTGTACACAACAGCAGAGGATGCCGGCGCCACAGCACCAGCATCCACACGAATGTATTTTGTTATCTTATTTTCTATTAAAGAGTTATACCCCCCCCCAGCATTATCCGGCCACAGATTGTTTCCGGAAAGATGCTCGATCGGACAAAGATTGTCGGACATTATGGTTACAGGAAGTGTCATAACTCCACGAAGTTACCGCTTTTCACCGACTTTCCAAAATTCGGAGTATTCTATCCATCACGTCTGTGCGGAACGGCCCTATCGTTATGTTCAAGTCATCAGGTCAGCACGTCCGAACAGAGGCTGCTTCTCATCCCTGAAAATCTTCTCCATAAGAGTGAACACCGAGCCGCTGACCACGAGTTTACCGCCATAAACTTTCGCAAATACAACATGAAATCACGAAATCGAGATTTTTTCCGATTATTTCGCGTGCCACTCTCTGTGTACCCTATATCCATCAAAACGAAGCAGCACCTCGCGCAGTGCCTTTAAGGTCGCGACAGCCTCGCTGAGGGGAGGCATCAGACGCTTGTTAAAACATAGCTTCCGCAAGTCAGAGGAATAGGCAAAGACTATTCCGGGGTGAGACATTACTGTTTCAGCATCCCTGAACACCAACGCTTCGGAAAGCGGCAGATGAGAAAATGAATTTTTGCTGAGCTTATCTTCAATCGTCACTCTATACATAGCATCCAGGAACTCCTCAGAATGGATGTACGCCTTATATTCGCCACAACGATAAATCTCTAATAAGTCATAAATATCGCGTATGTGCTTGGCCAGCAGTTCAAAAGGAGTTGCGCCGTAAGATAACTTCACCAATCTTGAAATTTTATCGCAAATAGTTCTGCGAGGATTGATGCACTGCATCTCAAAGCCATCAAGCCCGTATAACTCAATTAGTTGTGTTTGCCCCTTTCCTTCAAGAAAGATTGTCACAATTGGCTTAATTACCATCCTGTCTGTCGGACAATACAGCGGCCTCTTGTCAAAAAGGTCACAGGACTTGATTTCAACTTCCAGATGGTCTTTCAACCCCACCCCGCGAAAAACATTGTCATACGAAAAATACAGCTTCCGATAATTTCCGCCGGTATCCGACAATTCTTCCCTATATATGCCACGATTACGCTCGATAATGTATTTGGATAGTTTCCTGTTCAATGTCTTTTCTGCTTGCCGGGACGCCCTCACATCCCCCGTAAACACAAACAAGTCCAAATCTTCCGAGAATCTGTCAATCAGTCCGTAGACCTTTGATACCCAATAATCTTTCTCCACGTGCGACTGTTCGCAGGCAAATTTATCAGCCGCCAGAGCAATGATTTCGCAAAACGCTTCCTTGTCCGAATGTAAGTTCATGTCTTTTATAGTTTAAGTTGAACCGCGTTGTCGGAAGAATCGTCAATGCGATTTCCGAACTCAACAGCGGCTGTCCTATATCACCCAAAATATCAGAAACAACCTTTCTGACACGAGGCGGGTAATTTTTCGACAAAGATACGATATATTTCAAGTCTCGGGAGCTAAACCAAGCGAAATATTTGACTTTTACTCTATCGTATATGTCCTGCGCTGTGGTCCCGGGGACTCTTTTCATATCTTTTATCGCATCCAGCACTTGCAAATATGGCACAGAACTTTCATCCTGACAACCTGGGCAATAAGACTTTACGCATTCAATTTCCAAATTATGAAAGAGGAAACGACGTGCCGGACTGGGGGTTGCCATCGTAATGGTCATCGAGACCTGTTCAGTCAGGCCCATCTTATTATAAACATACGGACCTGTAAGATAGCCATTCAGTTTTTCTGCCAAATACCGGAACTGCTCAGTCTGATATATCGGGAGATTCCCCAAGCCGAGAGCAGATTTCTTTGGACGGTAATATGCCCCCTTTGCGGCACGCATCAAATCACCGGCACGGCTAAGTTCAGAAAGCAGCACGGCGACATTGGCGGTCTTGTCTAATTCATACGACAAATCCCGGAAAGTGAATATATGACCGGGCTCAATCCGCTCGATCTGCTGCAATATGCTCTGCCTGAATGATGTCATATCTTTTCCTTTCGACAAAGATAATATATTATGTTTTTACAGGCAAATACATAATAGAAATTCAGATTATTTTCGCGATTACGTCACGCCTGTCCGGGAAGAATTCCGCGAGGTGGTCGATCAGGAGCGCCCTGGACTCCTGCGGAGAACAGTCCACCGTCATTGAACTTTCACATTGGCTTTCGATGATATTGGCCCAGAAAGGCTGATCGTCCGACGGGCTCTGCGCCCCGAAAAGAGCCTCAGGGGTGGTGACAGAGCTGCGCTGCCAGCCCTTGTACTCCAGGTTCGGGCCGCGGTACACCCTCTGAATATCGCCCACAACGGCCCAGGTGCCCATATACAGCCCCTGCATCGCCGATTCCATCACCGCCTTCTTCACCCCGCAGAGCTTGCGAAGTTCGGACATCTCCACAGCCCCGTTCCGGCGAATGATGTCCAGCGCTGTACGGGCCAATTGGCTCGTATCCAGAAAAGCTGCGCATTTCGCGTCGGCTCTGCGCACATTCATCAGATGCCGGTACCACCGGGTCGTGGCGAACGCGGCCTTGCCGGAGAGAAACTTACCGTAAGCGATGTCGCCTTCGCGCACCGCATCGATTTTCCAGTCCCACGGGCCAAGCACGTCAGAGGTATAGAACCAGAAATCCGGATCCGTCTGATCTTCAATGGACCAGCCGGGCACCCTGCTCCTGAAAAGCGGCACGATTCCCAGCTCCCGTATCACCGCGATCATCCTCTCCGAGGAAGTGATAAGACTGTGCATATCGAAAAATCAGCGAAAAAGGTCATCAAGCATCACTTGACTCTGAATAGAACCGGAATACGGATTCTGCTTAATTCCATACGTGGTTACCATAGTAAGATGAAGGGCCTTACGTGTAAGAGTTACGCTACGGAACAATTCCCTTCTCCCTAGCATTTCCTTTTCATATTTACCGGTAATTTCATATACCCCGGTCGCGTATTTCATCTCACACAGATTTATAATCTGGTCACGACGATCTATCACCAGATCAATCTGCGCGCCACGATGGTTTTCATCCGGGAGGCAAAACCACGAGCAAACATCACTTTGCAGGCCGCTTATACCAAGCGCAGACTTGATTTGAGGAACATGGTGCAGGCACAACTGTTCAAAAGAATATCCGCTCCAACAACGTTTCTGCGGAGAATCGACAAGATCACTCCATAAATTCTCGTCTCGCCCGTTACTGCCTTGAACAAAGTGGAGATAAAACAATGTAAACATATCAGTCAATTGATACAGCACGTCCCTCTCTGTTTTCCCGAAGGCGGAATATTTCCTAATGAAATCACAATTACACAAATTCTCAAGTACGATTGTGAAAGCGCCGCCGTCAACGAGCTTTAACCCTGCCATCAATTCCTTACGGGACAATCCCTTAGACTTCTTGGCTAAATACTCAATCGTGCTACGGTATATTTGTGAATCCTTAAACAACGAACGGAACAAAAGGTCATATTCACTGCGAAGTTCTGCATTCTCCGAGAAGAAAAGCCTGTCGACATTCTGTGGCAGACCATAAGATTTCTGAAGCATCTCCAGATAATACGGCATTCCACCAAAAATCATATACGCCTCCGCTATCTGATGACGATTCCAGACTATGCCTCTGGACTTGAGAAACATCTCTGTCTCGCGAAGATTGAACGGAGAGAGTTTAATCCGCCTCGTCACACGATTATGTAAACCTCCTTTGTCGCAAAGAAGATGAGAGATCATCCAGGTAGTAGCACTACCACAGACAATCATTTTCAAATTTTGCTGATCCGATGCCCAACTGTTCCAGAACAGTTCAAAAGCCTTAACAAATCGCGATCGAGGAGTATCCAGCCACGGCAATTCATCGATAAACACAACTATCGGACGATCTGGCGAAAGATGAGAAATATAATGTTTAAGCTGATCAAAGGCATCAAACCAGTTATCGACCAAAGGGTACGGAATAGAGGAGTATTCACAAAGCTGCTTATTGAAAAACTTAAGCTGTTCTGCTTTAGTTCCCTCATAGATACCAGTAAGATAAAAATCAAATTTACAATCGAAAAATTGTTTTACGAGGAATGTCTTACCGACACGACGCCTGCCATAAACCGCCACCAATTCAGCTTTTTGCGAATTATGTGCAAGTTCAAGTACTTCCATCTCCCGATCACGTCCGATTATATCCTTCTTCATATTGTCATCCGTTTGTTATCCGCAAAGGTAGGAAAAAATCAGTTACGGACAAGTATTTTTAATTTTTACTCCTCCGCAAAGGGAAAAAAATTATAGTTGCGGAGGGTATTTGTGTTTTTCACTCATCCGCAACCCCTCAGAAATCGGAGTTACGGATGCGATATCGCCGATCCTTCCGCCGTGACCGCCTAGAAACTACCACTTACGGCACCAGCATCCGAACATCGACACCGAAAAAGGTGGT
>CAVFXO010000061.1:0-33650 GCA_963626825.1 bacterium | reverse complement strand
CCGTCCCCCCTTTATTTTCGTGTGACGGAGGAGAGGGCGAGTTTCTGGAGCTTGCTGCGGCGCAGGGTGACGAGGATGTCGCCTTCCTCCAGGACAGTGTTCCCGTTAGGAATCAGACGTTCCTTACCGCGCTGGATCAGAACCAGCAGGCAGTCCTCGGCGACAGAGTATTCCTTGACTTTCTTCCCTATCAGCCTGTCACCCTCTATAAGAGAATAATACATAAGCGAATGCGCGCCCCTGTCCTGATAGGTCTTCGTAAGGAGCACCACCTCGTCGCCTTCTTCGATCTGAGTGGTTCCCTTCGGGATTATGTGCTTCTCGCCGCGCAGAACCAGCACCACCAGACACTCCTGAGGCAGGCCAAGTTCGCTGACCAGCTTGCCGTTCCACCTGCTCTTCGCAGTCACGTGTATGCTGCCGAACGAGATGTCGGACGAATCCTGAAAGTCACTGAACGTGGTCATCACATCCTCCGACGAGTCTGTCATCTTGCAGGCCTTGGCCACAGCGGGCACAAGCGAACCCTGCAGGGCGATGGACAGCAGCACTATACAGAATACTATGCTGAATATGTCGTTGTCCAGCACGGCATTGGACGAAAGGATCATTATCGCGAACACTATGGATGCCGCGCCACGAAGCCCCACGAAAGAGATGAGCGTCTGCTGAGCCAGAGGATATTTTCTGAACGGGGTCAATACCCCGAGCACGGACAGCGGTCGCGCCACAATGGTCAGGAACAGGAATATGATTATCGCCGGTACCAGAGCCTTGAACAGGCTGTCCGGATTGGCAAGCATACCGAGCAGGAAGAAGATCACTATCTGCATCAGCGAAGTGAGGGCGTCGAAGAATCCTACCAGGGACTTCTTCCCCTCATACTCCACATTCCCCAGATAAATACCTACTATATAAGCACTTAAGAACCCATTGCCGCCGATCAGAGTAGGGAGCGTATAAGCCAGCAGCGCGATGGAGATGAACAGCAGGATATCGAAGCCGTTGCTTTTAAGCTTAATCTTCTTTATCACATTGACCGCCACGAACGCTATGCCAAGGCCCCATAACATACCGAACACGATCTGCGAGATAATATCCCAGATCACTCCTCCCACTGAGATCGTCCCACCCAGCAGAGTGAGCATCACGGAAGTAAGCATATAGGACATAGGGTCGTTGGAACCACTTTCCACCTCGATAAGAGGAGCAGTATTGTTCTTAAGGCCAAGTTTTCTGGTCCTGAGGATAGAGAACACCGACGCAGCGTCGGTAGAACTTATCACCGATCCCATAAGGAAGCTCTCTATCCAGTCCCACTTCATCACGAAATGGCAGAAAAGTCCCACAAATGCGGCCGTGAGGAACACTCCTATCGTGGCCAGCAGGCTGGATTCCAAGACAACAGGCTTGACGGCCTTCCATCTGGTACCGAACCCGCCATAAAACATAATGAAGATGAGGGCTATCGTACTCACATCACCCACCAGCCAGGCGTTTTTGACCGCAAAGTCGTCGTCATTGCAACCGTAAGCCAATCCCAGCATAAGGAAAAACAGCAGGACAGGAATACCAAGCTTGCTGGACACCTTGTTAAAAAATACGCAGATGATTATAATGACGGAAAAGACCAGTAGCAAGTATGGCATAAAGCTATGATTCCAAGAGTTTTACAAAATAATTCCTGACATCGGTCCACCTGTAGTAAGGACCGCTGACTGCAGCAAGAGACGGGATAGTGGTCTCTTTCTCATTGAAAAGGAATTTCACCAGGACATCGCCCTTCTTATTATGGAAGAACACTATCTGAAGGTTAGATGCCATAGGCATACGCTGGAAACCATACCAAACATCCGTAGCTTCGGTAAGAGAATATTCGTGACCGATTTCCTGCACGCGCAGAAGACACATAAGAGGAGAAAGACCTGTATCGTGCCCGAAACGAAGATCAGCCGCGTGATCACCTCCTGCCAATGCGGCATCGGCCTTGTCCAGAATATCACGAAGAATACGCTGACCGACGAGATCCTTCGAACGATTGTTCTCTACCGTGGCGCACATACTGTTATAATAATCCGTGTCGGAATACCTCCACATTCCGTACACCTCGTCGAAGGTATAATGTCTGTAGATAAACGGATCCTCTATATCAAGGCATTGGCCAATTCCGCCGGCGCTGAACACCGAATAGATGAATCTGCGCGAGTCGCGCTGCGGAAAATAATTCAGTGCGGCGGTGGAATCCGTCACCCAGGCGGTCATAATGCGCGAAGGGTCGAGCGAAGCCTTGAGGACCGAATCCTTGATGAACCGGCTACGCTCAGTGCTTCTAGGCACACCGCGCGAATTGCTCAGATAGTCAGCATACTTCTCGCCCGCATCCATTGTGAACTTAAGATTAGGATTCTCACGGGTGAGCTGCACACAGAAATTGGCCATACTCTGAATACAGCGCTGTACGGCGGTGGCCACGCAGTAGACCTCCTGACGATCCTTCTGGCGAAAAACCTGCGGGTAGCGCGAATACATTCTGTGCGCTATGGCCTGATGCTGAGCGGCACCCTTATGGGTAAGATATCCTACTTGGCCGTTATGGGCCTCCATAATTATCTGCAGATCGGAACGGACAGATTGGCCCTCGTCGGTAAGAAGATTATGTGCAGAGAGCGAATCCAGCACTCCGAGAGGTTCTTCGATAGGACGTGCACCCCAGTGATAACGGCTGCCGTGCCTTCCGTAGTGGCTGATGTAGAACGGAGTGTACCCTTTAGGGGCTGGAGTATCATAGACCTGAGCAGGCGCTTCATAATTATGATGAAGGTTGGCGCTTCGGGTAATGTCTTCCTTAAGAAGTTCGCGGGCATCTCCCTGCTGAGCATAAGCGGAGCCGCATATCAGACAGGCCGCGCCAAGTAAAAGTGCAATTCGGGTCTTCATAAATATCGGGATTCGAGTAGTCTGCAAATTTAGAAAATTAAATCGTATTTTTGTCGCCCGATAAGTTTCCGAGAATGAGCGAAAAAGCACTTCTGGTATTCAATTCCGAACACGACCTCTGCCTGGCCAACAACGACGTCAGTTTCGTGCCGCCCGAATCGGCCTGCCGGTTCAGCCGGGACTGCGGGAGCATTATGCGCTTTCTGCCGGACAGCCACAGGCCAATCACAGTGTGGGGCTGGGACAAGACCATACGGCACAGGCTGCTTCTGGACGGGGCCGATCCTTCCCTGCTGCCTTCCGACGAATACCTTCAGCGCGTGCGCGAGCTATCCCACCGCCGGACCGCCATTCTGTGCAACGACTTCATACGCCGCGCCTTCCCTTCGCGTGACTGGATGTGCGATGCCGGGGCCGTGCAGGCCTTCGATCTGGAGGAAGTCCGGCGCATCGTGGACAGCTACGGGGACACCATACTCAAATCGCCGTGGTCCAGCAGCGGACGGGGCCTCAGAATGGTCAGCAGCACATCCTGGACGGAAAGCGATCTGGGCTGGTGCAGGAACATCATAGCCAAACAGGGCAGTGTAATCGTCGAACGGCGAAGCCGCGACCTCGCCCTGGACTTCTCCCTGCAGTTCGGTGTGTCAGAAAAAGACGTGCATTTTTGGGGATATTCCATCTTTCGGTCCGTTCACGGGGCCTACCAGGGGAACCTGCTGGCTTCCAATGACTTTATGGCCTCGCGCATCTGCGGATACATCGCCCCTTCCGTTCTGGAAGAGGTCCGTGAGGCTGTGCAGAAATTCATCTCGGAGCAGTTCGCCGGGCGATACGAAGGGAATCTGGGCGTGGATATGTTCATCGCCCGTGACGCCCGGAGCGGATACACCCTCAACCCCTGCGTGGAGATAAACGTGAGGAACAATATGGGGCTGGTGGCCAGGAATCTTTTCGACCGCAGCTTCAGCGCCGAGCATCCCGGAGAAGACGGGACGTTTCAAATGTCCGTACTGTATTCACCTGACTATGAAGAACTTTGTCGATTGGCATCCGAGTGCGTGGAAGTCCTCACTCCGGAATTCGGCCCGTCGTCCCATTATGTGATAGGGATTCTTCCGGTCAAGTAACATACGGGCATATATATGCGCGGATACACTTTGGGCGGAAGTGGTCCTCCTTCGGATACCCGTATCTTCGTAACCGGGTCCTCTGGCCCGTCAAACCATCAATTAAATCCTAGTAAAAGAAATGAACACTATTCAATACAACATACGGAAGGCCAGACTATGCTCCGGCCTCAGCCAGGAAAAGCTGGCAGCCAGAATCGGAATATCCCGACAGGCATACTACAACATCGAAAGCGGACGCACCAGGCTGATACACAAAAAGCTGGAATTGATAGCCAGAGAGTGCGGTGTCCCGCTGGAGGACTTGCTGACTTCCGAGAGTGATAATTGAGCAAATAATAGTATATTTGCAATGAACTTCTTTTACTAGAGACCAAAAATCGCCAACTTTTTGAAACATCTCCCATAGTGAAAGAAGGCCGACCAGCTTTGGCGTGGCCTTCTATTGTGGGAAATGGGTGTTTGGCGATACCTTGGTCTTCGATAGCGGGTCACGCCATTTATTTTCAGCCGGCTATTCACCCGAAAGCAGCTTTTCAAGCTGGTCCGTCTGGTATTTCTCTATCTTTTTAAGGCTTTCTATGTATCCCGTCTGCTGGGTCAGCATCTCCTGCAGGTCCGTGAGCCGAATCTGCATTTCCCGCCGCTCACGCTCAGAATAGGCGAGCTTCTCTTCCTTCTCGTGAAGTTCCTGCCTCAGAGAAGATGCGTCGGGTGCGGGATCGTAGCCAAGAAGCAGATGATCCACGCTGATGCACAGCTGGTCCGCGATTTTGGGCAGCTTCCTGTTGATCATAACGGTCTTGCCCTGTTCGATATTGTTATAGGCCTGACGGGAGATGCCAATTTTTCTGGCCATCTCCTCCTGTGTCAATCCCAATGATTTGCGCTGTTCGCGAATGTTGCGCCTGAGCAGTTCTATATTCATAGTGTTTGCATTATGTTAGTTTGTACAAAGTTACGGCTCGAACTCAAGCCTGTCAACCAACCAATGCTTTACACTGACAACCGTCGCTTTACAAATTTCAGATTTTTTCGGCAAATTTCGAGTACACGTCCTGAATGACCAGGCCGGAAAGGGTCATTCCGAAGATAGCCGTAACGTGAGCGACAGTGCCGTTGATCTGTGCCTTGGAGCTGGACCAGTCATGAGCCAGAAGTGAAGGATCCCCCGGTCCGTCCTGCACCTGCGGGCAGAGATCGTCTTCGGCTCCACCGTATGAGCCGTGACCGCGGTTGGGAAGAACCTCATCGTCATATACGCACAGAAAAGGTTTCGAAGGAAGGGTCCCGGCACGCTTCATCTTCTTTCGCAGAGCAGCGCCAAGCGGACAGCCGCGCACGCTCCAGTACTCAGCCACCCTCACCTTCAGCGGATCCACCTTAAGAGCAGCACCGAGCGAACAGAAGAAAGTGGCAGTGCTCGCAGAGGCTCTGAGGATAAGCAGAGCCTTGTTCGACAGCGAATCCACGGCGTCTATCACATAGTCATAAGCGTTCAGATCGAAGGAATCCGCCGTCTCTTCACAATATATCTTCTGTACGGAGGTAATCTCAGCCTCGGGGTTGATCTCGAGAAGATGATCGCGCAGGGCCTCCACCTTCACCTGACCGACGGTTCTGGTCGTGGCCATCAGCTGACGGTTCACATTGGTGATGCTCACCCTGTCGGAATCCACTATGGTAAGATGGGTTATGCCGCTGCGCACCAGCCCCTCGGCGCACCAGCTGCCGACGCCGCCGACGCCGAAGATTATAACCTTAACTTCGGAAAGAGCACGCATAACATCGTCCCCCAGAAGGAGCTCCGTCCTGTCATATATCGCTTTCGTCATCACCAAATCCTTATGAGCACAAAAAAGGCCGTCGGCTCAAACCAACAGCCCTTTCGTAGTCCCTACAGGAATCGAACCTGTATTTAAGGTTTAGGAAACCTTCGTTCTATCCGTTGAACTAAGGGACCATAAAGAGCACTGACTACTCAGCGCTCTTTTCGATTATCTGACGTCCTCTGTAAAAGCCGCATTCAGGACAAACGCGGTGGTAGATTACTGTAGCGCCACAATTCGGACAAGTAGCAAGGGTAGGTACCGGAGCGAAGTCGTGGGTACGTCTCTTGGCTGTTCTCTGTTTTGAGAATTTGTGTTTTGGATGTGCCATTTTTTTATTCTTTTAAATTATTATTTACTTAAAAACTTTGTAGTCTCCTCGTTACATTGGCCTTCCGGATGAACTCTGCGAAGCGGAAGGGAAGTTATGATATAGTCATATACGTCTTGACTAAGATCAATCTCTTGTCCTTCAGGAACATAATTCTCCTCAAACCCAGTTTCCACGTCCAGGGTCAGAGGCTCCAGACACAGGTCGCAGCAGACTGTCACATTACCTTTGATCCGGCAGGTGACGTCCACGCTGGTTCCTCGGTTCCTGACATCATAATCGACTTTCACGTCGGCGTCAAGAATGTCGGCATTCCCGAAACTCTCAAAGAACTTCTTGTCAGCAACGGCGCTGAATGCTTTCGCACCAGTGCCGATACCATTCAGGTTTACTACAAAGGGTTGCAAAGTTAACAAATTTATTTTTAAAATCAATCTACATTGTCGCTATTTCTCTTGCGGGCCAGCGGGTCCAGCAGGATCTTGCGAATTCTCATATAGTGAGGGGTAACCTCCACGAGCTCATCCTCCTGAATGTATTCCAGAGCCTCCTCAAGAGAGAACTTGATGGCCGGAGGAAGGATGATCTTGTCATCAGAACCGGCAGCGCGGACATTGGTAAGCTTCTTGGTCTTGCAGATATTGATGTTCAGATCCCTCTCTCGGGTATGCTCGCCAACTACCTGACCTGCATATATTTCCTCTCCCGGCTCCACGAAGAAGCGGCCTCTGTCCAGAAGCTTGTTCATCGAATATGCGCTCGAAAGTCCGGTCTCGAGAGAAACCAGCGAGCCGTTGTTCCTGTGCTCGATATCGCCCTTGTAAGGCTGATAGTCCTTGAACCTGTGAGCCACGACAGCCTCTCCCTGGGTGGCAGTGAGGAGGTTGCTTCTCAATCCCATAAGTCCGCGGGTAGGTATCTCGAACTCCAGCAGGGTTCTGTCTCCGCGCGGCTCCATATGCACGAGGGCGCCCTTGCGGCGTGTCGAGATCTCGATGGCTGCTCCCACGAACTGCTCTGGCACCTCGATGGAAAGTTCCTCGATAGGCTCGCACCTCTGACCTCCGATAGTCTTATCCAGCACCTTGGGCTGACCTACCTGAAGCTCGAATCCCTCACGGCGCATAGTCTCGATAAGTACCGAGAGATGAAGCACGCCACGTCCGTAAACCACGAACGAATCAGCCGAGAGGCCCGGTTTTACCCTGAGGGCCAAGTTCTTCTCGAGCTCCTTGTCAAGTCTGTCCTTGATATGGCGCGAAGTGACGAACTTGCCGTCCTTGCCAAAGAAAGGCGAATTGTTTATGGTAAAGAGCATACTCATCGTAGGCTCGTCAACTGCGATAGGAGGCAGCGCCTCAGGATTCTCAAAATCCGCAATGGTATCTCCGATCTCGAATCCTTCGATACCGACGACAGCGCAGATGTCTCCGCAGTGAACCACCTCGGCCTGAGCCTTGCCAAGTCCCTCGAACACCATCAACTGCTTGATCTTCTGCTTCTGAATCACGTCGTAACGCTTGCACAGGCTTACATTCTGGCCAACTTTCAAGGAACCGCGGGTAATCTTGCCCACTGCGATACGACCTACATAAGGGCTGTACTCAAGAGAAGACACCAGCATCTGCGGAGTGCCTTCCACAACTGCAGGAGCCGGAATCTCTTCCAGAATCACATCGAGAAGAGGAATGATGTCGGTAGTAGGCTTGTTAGGATCGAGAGACATCCAGCCCTGCTTGGCAGAACCGTACACAGTCTTGAAATCAAGCTGCTCCTCCGTGGCGTTCAGATTGAACATAAGGTCGAACACCTCTTCCTGCACCTCGTAAGGGCGGCAGTTGGGCTTGTCCACCTTGTTTATCACCACGATAGGTTTCTTGCCGAGCTGAAGGGCCTTCTGAAGCACGAAACGTGTCTGAGGCATACATCCTTCAAAAGCGTCGACAAGCAGAAGAACACCGTCGGCCATATTCAGCACGCGCTCCACTTCTCCACCGAAATCACTGTGGCCCGGAGTGTCTATGATATTGATCTTGACCCCCTTATAGGTTACGGACACATTCTTCGCCAGAATGGTGATGCCTCTTTCCCTCTCCAGGTCGTTGTTGTCCAGAATGAGTTGTCCGAGGTTCTCCGGCTGACGCACCAGATTGGCCTGATAGATCATTCTGTCCACGAGAGTAGTCTTACCGTGGTCTACGTGTGCGATAATCGCGATGTTTCTGATTTCTGTCATACACTGCTCTAAAAAAACGAAGTTGCCACTTTTGCGGCAACTTCATAGTGCGCGAGATGAGACTCGAACTCACATGTCGTAATTGACACTAGCTCCTGAAACTAGCGCGTCTACCATTTCGCCACCCGCGCAATTAGGGACTGCAAATATAGTAAAAATAATCAAAATATGTAAGATATGCTCAAAATAATCCGGTTAGGCTTCAGAAAGTAGTTCTCGCCCTTCTCTCTTATGCGCGAACAGGTCTCACATCCATAAACTTTATACGATTCGTAGCCTCCCCAGAAACCCCATCCGGCGTCCAGATTGAAATGCTTGTTCAGAATTCTGGAATATCCTATCAGGAACGAAGCACCGTACCGGTCTCCCTCCCGAAGATAATCCCCCCTCTGGCTGAATTCCTGATACGCGGCGTCAGCGCTGAGCCACCATCCGGCATACAGATACCAGGGCCAATATCTGGTTCCCAGCGTAAAGCTGCGCTGTCTGCTGTCCGGGGAATACGGGTTGTATCTCACGCCGGCGCCTACGCTCCAGTGCTCGGATACCCCTATGGAAGCATCCATATTCAAAGTCCCTCCGGACACATACTCTGTCAGATTGGTCGAAACGGCCACCCTTTTCTCCTGCGCCGCCAAAGGTGCTGCGCCTATTCGCAGCACCACCAGCATTAGCGGCAATAGCCTCTTTAAAACCATAAATTATGAAAAACTAAAAACAACTATAAATATCTGTTGAACGCATTGTTTATCTCGCTCTTGCTCTGAGGATACAGGGTAATGAGCCTGGATTTCAGATTCTCCTTCGTGTGCACATCCGCCTGCAGGGCAGGGAATATCATAAAGCGGTTTATCCCGCGACCATCCAGATCAATGAGAATCTCCGGATGGAACCAGTACCTGGAACCGTAAGTGGTCGTCCAGTCGTCATACCGCTCCCTGAAGAGTATGTTTTCCATATAGTAGGCCCACATCTCCCCCACTTCGCAGTATCCGGCATTATCTTCTGCACCCGTACCGTAGGTCACGCCTCCGGAGTCCAGGTAAGCAGCCAGAATGAAGGTGGCGTAAGTGTCCCAATAGAGATTGCCCACCTGCATATAATGGCTGACGTGAGCCAGCTCGTGCTGCACCTTATGATATATCTGCTTGTAAGTCTGATAGTTCTTCGTGCCCAGAATTATGTCCGGCATAAAGAGTTTGACGATGGGCTTCCATTCTCCCAGTATCCCGCTTATCAGGTCAATGTCCATTATGGCCCCCTGATGAAGCATAACGGTGGCGCTGCTTTCCATCAGCCCTATGTTCCAGATGGTAAGATTGGCAGGCGGAGTCTTGATCTTCACCCCGTTCGCCGAGCAGGCCTCGTAATAGTCGTACGCGGCGTTATTGATGGCGCAGCGCTTGAACATCCCCCCGTCGGAATTCTCGCTGACCGTAACGCTGCATCCGGTGGAAGGCTGCTTGCCGAGCGTGGAAAGCGACCCCTTCACGAGCACCGCATTGAATCCGAGCGTGAAGCCCTTGCTGTTCGTATAGACCAGACGGAAACGCGGCTTGGATTTGAAGCTTTTCTTCATCTGATAATAGCCGTCCACGTCAGTGAAGCAGCGGTCGAATTTCACGAACACGTTGCACGACACCTGCACTCCGGCCACGCCTATGGTGTCGGGATTATGATCCTTGTCCACTATGCATATTCTGCCCTTCGGGATATGGGCCACCTTTTCGGCCTTTGTCTCAGGAGAGAGAAGGTCTTCGTTACCGGTGAGCCTGAAGGATTCCCTCTCCACGGCATCCCAGTCCACCCAGCCAAGTCCGGCCTTGGTAACGTTCTCCGCTTCAGCCAGATAGCATTTGTGCAGAAGCTCGCACCTGACTGAGGCCGGCGCCTCGAAATCAGGCGGCACCACAGCGTATTGCCAGGTTATCTCGTCTTCGCCTATCTCGGGGTCGTGATAATAGTCCCCTTCCTCCACGATGCTGTAGTCCATAGGATGGTCAAGCATCTTCACCCCCATCTTCTCGAGGGTCTCCAGATCATCCCTGCTGCCCGGAAGCAGCCTTACATAATAATCCGTCGCCTCGAGCTGAACCGCTTCGGCCTTCGTGGGATAAAGCGAGGCCAGAGCCTTGGTCATATTTTCCAGGGCATACGGGTCCTCGAGCTTTTCGCCCAGCACGATCATATCGTGGGACAGCTTGCCCACGTCATCACCGACCAGTGAATCGTCAACTGAAAAAGAATCCTGCGAACAGGAGCAGAGGCATATTGATGCCAATGCAAGAAGAAGTTTCGAAGTCTTCATAGCTTTTTTTCTTGCAAAGGTATATGAAAAAAGCCGTGTAAAAATGTTTTTACACGGCTAATTTCTTAAAATGTTGATTAGAAGAACTTTATCTCCTTGTTTTCGACGGCACTTACCAGAGAATTTCCCAATCTGCTTACGCCGAAGCGAAAAAACTTTTCAGTCATCCACTCTTCTCCGAGTATCGAAAGGCCGATTTCGTAATACTGAAGAGCCTCCTCGGCCGTGGACACTCCGCCGGCAGCCTTGAAGCCGACCTTGCGCCCGGTCTTCGAATAATATTCCCTGATGGCCTTGCACATCACGGTCGCAGCCTCCGGAGTCGCATTGACTGCCACCTTTCCGGTGGAAGTCTTGATGAAATCGGCCCCTGACTCCATAGCCAGAATCGAAGCCTTGTAAATCAGCTCCTCGGTCTTGAGGATACCGGTCTCCAGGATGACCTTAAGTATCACATTATGCGAATGGCAAATCTGTGCGATGCTGCGGATCTCCTCCGCCGCCCTGTCGTAATCTCCCGCCAGAAAAGCGTTCAGGGCCAATACTATATCCACTTCGTCAGCCCCGTTCTCTATGGCCATGCGGACCTCCAGTTCCTTAACCTCCGGAAAGCTCTGCGAAGAAGGGAAGCATCCGGCCACGGTGGTCACGTGCAGATCTTCGCTTACGCGGTTATCCTTCACCACCCTGGCGAAATTCGGATACACGCAGATGGAAGCCGGAAGCGGGTAGGACGGATAGAGACGATGGAATTCCGTTACCTTGTCCACCAACGCCTTGACACTCTGAGGTGTATCTTCAGGACGAAGAGTGGTCAAATCCATAAAGCCGAAGCATTTCTTTAGAATTTCAGTCTTGTTCATTTCTTGTAAGTATTTTATTAACCTTAATGGAATCAGAGGGATGCCAGATCATCATAGTATCCTCCGGCATCAGCGTTTCGAGATTGAACGGCTTCTCTACATAATGCGAGATCTCCTTCTTCCTATTCCTGTAATAGTCATCCACCTTGCGAAGATACTTGGCCTTGCGGTCCAGTTTCAGCGAAGCGTTCTTCAGAATCTTCGCGTATTCATCGGGCTCTTCTATGTAATGCTTCACCGAAGCGTCATAATCCTTCACCGTATATCCGTACTTGCGGAAAATCGGCTCGTAGAAAAGCGAGGTGTCCGCCTGTTTGCGGGAAGAATAATGTGACGACAGCCACTGGTCCGAGAGGAACATATCCACATAGATGTCGGTAAGCTTGGAAGCAGGTATCACCCTGCCTCTGTCCGAACACGACACCAGGGCAGTCAGCACGACTGCCGCCGACACCAGAACCTTCTGAACCCCGTGGCGACGCATACTATCTGAGCTGTGCCCCGAAATTGTTCTGGAACGAAGACAGGATGGTGTTCATAACCTTCTCCACATCCTGATCCGTAAGTGTCTTCTCCGGATCCTGCAGAACGAAGCTCAGAGCATACTGCTTCTTGCCTGCAGGAATCTTGTCCCCGCGATAGACGTCGAACAGAGATACGTTCCTGAGCAGTTTCTTCGCCTGCTTGAAGGCAGTGGTGCGAAGATCAGCATATGTCACATTCTCATCCAGCAGGAGAGCCAGATCGCGCCTTACCTCAGGGAACTTAGGAAGCTCCTTGAATCCCACCTTATTACGCTTGATGAGTTCGAACAGCACCGGCCAGGAGATCTCAGCCGTGAACACAGCCTGCTTTATACCGAATTTCTTGGCAAGAGAAGGCTGTACTTTGCCGAGAGTGGCGAGAAGTTTGCCGCTTCCAGGAAGCTTGTAGCACATTCCTTCCGCATAAATGTCTGAAGGAGCAGGCTCATTCCAAAGCTGATAAATATCTGCGCCGAAGCGTCTGAGCAGAAGCTCCAGATAGCTCTTCAGCTGGAAATAGTCAGACTTGACAGCCGCTCCTCTCCAAGACTTCTCCTTAGTGCCGGTAATAGCCAAGCAGAAATTCTGATGTTCTTCATAACCCTCAAGAGTCTCGCCGCTCTTCTCCGGAAGTCTCTGATATACAGATCCGTATTCAAAAATCTTCATCGACGGCATCTGGCGGTTCACATTGTAAGCGACCACCTCCAAAGCATTAAGAACGAGAGTCTGTCGAAGAACATTGAGATCCTGGCTGAGAGGATTGACTATCTTAACGCAATGGTCTGCAGGGAATGTCTTAAGGTCGGTATAATAGTCTCCCTTAGTAAGAGAGTTGTTCATAGTCTCTACGAAACCATTGGCAGCCAAGAAGTTGGAAATTATGCTGCGGACAGCCTCAGGCTCCGGTGAAGGCGTGGCGTTGACCGACATTCTCATCTGCGAAGGAAGTTCGATGTTATCGTATCCGTAGATGCGAAGGATCTCCTCCACTACATCGCACTCTCTGTAAACGTCCACCATATAGCTTGGAGCAAGTACCGTGGCGGTGCGTCCTTCACGGCTCACAAACTCATAGTTCAGGGCCTTGAGGATAAGGTCTATCTTGTCATCTCCTATCTCCTTACCTATGAACGAGCAGATCCTGCCATAGTCCAATTCTATCTTTTTCTTCTCGACAGGGGTCGGATAATTCTCCTGAATATCGCCGATTACCTTTCCTCCACAAAGTTCCACTACCAGATCGGCAGCGTACTTGAGCGCGTATTGGCATATCTGAGGATCGCATCCTCTCTCATAACGGAATGACGCATCGGTAGAAAGCTGATGCTTCTTGCTGGTCTTCCTGATGCTGCCCGGATCGAAGTAGGCACTCTCGAGGAACAGATTGACGGTGTTTTCCGTAACCCCGCTGTCTTCTCCTCCGAACACACCGGCCAGGCACATAGCGCCATCGGCATTGGCAATTACCATATCGAAATCATTCAGCGTACGGTCCACTCCGTCAAGTGTGCGCAGATGCTCACCCGCCTGCGCCCTGCGAACGATAGCACGGCCGCCCTTGATCTTATCCGCATCAAAAGTATGAAGCGGCTGACCGAAAGCGAAAAGTATATAATTCGAGATATCCACTATGTTATTAATAGGGCGGCTTCCTATAGCGGAAAGCCTCTCCTGCAGCCATTTTGGCGACGGAGCTACCTTGATGCCCTCGATCGTGAGTCCAGTGTAACGAGGCGCGCCTTCGGCATCTTTCACATCTATGCCAATCACACCCTTCGCAGACTTGTCAGCTGTCTCGACAGCCTTGCCAACCTCCGGGCGAACAAGTTCGCAAGGGATACCGTTAAGCTTGAGATAAGCATAGACGTCGCGGGCCACACCGTAGTGCGAAGCCGCATCGACGCGATTCGCAGTTATCTCATATTCTATCACCGCGTGTGTAGGAATCTGCAGATAATCCTTCGCCGGCATACCCACCGGAGCATCCTCCGGAAGCACTTTGATGCCGTCATGACTCTCGCCAATTCCCAATTCATCCTCGGCGCATATCATTCCGAGACTTTCCACACCGCGAATCTTCGATTTCTTGATCTTGAAGTCACCAGGAAGGACTGCCCCTACTCTAGCAAAGAGCACTTTCTGCCCGGCAGCCACGTTCGGAGCACCGCAGACGACCTGAAGAGGCTCTCCCGTGCCGTCATCCACCGTGGTGATGTGAAGGTGATCGGAATCGGGATGCGCGGCGCAGGTAAGAACCTTAGCCACTACCACGTTCTTTAATCCTCCCTCTATCACTTCCGTTTCCTCCACGCCGTCGACCTCGATACCTATCGAAGTCATTATCTCGGCTATCTGAGCCGCAGTGAGGTCACATTTAATGTAATCCTTAAGCCAATTGTACTCGAGCTTCATATCTGTTATGTTTTATTTCAAATTATCCTCGTCGAAAAGAGTCTTCACGAACTCGTCCCTGTCGAACTTCTTAATGTCGTCTATCCCCTCGCCCACGCCGACATACTTTATCGGAATGCCAAACTGATCCACCAGGCCGACTGCCACCCCGCCTCGTGCGCTGCCGTCCATCTTGGTCAGCATCAGCGAAGTGATGCTGGTGGCACGTGCAAATTCCTTAGCCTGCTGGAAAGCGTTCTGCCCGGTGCTGGCGTCCAGGACGAGCATCACCTCAGCAGGAGCCCCAGGAAGAGCCTTAGCCACAGAATTACGAATCTTGGTAAGCTCATTCATCAGGTCCACCCTGTTATGCAGACGCCCAGCCGTATCGATGAGCACCACGTCGGCGCCCTTGGCCACAGCGGATTTCACGGTGTCGTAAGCCACGGCGGCAGGGTCAGAACCCATCTGCTGGCGGACAATATCCACCCCGGCTCTCTCTGCCCACACGCTTATCTGGTCCACGGCCGCGGCGCGGAACGTGTCCGCAGCCCCCAGAACCACCTTCTTTCCCTCCTTGCGGAACTTATATGCCAATTTGCCTATGCTCGTAGTCTTGCCCACGCCGTTCACGCCGACCACCAGCACCACATAAGGGCGCACGGTGCTTTCAGGAACGGGTTCGGTAACCAGAAGTTCGGCGATCTGCTCGCGGAGCATGGTGAAAAGCTCCTCCCTGGACATAAACCTGTCGCGGGAAACTCTCTCCTCCAGAGCATCCACCACCTTCAGAGTGGTGTCCACTCCCATATCCGACTCTACCAGAGCCTCCTCGATGGCGTCCAGGGTGGAATCATCCACTCTCGACTTGCCTATCACGGCCCTGCTTAAACGCTGAAAGAAACTAATCGCCATATCGGACAAAGATAATCAAAATCCACTGCATAAGCATAAAAAAAGAGAGTGAAAATCACTCTCTTTCTCAGCATTGTAACTAAAAAGGATTATTTCTTGGAGAACATCTCTTTAGCCTGTGACTCCTCAACGAGCTGCTCTGTGAAAACATAAGCGCCTGTTTTAGGGGATTTCTCCATGCGGATGCACTTGACCATGCTCTTAGCACCGGCCTTAGCTGCGAATGTTGCGACGGCTTTCTTTGCCATATTATATCCTCCTCAGATTATTTAATTTCACGATGTACAGTCACTCTCTTGAGGAACGGGTTGTATTTCTTCCTCTCAAGACGCTCTGTAGTATTCTTCTTGTTCTTAGTGGTCACGTAACGGGAAATTCCTGGAACGCCCGTTGCCTTTTGTTCCGTGCACTCAAGGATGACCTGCACCCTGTTGCCTTTTGCTTTCTTTGCCATAACTTCAAAAATTAAACAAGGTTAACATATCCTTTCTTCTGAGCATCGCGAATGGTAGCCTCGAGGCCGTTCTTCTCGATGATCCTCATACCCTTGCAAGATACCTTGAGGGTTATAAATCTCTGCTCCTCCTCACTCCAGAAGCGCTTGTTCTTGAGGTTGACGGAGAAATCACGCTTGGTGCGCAGTTTAGAATGGGCAACATTGTTACCTTTCATTCTTTTCCTTCCGGTTATTTGACAAACCTTTGCCATAATGATATTCTTTTATTTATTATTATTCTTTACCAGCTTCAGAAATCTGTTCCAGCGGATGCTCCGCGGGAAGGATTCTTCAGCATCTGTCGAGAGCCATATTATTGCCGGCGTACCCACTATATGGTCTTCCGGAACAAAACCCCAATACCTGGAATCCAGGGAATTGTGTCTGTTGTCTCCCATCATGAAGTAGTAATCCTGTCTGAAGGTGTACTCTCCGGCCGCCAATGCATCCTCGACGGATGAATGTTCGTAAACCCTGATAATCCTCTCATAAAGAGGAAGATTCCGGGCGTCGAGCCGGACAGTGGCTCCCTTCTTCGGGATCCAGACGGGACCGAACTCGTCTCTGCTCCAGCTGTAGTCTGCGCTGAAGGGGAAAATCTCTCTGTAGTCACGCTGGGTTTCCTCCAGATGGGCGGAAAGCTGAAGTCCCGGGTATGAAGGTTCTTTCACTCCATTCACCCACACAAGGCCTTTTCTCACTTCCAGAGTGTCGCCTGCAACGGCCACACATCTCTTAACGTAGTGATCCACCTTGTCGGCAGGACGTGCAATCACAGGTCCAAGCTTCGAGATGACGGTCCTTTTGTCATAGAACCTGCAGAGAGCATAATAGTCTTCTGCGGGCGCCTTCCTGAGGACTGTGTCTCCATTTGGAAAACCGAACACGACCACATCACCCCTCTGAACGCTGCGTCTTCCCTTGAGTCTGCGATAATCGCACTTCACGAGTTTGGAGTAGGACTCCTTCCCGAAAGCCACGTTATGCGAGAAAGGAAGCGTCAGCGGAGTCTGAGGCAACCTGGGTCCGTATGTCAATTTGCTTACGAAGAGATGATCCCCGGTATAGAGGGTTCTCTCCATTGAGGATGAAGGAATCTTGAAAGCCTGGAACCAGAAGGTATTTATCAGGGTCACCACGATGACTGCGAAGATGATGGCGTCCAGCCAGTCGTTTGCCGCAGAATGTTTCTCCCCTTCCTTATATCTCTTCTTCCAGAAGTTCCAGCGGACCTTGCGGGTGATGAATATGTCGAATATCACGCCCAGTCCGAGAAGGAACCAGTAGTTTTCAAGCCAGATTACCCACGCGATGTAGAGCAGGGCCCAGAATGTGAACCTCGTCCATTTGTTATGGGTAAATTCCTTCAGGCTCACAGCTATTTCTTTTTAACTGACTTTACTATAGCTTCAAATGCCTTCGGATTGTTCATGGCGAGGTCTGCAAGCACCTTGCGGTTAAGACCGACGTTGTGTTTTGCGAGAGCGCCCATAAACTGAGAATAAGTCATACCATACTGACGTACGGCTGCGTTGATTCTCTGAATCCAAAGTGCGCGGAAATTGCGCTTTTTGGCTCTACGATCACGGTAAGCATAGGTAAGTCCTTTCTCGTAAGTGTTCTTTGCTACCGTCCATACATTCCTCCTGGCGAGGAAGTTACCGCGAGTTCTCTTAAGAATCTTCTTGCGGCGTGCCCTTGAGGCAACTGAATTGACTGATCTTGGCATAATTCAATACTTTTTTAGAGAACCAACATTTCTTTCACCCTCTTGATATCCGCAGATTCGATGATTGCGAAATGATCAAGATTTCTCTTCTGCTTTTTGGTCTTCTTTGTGAGGATGTGGCTGTGGTAAGCGTGCTTCCTCTTGATTTTGCCCGACCCGGTAAGCGTAAAGCGCTTTTTGGCACCGGGGTTCGTTTTAAGCTTTGCCATTGTGTAAAAATGTTTAATTAATAATGTTTATAATAGTTCCGTATCTCTACGGTTTACTTCTTTTTAAGCGGTGCTATCATCATAGTCATCCTCTTTCCTTCCAGGACAGGCATATTCTCCGCGCGGCCGTATTCTTCAAGTTCCACGGCGAAACGCAGGAGCTGCTTCTCTCCCTGATCGGCGAACATTATCGAACGTCCGCGGAAGAAGATGGTAGCCTTGACCTTAGACCCTTCCTGAAGGAAGCCCTGAGCGTGCTTCAGCTTGAACTGGAAATCGTGTTCGTCGGTATTCGGCCCGAAACGAAGTTCCTTTACCACGATCTTCGCAGAATTCGACTTCATCTCCTTGGCCTTCTTCTTCTGCTGGTAAATGTACTTCTCATAGTCCATTATCCTGCATACTGGAGGATCTGCCTTCGCGCTGATCTCCACTAGGTCCAATTCAAGGTCATCTGCAAGTCTGATCGCCTTCGCGATGGGATAGATACCCTGCTCAGGGATATTGTCTCCCACCAGACGGACTTGCGGGGCGGTTATCTCCCCGTTGATTCTAAGCTCATTCTCGTCCTTTTGCTGACGAGGATCCGGTCTGCGTCCCTGCTGCGGACGAGGTCCCGATGGCTTTGGTCTGTAAGGTCCTGGCATTAAGCTAACTCTTCAGCTACCGCTGATTTTATATATTCAACAAACTGTTCTGCAGTCATAGAGCCCTGATCGACACCCTCCCTGCGTACAGAGACGGTACCGTCAGCGACTTCTTTCTCTCCCACGATCGCAAGCACAGGCACCCTCAGGGCAGCTATATCCCTGATACGCTTGCCGAGAGTCTCGTTACGTGCGTCAATGGAAGCGCGAATTTCGGAATTTTTCAGCAAATTGCAAACTTTTTCCGCATAATCTGAATATTTCTCGCTGACAGGCAGAATCTTGACCTGATCAGGAGAGAGCCAGATAGGAAGATGGCCCGCCGTATGCTCGAGAACCACTGCGGTGAAACGCTCGATAGATCCAAACGGCGCGCGGTGAATCATTACAGGACGCTGCTTCTGTCCGTCAGCATCCACAAATTCGAGCTGGAAACGCTCCGGAAGGTTATAGTCCACCTGGATGGTACCCAGCTGCCAGCGGCGTCCGATGGCATCCTTTACCATAAAATCGAGCTTAGGTCCGTAGAAAGCGGCCTCACCGTATTCAACCACGGTCTTGAGGCCTTTCTTCTGAGCCGCCACGATGATGGCGTTCTCAGCCTTCTCCCAGTTCTCGTCGGTTCCGATGTATTTGGTCTTGTTGTTAGGGTCACGAAGTGAGATCTGCGCCATATACTCGGTCATATTCAATGTCTTGAACACGTAGAGGATAAGGTCGATCACCTTCTCGAACTCCTCCTGAAGCTGGTCAGGACGACAGAAAAGATGTGCATCGTCCTGGGTAAAGCCACGCACACGGGTAAGTCCGTGAAGCTCACCGCTCTGCTCGTAACGGTACACGGTACCGAACTCCGCGAAACGAAGAGGCAGATCCTTGTATGAACGCGGCTCGCTGCGATAGATCTCGCAGTGATGAGGGCAGTTCATAGGCTTCAGCATATATTCTTCACCCTCCTGAGGAGTGTGGATAGGCTGGAATGAATCCTTGCCATACTTGGCATAGTGACCGGAAGTCACGTAAAGTTCCTTGGCTCCGATATGAGGAGTAACTACAGGCAGATACCCGAGCTCCTGCTGCTTCTTGCGAAGGAACTGCTCGAGGGTATAGCGCATCTGCGCACCGCGAGGCAGCCACAGAGGAAGTCCGAGGCCCACGCGTGAAGAGAAGGTGAAGAGCTGCATCTCCTTGCCGATCTTGCGGTGGTCTCTCTTCTTCGCCTCTTCCAGAAGGGTAAGATACTCGTCGAGCTGGCTCTTCTTAGGGAATGACACACCATAGATACGAGTCAACTGCTCGCGGTTCTGGTCGCCTTTCCAGTACGCACCCGCTATGGCGGTCAGCTTTACAGCCTTGATGTCGTCCACGTGCTTGATGTGCGGTCCGCGGCAAAGGTCGGTGAAATTACCGTTCGTGTAGAACGTGATGGTACCGTCCTCAAGCGCTTCGATGAGCTCGCACTTGTAAGGATCGCCCTTCTGCTTGAAATAAGCCATGGCATCGGCCTTCGAAACCTCCTTCTTCTCGAATGTCTCTTTAGTCCGGGCCAATTCTATCATCTTGTCCTCTATCTTCTTAAGATCCGCTTCGCTGATCTGCTGTCCGCCGAAATCCACGTCATAGTAGAATCCGGTCTCCACAGCCGGTCCGACGCCGAACTTCACGCCCGGATACAGGGCCTCGAGAGCCTCTGCCATCAGGTGTGCGGAAGAATGCCAGAATATCTTCTTCGCTTCGTCGTCCTCCCAGGGACGGAACGTTCCGTCTGTAAATGCAATAGTAGCCATATGTCGTATGTTTGTAAAGCCCACAAAGATAATCAAAAAATTCCTATCTTTGTAAGGTAATGGAAACAATAGATAAAAAAATCATAAGCAGCGAAGCGGCCAAAGCGGCCCTGCTTTTCGGGCTCGCGTCAGGAGCTTACATCATCCTCTCTCTGGTGCTGACCGTTCAGGCCGTAGTCTATATTCTGGACCTGGCCAAGTTCGTGGGACTTATTTTGCTTATGAAATACTGCATGCAGAGCCTTCTGAACCGTTACGACGGCGTGAACGCCGGGTCGCTGCGCCACTACGGGACACTGATCGCCCTGTTCTCCGCCATAATCACGGCCGCAGTCGCCTACATCACATACCAGCACATCTTTCCCGAGGCCGTAAAAGCGGTATGGGACGAGATCTATGTGCAGATGGGGTCAAGCCTTGACGAGAACACGCGACTCTCTCTTCAGTGGACGGAAGCCAATTTCGCTCCGCTTGTGATGGTCAGTCAGTTCATCTGGTGTTTCCTCTACGGATGGATACTTTCACTGATCCTCGCCCCGAGAATCTCTCCTTCAGATCCGTTTAACGAATAGTCATTATGGATATCTCCGTTATCGTTCCGCTTCTCAATGAACGCGAAAGTCTGGCCGAATTGGCAGACAGAATAGACAAGACCCTAAGCGAGCACAAACTCTCTTACGAAGTGATAATGGTCGACGACGGCTCCACAGACGGTTCGTGGGAGGAGATCGAACGATTGGCAGGGAAGAACGCTGCGATTCATGGCATCCGATTCAGACGTAACTACGGCAAATCGGCGGCACTGTACAGCGCTTTTAAGAAGGCCGAGGGCGATGTGGTGGTCACGATGGACGCCGACCTGCAGGATTTCCCGGAAGAAGTGCCGGAGATGTACCGTATGATAAAGGAGGAGGACTGGGATATCGTGTCAGGATGGAAACAGCACCGCCAGGACAACGCGCTCACAAAGAACCTTCCTTCGAAACTTTATAACGCCACCGCGCGCAAAATTACCGGAATACGCCTCCACGACATGAACTGCGGGCTGAAGGCCTATAAGAATGAAGTGGTAAAAAGCATAGAAGTGTACGGCGAGATGCATCGCTATATCCCTTATCTGGCCAAGAACGCCGGATACACCCGCATCACGGAGAAACCGACACAGCACGCCAAGCGTAAATTCGGCAAGAGCAAATTCGGAATGAACCGCTTCGTGAACGGCTTCCTGGACCTGCTGAGCCTGTGGTTCCTAAGCACTTTCGGGAAGAAACCGATGCACTTTTTCGGCTACAGCGGAATATTCACCTTCCTGATAGGTTTTATCTTAACCATTTGGGTCATAGCAGACAAACTCGTAGCGCAGGGCAAGGGCCTTCCATACAGACCCGTCACAGACCAGCCGCTGTTCTTCCTGGCGCTTCTGGCCATAGTGATAGGCGTACTTTTCTTCCTCGCGGGATTCCTGGGCGAAATGATAGCCCGTTCATCCAGTGAGAGAAATCACTACAATATCCGTTCGGAATTTTAGAGCTCGAACCTGCTTTTCTCGGGGAATCTCTTCTCGAACGCATCCAGAATGGCGGTGCGCATAGTCTCGTAGTGCTTTTCTCCGAGGTGCACGTCATTGATGCACACCAATTTGCGCGTAGGGTCGAGGATAAAGCCAGCCACCTTCCGCGGATTCGTAAGAGCCACGGAGATGTGCTTGTTCGAGATCTTCTCGTCCAGCACCCTTCCCTTATAGAACATATAATCCAGATACATATACTGGTTCAGGTTCTCCGCGGTGCGCGTAATCGTGATAGAATCACGAATCTGACCTTCTGCCTTAAGAAACAGCTCCTCGCAGAGAGACTTCTGCATAGGCGAACAGATGTGCTGCGGACGAACGAACCTTCTACCCGCCTTCAAGCCCAGAGTCTTACGGGCCAATGTATCCGAATTCCTGCATATCTGCTTATACATATTCCCCCCTGTGATAAGATGGGAAGAAAAATGAATGACAGACTTGTCTGCACGGAAGAAATCCTCCGGAGCACAAGGAAGCACCGGGAACATATCGTCGTTAAAATAAAGGAACTGTTCGGAAAGCCCCTTTATTTTGTGCAGATACATTTCGAGAGGATTACAATTGAATGTCGGAAGAAACTCTGCAGGCACGAAATCCTCGTGACGGACCACCTTCACGGAGTCCCTGTTCACCCACGCAGGGACCTGCGAATCTCCGGAGACGACCAGAAACACATTCTCCACGAAAGGCATATTCTTCTCTATCCCCCTGAAAAGGTATGGTAGCGTCCCCCAGTCACGAAAACGCTTGGTCATAATCGGAATGCGTGTGTGTTCGCTGTAACTTTCTCTCCACACGGGATCGTTCCCGTCGACGTATGTAATCACGATGTCCATAGAATACGAAGGTACGAAAAATTTCCCGTATGCAACCTTTCCTCCCACATTTGCATCTTTAAGGTGCTTATTACGGACAGAAAATATGAGAAAACACCTATCATTCCTTCTGGCGCTCTGCTCGCTGTGCGCGTGCTCCCAATACGACCTTTTCGAGACGGGAGGCGGCATCTACAGCTACCGCGCCGATGCGGACGGAAACGGCTACGGCCAGGACGAGGCTCCAAGCGGAGTTCTTACCGCAGCTGAATGGAACGACCTGAACAATTGGCCATACTGGTGCTCCCTGATGCGTGAGGGCGAATACAAGGATTTCTGCTCATACTGGGGCTACAGCACAGATAACAGATTGGCCCTCAGAATAACGGACGGGAAAGGGGCGGCAGTGGCCGGTGCGAGGGTGCAGCTCACCCTGGGCGAATGGACCTGGGATGCACGCACGGACAACAGGGGTTATGCCAATTGCTGGGCGGGCCTGTTCACGGACACTAAGGCGGACGGACTTGCCGGTGCGGAACTAACCATTGACGGAATAAAATACGAAGGCGAGCTGCAGTTCACCCACCATCAGGACGAAGAGCTCAAGATCAATGAGATAACGATCAGCGGCGCCGGTACGCCGGAGCCGAGCGTGGATGTAGCGTTCATAGTGGACGCCACCGGATCGATGTCCGACGAGATAGATTTTCTCAAATCCGACCTGGTGGACATTCTGGAGAGGGCTTCGGACTACGCCCGCGAAATGACTGTCAGAAGCGCAGCCCTTTTCTACAGGGACGAAGGGGACGATTATGTGACCAAGCATCAGGACTTCAGCACAGACCCGGAGGAGACTGCGGATTATGTCCGCAGACAGAGGGCGTCAGGCGGCGGAGATTATCCTGAAGCGGTACATACGGCCCTCGAGGACGCGCTGCAGAAGCTGAGCTGGAACGAAAACGCCAGAAGCCGCGTGGCATTCCTTATCATGGACGCCCCGCCGCATTATACCGATAAAATTCTCGAAAGTCTGAAACAGAGCGTGCGCGACTTCGCCAGATGCGGCATAGCCATCATTCCTGTCGCCGCGAGCGGAGCGGAGCAGGATACCGAATTCCTGCTCAGGACCTTCGCCATAGCGACGGGCGGCACGTTCACCTTCCTTACCGACGACAGCGGCGTGGGCGAAGAACACCTCAAGCCTACCGTAGGCCAGTACGAAGTGGAAAAACTGAACGATCTTATAACCCGCCTGATTCAGGAGAGGATGGAATAGTAGCTAATACTCCAGCTCCATTTTGTCCACCCAGAGGATGGAATTCTGACTTCCCGTAAAATAGTCGCCGAGCATACTTGCGGCGCAGGACACTATGATGTGCGTAGGGACACGGGAAGTGGATACATATTCCAGAGGTATCTCCACCTTCGTCCATTCATCTATGCTTTCCGAAGCTGTATAACGCCCGAAAGCTATCACGTTTTCGCCCTGAGGGTCGAAGAACGTGGATTTGTTCGTGGTGTTGACCTCCACGGGAGAATCCTCGGTGCCGCCGTATTTGCGGTAATCCCAGTCGCCGAGCGCTATCCACACCGAAGCGCGGTCGTTGTCACCGACCTTGACGTCATCCCCTTCCGGGACATCCCCCAAAGTCTTCTCCTCTATCTTGCCGCACTGGTACTTGAGGTAAAGGGTCAGCTTGCGCGGACGCAGCGTGAACGGACGGCCCATATTGATAACCCCACCCGACGTACCTATGGTACGGCTATATTCTCCTGTAAAGACATTACCGGCCGCGAACTTAATCACCACATAACGGGACATCATCTTGAGCGACCTTTCGCCTTCCACCTTGTTCGTCTCGTCGGGAAGCGTTATCGCATAGCTGGAACCCACGGTAGTGGAACCCTTGTTGCCGCTACCCCACCATTTGGTCTGCAGTTCAGGGTCAGACGACGCAGGGTCGTAGAATGAATAATATTTGCTTGACTCCGTGTGGCTTATCGTCTCGAATCCGGAGTTCGGCATCTGACGCGCCTCCTGAGTAGTGAAAGTCTTTACGGCAGTCTGCTCCTCTCCGCTGTAGGCCACGCACTCGTAGTCCGTCTGCGGCTCCAGACCATCCGCCTGTGCGCTGAATGAAGTTCCGCTCACGGTGACGCCTTCCACCTCGTTCCACTCCGTCTCGCCCGCCTTTCTTATTCTGAAACCGTTCTCCCGGCCTTCCACACCGGAAGCCTTGAGCCAGGCCACGCAGGTCCAGGCGTCAAGTGCGTCGAAAGACACATTCTCCTCCACCTCCTCCACGAACAAAGTCCACTCCTGGACCGTCTCGTGATATTTCACGCTCACCTTTTTAGGCTCGGAGAAATCCTTGAGCGAAGTGACCGGAGGATTGTAAACCGTTATGTCCGAAGGCCCGAGCTTTAGCGACACCACACTCACGGCGCTGAGGTTCGTGCCCTTGGATACCTTCGCTATGGCCCTGCAGTTGGGAGCGTCCATTACGGTGCTTCCGACCTGACCCGTGACGGTGAATTCGCGCGCTATTGGCTGTTCGGCCGCTATGGTCCAGTGCGTCGATTCATAGACGCGAAGCTCCACGGACAGCGGCGAGGACAGATCGTGCACACCCTTTATGGGGGCGGAGACCTGAACGCGGGCATCGTTATAGGTGACGCTGAGAATATTGACCTTCGTCACATCGGTGGCCTCCGCAAGGGTTATCAGAACCTTGCGCGCGTCGGAATCTATCGTGACCCCGGTCGCGCCTTCCACCTGCATATCCGTGATACCGGCCAGAACCGCAGGATACGGAATGTCGTTACGTATGCAGGACGCAAGAGACGACACCAGAAGGAAAGTTTTAACTATCAACCGTTTCATCTTCTAAAAATGCAAGCTGAGTCCGTAAGAAATGTCGAGGATGTCCAGCATAAAGTTCACCTTCGAATAATAGCGCGTGCCGATGGTCTCTCCGTTCTTAAGATAATCGGTCTTCATCAGATGCGCCCCGCCTATGCCAATGGACACGTGGGTCGAGAGATTGTTGAGTACGAATATCATAAGTCCGGGATGAACCGCCAGGCCAATCTTCCGAGTCGCCGAACTGGTGTCCAGTGACTGGGCATTATAGCTGAACGCAGTGTCCGTGCGGGACCACTGAAGCGCGAGATCCACATATACACCGAACCTTCCGCGCTCGTCCAAAGCGGCGTAAGAACGGTGATAGAGTTCAGTCTGAAGGCTTCTGGACGAGGCACTTATGTCCTGAAGCGACATCTCCATACCGTCGCTGAGAAGCGACAGGTCGGCATTGGCCACACCGCCGGACACATTGGCATAACGGGTTCTGAAACCTATGGACCGGTTATCCCTGTAGGTGTAATCGAAGTACGGCGAGATGCTGGTTACGTCCCCGTCAGCATCGAGATGCTGAAGAAAGAGGGCGATTTCGCTGTTGCTGCTGCCAAGGTTTAGGTAGAAGAACTGTATGCCGGCAGACACGTCGCCTTTGGGCATGAACACGCGCACCGGTTCCCGCTTCACCTCCACCACGGAGAGGGAATCCTCCGGCTCCGCAGCGCGAAGCACCGGCCCCAGCATTAACAGCATCATTATGGCAAGGATGATTCTCTTCATATCAGATGTAGTAATAAAGACTGAAACCTATCGCGAGGAGGTTGATTTTGAAATTGATGAAGCTCGTCTGGCGGCTGCCCGTCTCTATCTGATTATGCGTCTGGCGTGTCCAGTCGAACTGAAGGCCAAGCATATTGACGTTGACGTCGATCGCGAAATTGTCTGTAATGAAGGCGATGAAGCCCGGGCAGACATTGAGTCCGAGCGAATTATTGATCTCGTAACTGCCGTTGATGGCATTCTCCCTGCCGTCCAAAACCTTGCCCTGACCGTAGGAATACGCGAGCTGCACTTCATTGAACAGACCGATGCGCTTAAGCGAGCCTATAGGAATATAATACCGGCCAATTCCCTGGATCTCAAAGGACTGGCTGATCTTGTGATAATTGGTAAACTGCAGGTCCGCGATATCCCCCAGGCTCAGGGCAGCGCTGTCCAGAAGGTACATTCCGCGCTTGTAGCCCACACGCGCGCCCACGCCCAGGTTGTCCTGGATCATATAGCAGAAGGCCGGGGTGAGGGAGATGGAATATCCCATGGAATTGATGCCGTTGAGGATGAGGAAATTGGCATTCTCGCTGTCCTGAAGGGTATAGCTGGCACTGCCGCCCACCATCCAGGTCCCTTTGGAGATGAATGTAGGCTGCGAGGACATGTCGATGCCGCGATCCATCTTCTGTCCCAGGGCAGGAAAGCCGAGGGACAGGAGAAAGAAAATTATGACCGGCAGGTGTCGTCTCATATCTATTCGTACAGAAGTTCCATACCGTCGAGCCAGAGCTTACTATCGTCGTATCCGGAGAAATAATCACCATACATACTTGAAGCGCAGCTGAGCACAATATGGGTAGGACGCTTGGTAAGATCCCTGTAGTCCAGCTGAAGAGTCACCTGAATCCAGTCGGTGGCAGGGTTTGTAGAGTCCGAAGATACGATTTTTTCTGCAAATGCGATAGTGGAGGCATCAGTCGAGTAGTCCACGAAGGTGCTGGTGTCGGTAGTATTGATGAGCACCGGACTCTCGGCATCTCCGCCGTATTTGCGGTAATCCCAGGTGCCGAGCGCAATACGGATCGATGCCTTGTCGTAATTGCCCTTCTTTCCGTCCTCAGGGACATTGTCATTGGCACGGTTGATAACACCGCCGGTGTACTTCATCCAAAAGCGAAGACCGGTAGGACGGGCTGTGAACGGGCGGCCGAAGTAAACTGTACCGCCGCTGGTTCCGATCAGATCGCCGAAACGTCCGCTGAACATGTTACCTGCGGCGAACTTGACCACCACGTAACGTGACTGAAGGCATATCGCCTGGCTGCCGTCCTTATAGTCGCCCGTGTCAGGGTAGCAGATGACGGAGCTTGATCCCACCATAGTGGAGCCGGAGTTACCGCTGTCCCACCACTTGGTCTGAAGCGCGGTGTCGCTCGATGAAGGATCGTATAATGACTTGTACTTGCTGCTTTCGTCGTTTGAAGTGGTCTCGAAACTACCGTTAGGAATAGGCACGGCTATGTCGGTGGTTATCGTGGCAGGAGCGTCGAAAGTCTCCTGCTCACTGGTTTCGAGCGAGGTAAGCACCATCCTGTACTCATATTCGGTGGCAGGAGACAGGCCAGCGATCTTCGCGCTGTAGGTGCCTTCAGACTCGCGTGTGGCGGTCACCTTGGTCCATTCGCCTTCAGAGCCCTTGGCCCTGACTTCGAAATAGACGCTATTCTGGTCGTACTGAGCCTCGTCCACATCTGCGTGGGCGGTGAAATGGCCGGCCCATACCTCATAGGATGAAGGTGCGGAGATGCCTGTGGAAGTACCCTCGAAGATAATGTTGTCGTAAATGTTGTTCGTGGTCTCGTCCACCAGGAGCTCAAGAGAGAGAGTTCCGTCCTTCTCCACGTATTTCAGGCCAAGTTTGTAGCGCTTTCCGGACTCAACGGCGCTGATGGTGCCGGTCTTGGTGAACGCGGAGTTGTCCTTGAGAAGGGTTCCGGAGAATGTCCAGGTAAGGGACGGTTCGAAGCCCGTGGCGATGAAGAATCCGTCTGCACCGCTCTTGTCGGCGGTATAGACGAGTTTGGAATTCTCGTCCAGAGCCACGGTGCAACTGTATCCTTCAGCGAAGAACTCGCCCACTGTGGTATCGTAGGTAACCTGGGATATCACGTTGCTGACCTTGGCGGTCACCTTGACGGTGCTGGTGTTCCCGGCTACTACCGTGAAGGTTTCCGAGCCGCTGTAGCTCTTCTGCTCCCAGGATGCACCTGCAGGAGAATCCTTTACGATCTCACCGGCGGTCACGTCCACCCTGTACTCGTCTGCAGGGAGATAAATCTGGGAAGGCATCTGCGAATACACATATTCGCGGACCTTTCCGGAGAAGTCAGCCTTGTAGATCTTTATGACAGCCGTGCTGAGAAGCTCGTCCGAACTCATCGCAGCCTTGGTGCGCTCCATATTCACTGAAAAGGATACGGCACCTTCGCCCTCTTCCACCGTGGATTCCGCGCTGCAGGCGGCTACGAGAAGAGGCATTACAAGTAAAGAATAATATAACTTCTTCATAAGGCTACTCTACTTTAAGACTGATAGGAATGCTCTTCTTGCAGCCCTTGGCATCGACCACGTTCATAGTAAAGGTGTGGGTGCCCTGGAATGCGAGAAGCGGGGTCTGCGCGCCGGACAGGTCGAACTCTATCTCGGTCTTGCCGGCGAGTTCGCTTCCGTGCGGGAACGGCACGATGTCGAAGATGCCCAGAGCGGCGTCTGACGGATTGATAAGGTCAAGTGTGGTACCGCCCACGCTCTCTACAGATGCGATGAAGTCGGCATTCGTGGAAGCGATGTCCACGGTAAACTTGCGCGCCCCATTAGGGATCTTCGCTGTCATAGTGAGAGGGAACGTGCCTGTGGCAGGAACCACGATCTCCGTGTTGATATCATATGAGCAGGTGCTTACGAGCTCGATTCCGCCGTCACCCTGCGGTGCGTTCGGATCCTGTCCGTCACCTTCCTCATCGGCAGTCACGTCATTATCCAGCTCGATATCCTCTACCAGGCCGTCGATCTCCACCGAGAAGCTGGCGTTGCCGTCGGCATCCACCTTCTTGAGGAATTTGATAAGATGCCAGTCGCGTGCCTTCACTCCGCTGATGGAGGTGGACATCTTCTGGGTCTTGCCATCTATCGAACCCTTGAAGGTTACGGACATCGTGGCTGAATCGGAATTGAGAGCGAAATAACCCAGACGGCTGTCGTACTGAGGATCGCCGTTATTATAGGTGAGGGCATAGTCCAGCGGTGATCCGGCTATCAGTTCCACGCTGGTCTTGCCGTCTCCGGTCACGGTCTGAAGGAAAGCGTCGTTGTAGCTTACCGTCACGATGGCCTGAAGAAGCGTACAGGTGATGGAGCCGATGGAAGTGGTCTCACCTGCGGTGATGGAGAAGGTCTTCGAAGCCCCGTAAACTGGAGCGTTGAACTTGGCATTGGCCACAGTGGAAGAGCTTGAGCGCACGGAGAGAGTGTAGTCTCCGGCAGTCAGCTGCATAGTTCCGGCAGTGCGGATCTCGCCCCAGGTCTTCTGAGCGACCTGAGAACCGTCTGAACCGTAGATATAGATGACATACTCGTCTCCGGCGGCGTCTGCCTTGGTCACAGGATTGACTTCCTCTGACACCTCGAGCGAAAATGAGTCGAAAGACAGGGTTCCCGTCTTCTTCCCGCCGTAATTGAAGGCATCCTTCGAGCAGGATGACAGCATCACGAGGGCGCTCATAAGTATTATGGATATTCTTTTCATACTCGTCTTAATCATTTAAATCGACTTCTTCCAGCTGAACGTCCTCGACGGTGTCGTCGAATTCGATGCTGATGGAATCGTTACCGACATTTGACACGTCGAACTTGACAGTGTAGCATTTCTTGGCCTCAAGTCCCTTCTTGGTGACACTGAAAGTGCGGGTCTTGCCGCCCTGCGAGGTCAGCGTACCGGAAAGGGTGAAGGTGTAGGCGTCGATGAACGCCGCACGGGTTTCAGCCTTGGGGAACTGTATTTCAGTACCTGCGCCCGTGGTGAGGGTGAAGCTGTAGTCAGTGTAGTAGGATGTGAAATCGGAGGTGTATGCCAATTTGACTATGCAATTGGCAAGCGAAACAGGGATAACGACGTTGGTCGTGGTGGCCTGAGCTATCGTAAATGAGCTGGCGCCGCTGAAATACGGCTTTCCAAAACCTTCGTCAGAGCTCGAACCGTAGGAAGCGACCGCAGTGTAGCTGCCCACCTTGATGGCGGTAGAGCTGCTGTAGTCTTTCAGCGCGCCGGAATAAACGGTGCTTCCGGAAGCGTCGCTGATCACAAGAGAGAAGTCATCACCTGTTGGCAGGGTCGTGTAATCCGACACGCTGCTCTTCGTGACTTCCGCGACAGACTCGTCGGATTCTACAGCCATGCTGACGAATCCGATGCTGCTGTCCTGATTCCGGGAGCAGGACACTGCCGCCAGAATCAAACTCAAAAGAGTGACAGATTTTTTCATTTTTATCATAATTACTTACTTATCTTCACTTTAACATTGTCTATATATAACCAGCAGGTGTTGTTGTTCATTCCCCAGTTAGTCTGCGGAACAGTACGCCAACTGATACGTATCGGTGCGCTCACATCTGACAAGACATCCGTAAACGTGTGATCTATATTCGTGTATGTACCTGTGGTCTCATTCAATTCAAATGAATATGGGAATGTTCCAGTCGCATCTCCACTCTTCAGATTGCTTGAAGTATTTATATATCCCACATACACAGTCTGCGAAATGGTAGGCGTACCTTGTCTATTCATCGAATAATCAAATGACAGAGAGAGACTTACCGTCTTTCCTTCCTTAAGTCCACTAAGGAATTTCGAATCCGCACGAGCCGAATAATTGGCAAGACCGGTCTCACGACGACACGCAATTCTTATGGCAGTTCCAGCCTGTGCTCCCGAACGAGCCGCACTCCAACCGTCAAGGAACACCTGAGGATCCTTGCTTCCGGCGCTCGACCCCTTGTACTCGTCATCAGAATTGAAGCTCTCCACCGTCGAGAAGTCCTCGAAGAAGAGGTACGGGCAATCCATAGCCACATCCGTACTGTTTACATTCGTTAGGTCTGCCAATGTCAACGTCTGCGACACCAAAGCGTCTTCAGAATCATACGACACGGTGACCGTCTGAGAAGACAGCGCCCTGAACTCCGATTCTTCAATAGTATCCAGATAGAAAGAGTCCCCGACCTTAATCAGAGACCCGTCAGACTTGGCATAAGTATAGACATTCGAACTCGTTCCAGGCCAATTCACACCCTCCGGAAGGGTAAGAGTGATGCTCTGAGGGTCCTCGCCCAGATTGTTCGATGCCAATGCGAACACGACCCTATACCTCGTTCCAAGTTCGGTCGGCCTGAGCGCGACGGAAGTGACGTGTCCAGCTTCGAAACTTCTGCCGGACAGAGGGAAACTTACTGTAGAATAATTGTTTTCGGAAAACATCTTCACCTCCAGCCTGTCGCTCGCGGAATAGGTGCTTTCCGGAGGGAAGATCGCAGCAGCGGCATAATGACGCTCAGTGGAAGTGGATTCCTGAAGACTCTCCTTCAGATTGACGGTGACGGTGGATGTGCCGTTACTCAGAGTGGCGCCGGACGCATCCGTGACATCCACGCTGACCGTACCGGCCAGAGGCTGCGGCATAGTGAACGTTATCTTCTGCACGGGCTCGCCGAGGATGTTGTTCCCTTCAGGAATATAGAACCGCAGGAAATGCAGCAAGTGCTTCATCTGCACGGAGATGCCGTCTCCGATAGGACCATCTTTATCTATTGGTGTGAGGGCTGTCCATTCCACAGGTTTGGCGATGATGATGTCTCGGCCTGCGGACAAGTCGCCGTCCTGAGCGGCAGGAACAGAGAAGGTGACGGAAGTGCCGCTGACCGATTCCGGCAGAGGGTAGCACATATAATAGGTATATGTACCGTCCTGCATCGCTGTGGCAAGGGTCGAGGTGAACCAGGCCATAGGACGCGGAGAGTCAGTGGAGGCATAGAGGTTGAATACCTGATCTGCAAGAGGCCAGGACTCGTCGGAGGCCTTGGCCCAGAGGGCTATCCGGTCGCCTTTGTCCCAGGTGAAATGCGTATAAGAATCGTCCGGGCTTGTTTTCGTGAAAGATTCGGCCACTCCGAAGGCGACCTGTACACCACATTCCTGCGGACCATATTCGGGCCCACAAGCCTGGCATATCAGCAGAATCGCATTTGCCGTGAAAAACAATCTCTTAAGCGGACGTAACACTACTATGTTAATCAACTCTTTCCCCGAATTATCCCAATTCCGAAAAAGTCTGCAAAGATAATAATAATTTTCGTTTTTCTACCCCTCCCGCTGCCGCCCCGTCGAGCCCCCCGCAGCGGCTCGCAATCACCCAGACGACCCCCCCAGCTAATCTTAGCAGCGTTTGTCCTTTAACCACCCGGATGCATTTGAACTTCGTAGCGCCTTTTCCTTAGCCGCCAGAATACGTTCCGACTGTGCACCCAATGAGTGCATTTTTTACGTCCACCCACCGTATTTCACCAAAAGGCAATATCTCAGCAAAAGTCAGGCGCGAGAAGGGCCACCCCATCGAGCCCCCCGCAACGTCTGACCTTTAGCCACCGGAGACAGCCTCTTTCCAAAGGCAGCAACGCCTTTCCCAACCAGAGATCGCCCTTTCCGGTGGCGGTGCCGATAATCACATATTAGGGTAGTTAAGTATCAGTCGGACTGCCAGTCAGGGCAGAATCGCCTATCGATGCCTTGACCAAATCACACATAGTATGGTGAATTCTAATCGGAAGGAGTTATGTTTCCAAAAAGCCTCACGATTAACTGCGAAACAAACACTCAATCCCAATTAACTGCAAAACTTGAAATTAGCGGGAACGCCTATCGGCCTCTCATCGCGTTCTATACCACATTCGCGCTCCCGCACCCTATTTTAAAAGCGGGTTCGGGAACACCAGAGGCCCCCACAGCGCATTCTATGGCACATCGGCGTTCCCGCTGATTTCACACTTTTTATAAAGGCTTCACTGGACGATACACGCATAGACACTAAGGGTCTTTGTGGCAGGTCATTGTGCCACGACCCTCACTTCATTCACCTCCCACTACGTGAGTCCCTCGCTACTAGTGCATGTGTGCTACTGGTATCTGCACTTACGACCTCGGCAAAAGTCAGGTGCGTGGAGGGCCGTCCCGTCGAGCCCCCCGCAGCG
>CAVFXO010000060.1:0-10402 GCA_963626825.1 bacterium | reverse complement strand
ATTCGTCCTTTCATATTGGTCATCAGTTCACACAAATATAGAAACTAATTCCCACCAAAACAAATCTTATGACCTTCCCCGAAGACTACGCGATGTACTTTCCGTCACGACGCCACTCGAAAAAGCCGATGACGGCCACGACAGTATAGACTAGATAGAGCAAAGCCATCAGATACAGGCCCTGGGTGAGGCAGAGGATGGTGGAGATGAGGTCGGACGCTATCCACACGTACCAGTTCTGAAGATATGACTTTACCAGCCAGATGGTTCCGATCACACCGCTCGCTCCGATGAAGGTATCCAGCACCGGTGAGGAATCTCCGGTGAGGGTCAGCACGTAATACAGCACGGCTGCAGCCCCGAGAAAACCGGCCAGTGAAAGCAATCCCGCCTTCAAACCAAGATGGCGAAGGCGGATGACTCCGGACTCAGTCTTGGCTGCGTCCTGCCGCCAGGCGGCGATGCCTATGCACCCCATCACCAGATAATAGATATTGAGGCCCATCGAGGCCCACAAAGATTGATGGGCAAACACGGCGATGGCCGCCGCGCAGCATAGTATGTCCACAGGCCACATCCAGATGTTCTGCCTTACCTGCAGAAAGACATACACAAGTCCTGCGACCAGAGTTACAATTTCAAGAATATCGAATATCATTTCTATGCAAATTTATCCTATTTGATTATCTTTGCAAACTTTTCAAAAGCGCTTCCTTATGTACAAGAACGAAAACTACCCGTCAAAAGTGCTTCAGAATGCAGTAGAAGCCATCAACTCTCTGCCAGGGGTAGGTTACAGAAGCGCCTTGAGACTCTCCCTCCATCTCCTGAAACAGGAGCCCGAACAGATCAGACAATTGGCCCGGGCCATAGAAAGGCTCTCGACGGACGTGACCTACTGCCAACAGTGCAATATGATCTCCGATACGCCGCTGTGCCCCATCTGCAGCGATGCCAGGCGCGACCGTAGCCTCATCTGCGTAGTGGAAAGCGTGCGGGACGTGATGAGCATAGAGGCGACCGGCGAATACCACGGCCTCTATCACGTGCTGGGCGGCATCATCTCCCCTATCAACGGAGTGGCGCCGAGCGACCTGAACATAAAGGGACTTCTGGAGAGAGTAAATGAAAATACTGAAGTTATTCTGGCCCTGAACGGAGACGTGGAAGGCGAGACCACATCGTTCTACCTGTACAGGCAGTTGGAACCATACAAAGTCAAAGTCACGGCACTGGCCAGAGGGCTCGGCTTCGGGGACGATCTCGAATACGCCGACACGCTCACGCTTGGCCGCAGCATAATATCACGCCAACCTTTCAAACCATAAATATAACTTGCGAAACTTGAGCAATGTTTTTAATTGAGACCATTCTTTTCGGCGTATCAGTATGTGCCGACTGTTTCGCGGTGTCCCTCTGTTCTTCTGTGAAGCTCAAGGACCCGGATTTCGGAAAAACACTGAAAATAGCGCTCTGCTTTGCAGTCATTCAGACGGCCTTCCTGCTGGCAGGATGGGCGTTCGGTGACGTATTGGCCACATTTATCGATAAGATAGCCAAGTGGATAGGTCTGGCGTTGCTCCTCTATGTGGGCGGGCAGATGCTCTGGGATGCGTTTTTCTGTCACGGCGAAAGCGAAGGACGGGATCTGAACGGGCTCAGGAACATTGCCCTTGCAGGCATAGCGACCAGCATTGACGCTCTGGCCATAGGCGGCAGCCTCTCGCTCGCAGGGCAGAATTGGCCCGAAACCGTACCGCAGGCCATCTCGGTGTTCATATGCACGGCGCTGAGCGTCATACTTGGCATCATAGGAGGAGGTAAAATTGCGCACAAGGCGGGTCACTGGGCAGAAGGCATTGGCGGCGTGATACTTATCGGCATCGGAATAAGTCTTGTTTTGTAGGCATTTAATTTCTAAATTTGCGCGAATATGATAAGGGTTTTTCATAGAAGCGGCTCAGAGATACTGCTCTCCAACACGAAGGATGTCCTGAACAACCTCCGCAGGGAAGACGTTATCTGGATCGACCTTATCGAACCTACAGGGGAGGAAAAGAGGGCTGCGGAAGCCTTCTCGAACGCACAGATTCAGAGCCGTGCCCAGGCCGAGGAGATCGAGAGTTCATCACGTTTCCACGAGTCCGGCGGGATCATTTTTGCCAATACCAATTTCCTCTCCCCTACTTCCAGCGATATGAGTATGGATCCGGTATCGTTCATACTGGCCCCGTACACGCTCACCACGCTGCGCGAAATCCCTATCCGAAGCTTCGACCAGCTGTCGAACAAGATTCAGGCGCGCCCGGAACTCTACAAGACGGGCTTCAGCGTGTTCGTAGAGATTATGGACAAGCGTGTGGACCTGGACGCCGACATCGTGGAGCTTATCGAGCAGGAAACCTCACAGTTCAGCAAGAGGATCAACCAGCAGGAAGACATCAACGAAGAGTTCCTTCTGGACATCAACCAGCTGCAGGAGAACGCGATGGTAATCCGCGAGAATGTGGTGGACAAGCAGAGGATTCTGGGGAATATTCTGAAAAGCGACCTGTTCCCGGATTCGCTCGACAAGCGATTTTCCATTATCCTTCAGGATATTACATCCCTTATCGCGCACATCAACTTCACTTTCGAGAGGCTTGAATACCTGCAGGACACAGTAGTGGGTATCATCAATCTGGAACAGAACAGGATAATGAAGGTCTTCACCCTCATCTCCCTGCTCCTTATGCCTGCCACCCTGGTGGCCAGCTTCTACGGAATGAATGTCAAGCTGCCGTTCGAATCCTTCCCGCTCGCCTGGGTCGGAATACTTCTTCTGATGATTCTTATAGTGATAGGGGTCATCTTCTATTTCAAGAAGAAGAAGCTGATGTAATTATTTTACGATCAGCTCCCCTACTGAATATCCCCAGCAGCCGTCCGTTATGATCGGAATTTCGCGGCCGCGCGCATTCTTCTGGTAATCAATGGCATCCAGGAAAGTATGGCTGTGTCCGCCTATGATGACGTCCACATATTCGGTCTGCTCGACTATCTTCTTGTCGGCGGAATAACCCAGGTGCGAAAGCAGAATGACCAGATCGCACTTTTCCCGCTTACGTAAGAACTCCGCATAACGGTTCGTGACCTCGGCGGAATCATACTGCACGAGCGAAGACGAGATCTCATAGGCGACATTGGACGCCAGGTTAGACACCAGGCCAATGATACCAATCTTCTTACCGGCCTTATAGACAATCGTGTACGGAACCACCACACCCTCGAGCGGAGTACCTTCGAGTTTAAGATTGGCACAGACGACAGGGCACTTAATCTTCGCGAGCCTGTCGGCCAGGTCCTGCACGCCGTTGTCGAATTCGTGATTGCCAATGGTGATGCAGTCATATCCGAAGGCGTTCACGGCCTCGAGCTCCGGCTCTCCGCCGAAACGGTTATAATACGACGTGCCCTGATTGAAATCGCCGGCGTGAAGCAGAAGAACGTTGTCTTCGCCGCGCACACAGCGGACGCTGTCCACGATAGCTCCGCGCTCTATGATGCCGCCGTGGCCATAGTTGCGGGAATCCCTGATAGGCTCCAGATGAGAATGGGTATCATTAACGTGAAGAACCACAAGTGCGGGAGAGCAGGCGCTCAGAACGAGCAGGCCCAAAACTGAAATCAATGCTGAAGACCTTTTCATTTTTCTATCAGGATTCTGTTGTCCAAATGATACTCAAGCGGAAGACCTGCGGCGGTCAGCGCCTTGACTTTTTCGAGGATGCAGTCCCCGAGCAGCACATCTGTTCTGATGAGCTCTATCGCGCCCTCGCCGAGCTGCATACGGTCACCGCCCTTAAGGAGGAAATCTATGGTACCCAGACCGTAGGTCCTGTCGTCCTCAACCTCCTGCCCTCCAACCTTCAGGCTGACCAGCTTCCTGTCCCTGACGACCATCTCCACACCGCCGAACACCTCCACGTGACGCCCGGCGAAATTGGCAAAGATCTCGCGCAGACGCTTTCCGCTGACCTCGACATAGACCAGATAGTTCTTGAACGGGAACATCGACACGATGTCATCCATCAGGACATCCCCTTGAGGGACCGCGCACCTGATGCCGCCGTAGTTCAGAATGCTGACATCCACTTTCCTGCCGGTGATCTTCTCCACACTTTCGATCACACAGTCCGCAGCGAAATTTGAAAGTTCGCTCTGCGGGCCGTGAGCCGCCATAGTCTTGGGCGCATAGGCGATAACCTGCTTCAGATCAACCATTCCCGGCTGCCTGTCTATCAGGATTTCTGCCAATTGGGGAGTAGCCCCTTCGGAATAGATGCGCCCCGACGGAGCATAATACACGCCGTCTTCGATGTAGCCGAGGGCCTGACGGGAATTGTCCGCCGTAGCGGGAGTTACCCCTGTGCGCGACGCGTCCGCCTCGATCTTGGACCACGTATAATGGGTCCCGCAGGAGCACAGACACAGCAAAAGGGCTGTGAAAATAACCGGTTGACGTCTCATTATTTTTGTTTTAACCACTTCCACAAATCCTTGAACGAAGTCTTCTTGCCGAACATCAGCACGCCGACCTTGTAGATCTTGGCCGATATCCACGCACAGGCCGCCGTGGTAAACACGAGCAGAACCAGAGACAGCGCTATCTGCCAGCCCGGCACCCCGAACGGAATGCGCGCGAGCATCACGATAGGCGAGGTGAACGGTATCATCGATCCCCATAAGGCCAGGCTGCTGTCAGGTGCGTTGTAAGCGTAAATCGCTATGAAATAAGCTATCATCAGCGGAATAGTGACAGGCATCTGAAGCTGGCTGGAATCGCCCTCATTCTCCACCGCAGACCCTATGGCCGCAAAAAGCGAGGCATAAAGAAGATATCCCAGCACAAAGAACACGATGAAATAAACCACCATACCGAGTATGTCCAGACCGGCAACGGCGCCGACCACATCGCCAAGCTCACTGTCGCTCTGTGAAATCACGGCGGTAAGCGCCTGCATCTGATCTGTACCTTCAGGAAGCGTGGACATTATAGCCTGGGCGTCAGCGCCTTCCATAACCTTAGGCGCAACTATGCCGGCAGCGGCCGTCAGAAGCACTCCAGAGAGCACTATCCACAGGAAGAACTGCGTGAGAGCGACAAGCGCCACACCTATAATCTTGCCAAACATCAGCTCGGTGGCCTTGACGCTGCTTATCAGCACCTCCACCACGCGGCTCGACTTCTCCTCGATGACGGCGCTCATCACCATACTTCCGAACATCGTGATGAACAGGAATATGAAGATGCCCAGCACCATAGACAGTATGGAATTAATGCCGGACTCGCTGATCTTCTCCTCGCCGCTTTCGGACAGGGTGTAGGAGCGGATGGAGACGTTGCACTTGATGTCTTTAATGATATCCTCCAGACCATCTATCCCGTAAGACGCTATCCTGTAATCCTCTATGGCGTCATCTATGTATCTGCTCATATTCTCCGTGACGCCCATTCCCACAGGCTTGAGGGAAGTGAAGGAAGCGGTAACGCTCTTGGTCTGATCTATCGAAGAGATGCTGAGCACGCCGTCCAGGCCAAGCTCCTTGAGTGAACGCTTGATGCTGTCCAGCGGCTCGGAAGACATATCCTGGTAGCTGATCTCCGAACTGCTCCTAAGGTAAGGCATCACTATGCCGGACTCGTCCACCACGGCTATCACCTTGGACTTGTCCTTGGTATTGGCAATCACAAGACCGAGCACCACGCCGCACACTCCGATAAGAATCGGCACGAGCAGAGTCGTGAGAAGGAAACTTTTCTTCTTGACGCGGGTAGAATATTCCCTGCCTATTATTACTCCTATCGTATGCAGATTCATAGCTGTTCCTCCCCTTTGACGAGTTTAATGAAAATGTCGTTCATTCGCGGCATCAGCTCCCTGTAGGAAACGATCTGCACGCCCTTCTTAAGATAATTTTCCAGTGTGAGTGTACCGTCGGTTTCACGCGGAAGAATGTCCGTATGGACGCTCAGGCCGTCGTTATAGACCAGTTCGATCTGATCGTTGCCGTACTTGTGTCGTATCTCATCCACGCCCCCGGTTATAACCAGATGTGAATGATTGATAAGAGCGATATTGTCGCAAAGCTCCTCCACACTTTCCATATTGTGGGTGGAAAGGATGATGGTGGCGCCCTCGTCCTTAAGACGCAGAATCTCCTTACGGATGACGTCGGCGTTCACAGGATCGAATCCGGAGAACGGCTCGTCGAGAATGAGGAGCTTCGGTCTGTGGCAGACGGTGGTGATAAACTGAACCTTCTGCGCCATACCTTTCGAGAGCTCCTCCACTTTCTTGTTCCACCAGTCCTGAATGCCAAATCTTATAAACCATTCTTTAAGAGAGCTTTGGGCATCGGCCTTGCTCATTCCCTTGAGCTGAGCCAGGTACATAGCCTGTTCGCCGACCTTCATCTTCCTGTAAAGACCGCGTTCCTCGGGCATATAGCCTATCTTCTCTACATCGCGCTGCGTGATGGGTTTGCCCTGAAAAAGGACTTGTCCGGAAGTAGGAATGGTTATACGGTTAATGATACGGATCAGAGTGGTCTTACCAGCTCCGTTAGGTCCCAGGAAGCCGAAAACCTTACCTTCGGGAATCTCCAGACTGACATTGTCCAGAGCTACCTTGGTGCCGAAATTCTTGCTTACGTTCTTGATCTCGATAATGGAGGACATAACACTACTTTTATAAATCCTTCAAATATACTATTTTCTTTCGAGGATTTCGCAGTCAGCCGGGCTCTTTATGTTCTCATCCAGTGTAACCGAACCGATGCGGTCAGCCACGATGCGACCTGAAGCCGGGTTCTTGACATTCGTTATGGCGCCCCTTATGTCGGCATCCACGGTGGAATACTCGAACGCCCTGTCGCAGTCCTCCCCGAAGGTGCAGTTCTTCAGCACCAGATTCTCGGCATAACAGAGAGGCTGTTCTCCCGTAATATGACAGTTTATCAGAGTCAGATTCTTGGAATGCCAGCCCAGATACTCCCCGTTAAGTTCAGAATCATAGACCGTTACATTCTCCACTTCCCAGAAAGCGTCCTTGGTGGTGATGCGGGCGTTATGAAGTTCCACATTCCGGACATACTGGAACACATACTTGCTGTCGCTCTGAAGACCGTCGATGCGTATGTTCCGGCTGAACATAAAGGGATATGTGCCGCCGTGAAGTTCCAGCTCCTTCGCCTCGATGCCGCTGCACCGCCAGAAGACTTCATCCGCATCGTTGATCCTCACCTTTTCCAGATACAGGTCCAACATCTCGCGGAACATTTTCGGAGCGTCGATCACGGTGTTTATCATCCTAAGATGATCCGAATACCACAGCGCCGAGCGGCCTCCCACGTCGAAATAACAGTCCTCTATCGTGAATCCGTGCACGTGCCAGAACGGATAATTCCCCTCGAACCTGCACCTGACAGCCTCTATCCCGCTACATTCCTTTATGGCGGACTCCCCGGCGCGGATAATCACATCCTCCAGCCTGAGATCTTTCGAACCGAACAGCGGCCGCTCCCCGCCAAATTCCTGGTTTTTAATTACTTTCATATCGTTTAAGCCATTTTTCTCTAAATAGTCTAACTAAAAATATCACTCCGCGGAAACACAGTTCCACGCACATCGCTATCCACACGCCCTTCAGGCCCAGGACCGGCGCCAGCACGGCGGCCAGCGTCAGCCGCACTCCCCACATACTCGCCAGATTCATAAGGCACGGGGCCAATGTGTCCGCAGCCCCCACGAAGACATTGTAAGCCACTATGCTCGCCGCGAACATCGGCTCGGCAAACGCCTCTATCCTAAGCACGCTAACGCCAAGCGAACGTATCTCCTCGACCGGGGTCATCATCCCTATGATCTGCGGAGCAAAGATATACATAATCACGCCCATCAGCGTCATCACCAGCATACCCGTCCCCACCGTGATATGGGCGAAGTTTCGGGCCAATGGCGGCCGCTTCGCGCCCAGGCTCTGTCCCACCAGCGTCGTAGCGGCATCGGCCACGCCGTAGCCCGGCATATAGCACAAGCTCTCGGCCGTCACCGCGAGGGAATTGGCAGCAATGGCGACCACCCCCAGAGGGGCGACTATGACCGTGGATATAATCTGCGCCCCGCACAGCAGCAGATGCTCGAGCCCCATCGGCAGGCCAATCCGGATCGAGCGCCTTATGACCGGCTCCGTAGGGACGAAACTGCCCCGCTCGCCGACCAGCCGCAGCGTTTTCGAAGAACGCACCAGATAAATCAGCAGCACCACAGCCACCACGCAGATCGCAGCTCCGGTTCCGAGTGCGGCGCCCCGCACGCCAAGCCCGGCTCCCGGAAGGGTGCACTGAACGCCGAACAGCGTGATTGGTCTGGAAGGAAAGATCAGGAAGAAGTTGAATACCACGTCCAGAAGGCACATCAGCATACCCATCGCGCTGGGGATGCGCATATTGCCGCTGTATCGCAACATACTGCTGGACAGATAGTACATCTGCATCACGGGCAGGAACAGCGAATATATTCTGAAATAATCGCTCGCACCCTTCTGTATGGATGCGTCGCCGCCCAGCCAGACGGGAAGACGCCCGCTTATCAGGACTCCGGTCAGCGAAAGCGCCACGCTGAAAAGCAGAGTGAACGAGAACGCCTGGCGGAGCACGTCGCGCGCGGAGCGGAATTCATTGGCCCCGATATAATGGGCCACCTGCACTGAGAAACCGGCCACCACGGCCGAGCACAGCCCGGAGAAGAGCCAGGTGGTCGTGGATACCAGTCCGATCGAGGCAGAAGGCTCCGCGCCCAGACTTCCGACCATCGCTGCGTCGATGTACTGCATCACGATGGACGACATCTGCGCGATTATGGCCGGGAATGCAAGCCGGGCCGTGAGTGAAAGCCTCTGCGACAGGGATATGGGTTCCCCGTCACGGATAAGGGAGAGCAACCTTTCGCTCTGGAAGGTTCTAGACATTGAACACGTAACGGGCAAACCTGTCGAGGCCATCCTTCAGAAGCGCCCTCGGGCAGGCCAGGTTCCATCTCACAAAGCCTTCACCGTCAGCCCCGTACATACTTCCGGGATTAAGACGCAGGTGCGCCTCCTTCTGGAGAGCGGCACACAGCTCAGCAGATGACAGCCCGCTCCGGGTGCAGTCCATCCACTCCAGATATGTGCCCTCGAGCAGCTGGATAGGGTATTTGGGCAGATTTCTCCAGCTGAAATCCAGCATATACAGATAATTCTGGTAAATATACCGGTTCAGTTCATCCAGCCAGTCCTCCGCTTCGTTGTACGCGGTGATGAGCGCGATCACCCCGAACGGGTTCACGTCGCACACTTCGTTGACATTTATCGCCCTGTCTATAAGAGATTTGGTCTGTTCGTCCGGGCAGATGACATTAGCGATCTGAAGGCCAGCTATGTTGAAGGCCTTGGACGGAGACACCAGGCTTATGCAGGTCGGATCCACCAGCGCATAGGGGGTATATTCACATCCGGGCATCACGAGTTCGCAGTGAATCTCGTCCGAGATCACGCGCACGCCGTGACGCTTGCAGATGGCATCGAGCTTGGTCAGTTCTTCCTTCCGCCACACGCGGCCCACGGGGTTGTGAGGGTTGCAAAGCACCATCAGACGCACCTGAGGATCAGCGAGTTTGCGCTCCAGGTCGTCGAAATCCATCCAGTACATCTCTCTCGGCCTGATGAGCGGCGATTCCACTATCTCGCAGCCGTTGTTCCTGACCGATGAGAAGAAGCAGTTATAGACAGGCGTCTGGAAAAGCACCTTCTCGCCAGGCCGGGTCAGAGCCTTGATCACGGCCGAAAGCGCCGGCACCACACCTGTCGTGTAGATCACCTGCTCCCTGTCTATATGCCAATGGTGCCTTCTGCTGAACCAGGAGTCTATCGCCCCGTAATACTCGTCCGGCACCCGGGTGTAACCGAACACGACGTGCTCCATACGCTTTTTCAGCGCATCCACGATGACCGGAGCCGTCTCGAAATCCATATCGGCCACCCACATCGGCAGCACCCCCTCCGGAGTTGAATCCCACTTCACGCAGTTCGTCCCCCGACGGTCAACTATCTTATCAAAATCGTATTTCATATGTTCTGTTTTATCGGCCAATTTTTCAGCCATAACCGGCTTTATCGACCATTTATCGACCATTTATCGACCATTTTCCCGCCGACAGACTCCACATACCGGTCGATATCAGCTTCAGTCATACGACAAATTTAGTCACTTTACACGAAATTAGCCAATACTCCAGGTGAGGTCATTGAAAATCGAAGTTATGTTTAAGTTTAAGCCCGATGGCCCGAAAAACCGTCCGGCCGTCTCGATAGCCTTATCA
>CAVFXO010000059.1:0-27229 GCA_963626825.1 bacterium | reverse complement strand
CCTCGCTTCGCTATTTACAAAATTGGATTTTACTTTTCGATTTATGTTCACAAGTGGAAAATTCTAACAGTGCGCAATTCTTTGTATATTTGCACGCTAAAATTTTAGACGAAAATGATTCCTTCCATTCATATAGAAGATTACAGTTATCCTCTCACCGACGAGAGAATCGCGAAATATCCGCTCGCAGAGCGCGATTCGTCAAAATTGCTCATCTATAAAGACGGCAATATCGACGAAAAACACTTTAGAAACGTCCCGGAACTCATCCCGGAGCATTCTCTTATGGTGTTTAACGACACTAAGGTCGTTCCAGCCAGACTTCATTTTAAGCGTGACAGCGGTGCTCATATTGAGATATTTTGCCTTCAGCCTGTAGAGCCGGCTGATTATGCTCAGGCTTTCTCTTCTACCCAGAAATGCTCTTGGCAGTGCGTTATCGGCAATTCCAAGCGCTGGAAGGACGATATTCTCTCCTATCTCGTACCGGAGGGCATAGTCAGCCAGGAGATGGACAGCATTGGCTTGAAAGCTAAGCTCATAAACCGCGATGGACAGACCGGAACGGTGGAATTCAGTTGGCAGACCGGCATTCCGTTCTCGAACGTGCTGGATATCTGCGGAAATATCCCTATTCCTCCGTATCTGAACCGTCAGACGGAGGCTATAGACCTGGAACGCTATCAGACTGTTTATGCCCATATAAGAGGCTCCGTAGCCGCTCCTACCGCTGGTCTTCATTTCTCAGACAGAGTACTTCAGTCGTTAAAGGATAATGGCGTGCAGATGCGCAACGTCTGCCTGCACGTGGGCGCCGGCACTTTCCTGCCTGTAAAGACCTCGGATGTGGCGCAGCACCCTATGCACAGAGAGCCATTTGTGGTTAAAAAAGCCCTTATAGAGGAACTTATCGCGAAAAAAACACCTCTTGTAGCTGTCGGAACTACATCTGTGCGCACGCTCGAATCGCTCTACTACGTGGGCGTGTCGTGCATCGAGAAGGGCCGTCCCGAGGATGTATGCCAATGGGCCCCTTATGAGCGCGAATACCCGTACACGACCGAACAGGCCCTCCAGGGCATCGTCGATTATCTTAATGCCAATGGCCTGGATGAAATAAAGGTAGGCACTAGAATAATCATCGTACCTACCTTCAAGTTCCGTCTGGTGGATATGCTCATCACTAACTTTCATCAAAGCGAGAGCACCCTTATTTTGCTCGTAGCGGCCTTTGTGGGAGAAGATTGGCGCAAGATTTACGATTACGCGCTGTCACACGAATTCCGCTTCCTTTCCTACGGAGACAGTTCTCTGTTATTTAGAAAAACTCTTCCCGAACTGTAGCGTAAGACCGCAGTTTACGCGGAAGTTAAATTTATCTACAGGATAAGGGATCGAACCTTCATACAGGCCAATCGGGCCGCTGTATCCGTCTACAGCCACGAAGAGGTTGAGGAAGAACAGTGAGACGCTCATCGCACCGCCGCAAACGGCTCCGTATGAACTCAGACCGTAGTTTCCGGTAAGGCTGAACCATTTGCATGGCGACAGTGTCGCACCGAGCCTGGCGTCGATATACGGATTCACCGCATTCCTGTATGTGGCGAGCGCTCCTACGCTGATGCATTTGGCGAAAGGCATCTGATAGCGCGCACCCAAATTGACCGTGAACGGCAGCATACTGAGTTCGCTTTCAGAGCCGTCCTTGGCTTTGAGATTGGCCAGCTCCGTAAATTCTTCGCCTATCTTCTCGAATTCTTCCGAAACATTGACCTCGTCTTCGCTGAGATCGCAACCCGTGTAGGCGATTTCCCCGTTTGTCTCAGCCAGAAGGTTGTATCTCCAACTGACCAGGCCAAGGTCTGTGACGCCAGCCGTAAGACTCAGTCCCTCAATTGGTTTCCACACGATGCCGGCATCGAGCGCTGCGCCGTAGCCTGCAGGCGATGTGCTGGTTTCATCAGCCTCCAGACCGGTGACCGTGCCCTTGTCATCCACCTTGAACTTCACCAGAGGGGCGGCCAGACGACCTGTGGCATTGGCATTGATGCCAATGTAATCGGGGTTCGCGGCTATCTGAGTGTCGTTGAAGTTCACCTGTCCGCCGGCAAGCCCGAGCAGGCCCTTGAGCCTGTAGCCCCATCCGAGGGTGTTTTCCTCGTTGATGCGGCTGCGTCCGAAGGCAAGCTCCAGGTAGGCATTCAGATTCACGCTCGTGGATGACAGGTCATAGGCGTAATTCTCCGCAGTGCCGTTCTTAAGTAGCCTGAAAAGGTCTCCGGAGATATTGGCATTGGCGGCGGTCCTGAAGTTCAGTTCGACCGTAGTCATAGTTTTCTCCTTGCGGACGCCGATGCTGAAGATATTGTAATTCAATCCGGTAGAGATGTCGTTCACATCCTTGATACCCGATAGGAACTCCTCGGAAGACACGCTTCCGTTAAGGCCGGTCACCAGGCGGGTTCCGTCAGATGAAGGGAAAAGCAGGGATGAAAGTCCCAGATTGCTGCCCGCGGTGAGGTCAACGGTGCCGACACCCACCCCCAGAAAGCTCCTTTCCGCCATTATGGCCGGATTGAGCCTGTAGTTGTACGAGTAATTGTCCAGAAAATATGTGCTCTGGCTCTGTGCCTTGGCTTCAGTCCCGGCCAGAACTGCGACCGAGAGAAGCGCTATGGTTTTTATATTGAGACTTTTCATTATTCCTTGCCAATGTTAACGGTGATACCTTGAGGAGCCTTGATGCCAAGTCCGTGGAACAGGATGAAGCTGTCTTCGTTGAGGACGGCCCCGTTCGCCCCGAGATCGAAACTGAACCTCAGGTGGCTGAGGCCTTCGAGTTCTTCTTCGGGAATGGACTTGATTACCAGAGCTATGTCGCCTGTGGTTTCCGGCTCCGTGATGATGGATGCGATCGGCTCTTCGGTCTCTATGACAGAATAGGTGCCTGATGCGGAATCATATTTGAGAAGTTCGAGATTGACTGATACCCTGTACGGAAGGGTGCTTTCCACCTTGCCGTAGAGCTGGATTTCAGACTGACTGAGCACTTCCCTCAGCGTGGCGGCGTCATCTCCGAGATCCAGAGTATCCGCATAATTCATAGTGAATTCCTCGCCGAACTGTACAGGGACGTTCATCGTGAGGTTCACATCCATCTCATACTCGGCATCGGTGAAGATATGCGTGTCCTTATCAGGAGAGACATTCAGGTTGAATACCACTGGCAGTTCCTCCTTTCCGCTGGTTATCAGCTGGTTAAGGTCTATGCTAAACTCATTGGCCTCAATCAGGCTCTGCGCCGGATCCTCGCAGTAAGGGAACTTGATCGGGAAGCTGTACATCCCGTCATTGAGATCGAGCTGCGCGCTAATAGGAATAGCCAGGTTCGAAGTGACCTCCGCGACAAGCGTTGCATCCGGGAGGTCAAGATTGGCATCGGCGAGAACGTCAGGCAGCGTGAAGAACGGAACGGTCATCGTGCTGTCTATCTGGTAGTCCACCTGCGCCGTGAGGTCCCTGACCTTGATCTTGCCATCGGCTCCGGATATCCTGATGCATACTTCACCCGTGACGTCGCCCGTCAGAGTCGAAACGTCCACGGTAGGGTCCTCGGCCATCACTTTTCCGGTGATTTTGACCTTGCCGACTATCGAGGATCCGTCGGCGCGAAGAGACTCAAGGTCAAGATCGCTGAAATCAAGATTCTTTATGTCAACGCTGTTCGAATATTTGCCGTCCACGATCTGTCCGTAGACCTGGAAACTTGACGGATTGATGAAGTCCGGCATCCGCACCCTCAGTTCGACCGTGTACTGGCCTTCGCCGATGTCCGGCAAATTCTGAAGATCGATGTCGAGCTGCGCCTTGACGGCATCCAGATTGACGATACCGAGGCCCTTTACCATCTCCGGGATGTCAGTCGCGCCAATCAGTTCAATATCAGCCTGTTCATCTATATCTATAGCCAATTCGTCAAGCTGTATGCTCTGTGCCTCGATGGCCGGGATGGTGGCGTTCACGGACATATCCTTGCCTGAGGCGGGAAGGAGCTTGGCGATATCGTACCTGCCGTCCGGAAGCCCGGCACTGCCTTCCACACTGTATGTGTCCTCGAACACATACTTGTCTCCGGATTTTTTCGGCGTGATGACGAATTTGCTTATAGGGATCAAATATGTGGCCTTCTTTATGTCAGAGACTACAAGCGTGCTGGCTTCTTCGTCATACACGAGTCCTGACGGCACCGTGCCGAACCTGATGAATGAAGGAACGTTCACCAGGATTCCGTCTTCTGAAGTTATCTTCACGCCTTCAATTTCAGGAATATCGATGACAAGCGTCAAGGCAGGAGAGCCTTTCGGTATGACGGTGAATGTTCCAAAATTGCCTATGTCATCGGAAAGATCATAAGAAATCGTCTCGTTCTCATCGTCAATATCATAAGAGAATCCGACTATCTGGCCGTAGGCGCTGTCAAGTTCGAAATCCACGAATGAAATCTCCACGTTGACGGCGATATCCCCGGTCACTGCGGAAGCGGCAGACACGGAAGTCTGAAGGTCGGAACACTTTATACTTCCGGTGAGTGCAATATTCTTATCCTGAGCGATTTTCGCGCCGTTGAGTGACGCCACATCGAAAATTCCTGACGCCTTGTAGGAATTGGCCGGGCCAAGCACGAGAGACGAGCAGTCCAAAAGGGTAGAACCTCCCTTGAAGGTGAGCAGGTCGCCGAGTTCAACCTTCACGTCAGGGGTTATCTCGCCGGAGGTGAAGATGCACCCCGGGATGCTGATATCTACCTTAATGGCCGAACCGGACTTGAGATAGATGGTCTCCACGCTCTGGATATGGGCAGAAAACTCGACTCCGGACACCACGGCGCTGTCGTCAGACGAGAACGGAAGGGTGGTTCCCGGCAGGGTGACGGAGCTCAAACCTGCCTTCTGGGCCAATGTGGCTGCGTTTTTGATCTCGGACTGGGTAAAAATAGTACTTTGCTGCCCAGTTGGCTGAAAATCAGCGATATCGAAGGAGAAATCCATCATCTTCTCGCTGTAGGAATAGTTTTTCTCCTCGGTAGAGAGCGAGGAAGCATCGAGCGAGCCGATATTGTAAGATACTGACTGATTGTAACTTACAGCGTCAATATCAACCACATTCTGAAGATCCAGGTCCTTGATGGCGTCCGTGAGCGAAAACTTGTTCTCGTAATTGAGGAAATAGTTTCCGTTGTCGCCGACCTTGAGATATTCACCGAAAGCTGTTGTGTCTATTCCGGTGAGCCGGAGAATGGAGTCAACCGAAATCTTGGCCGTGTTCTGGACAAGAGGAATCGAAATTCCGTTTTCGAACAGCGTGACTTCGGTATCAAGGTTCTTAATCTTGTCGAACGAATACCGGTCATCGACTTTGCAGCTGTGAAGGCTCGTGATGATCAGGAGCGATGCCAGAGCTGCAGTGCTGATAGGTTTTCTTTTGAACAACATATTATGTAAGGTTATTATTGTCTGAATTTGCAGTTACCCGTAAATGTAACAATTATTTTCAGAATTCCGACTTCTCACGGAGTCTATACTCCAGAAAGGGGACGCTCACAATACGCAAGTTAACATAATATAAATTGTATAACAAATGGTCAAGATGCCTCTATACCATATTTACACATAAATTCATCCAGTTTTCCGGCAATTCAACGGCACTATAATGACTTGTCACATAATTCCTTAATGAAAACTGATTCTTAATGTCTGACGAATCATAAATGCGACCGACAGATTTGTAAATCCTTATCATCGTGTTATTTTTACTTAACTCAAGTTTCGCAAGTAATAATAATTATTAATATATAGCATTTTGCGGTACTTGCGAAACTTATATTACTTAATCGCATCTCCGTATCAATTTTTCAGTAGCTTTGCCGCAGAAATAGAGTTATTGGAATTGCAGGGAGAGGTCATAGCTATGTCTCCACTTTGACCAGCCAATAGCTCTTTTTTTGTCGCTTCACATGAATAAGTATTGTTTGGCTGACTCCTGCTTCGCACGTCTGATATTTAACCTTCCCTGTTCATAAATTGGACTTCAGAATATACGCTAGCTTTAAAATTCTAATATATTGGCGTCTTTCTGCGCGAAAGGGTGCGGAAATGCTCAAATCCGCACCCTTTCGGATTTTCCGGTGATAAAGGTGCGAAATCAACGGGAGCGCTGATGTGCCATAGAATGCACTGTAGGGGCATCTAGCGTTCCCGCACCCGCTTTCAAAAAAGGGTTCGGGAGCGCCAAAGTGACATAGAACGCTATGTGAAGCCGATAAGCGCTCCCGCTAATTTCAAATTTTGCAGTTAATCGGGATTGAGTTTTTGTTTTGCGATTAAACACGAAGTCTTGTGGAGAAATATAACGCCTTCCAGCTAGAATTCACCGTACTGTGTGCGATTTAGGCAATGCATTGACAGCAATTCCGCACAGACATTAGTTTTGGATAGGAGAATCGGCTTGGGGATGTGGCCCGGGTATGTGCCTTCGTGGACGGCTTGTTGCTAATGTGTGTATTCTGGCGGAGCGGAGGCTTTTCGGAGCGTTTGCCCGTGTAGGGTCGCGAAGCGACAGCGCAGAAAAGCCTCTGCTCTGACAGACCATCGTGACAGGCAATACCCGTTAATCCAGGTGTGGTCATAAATGGCCGAAAAGTTCCACACCTGGACTTCATTAAAATATTTGTTTGAGGACTAGGCCCGAGATACCTAAATTAGAAAAACACTTTGATTTGTAATCATCCAATTATTATCTTTGTGACGCCCAAGAAAAGGGCTGTAAGATTATACATCAGCACAACACACAACGGCAACTAGTTAATAATGATACATCTACCACTACAGCAGATTCCGGGACTGACGGAGGCGGAACTGGCCGAGAAAGCCGATTCCCTTCACGCGGCATCGCAGGCATTCGTAAGCATTCTGAAGGAGGACCCGCAGCAGGCCCTGAACCAGCTGCTTCACGGAGCCCTGGATTTCGGCCTTAAGGTCATAGCCGCACTGGCGATCTACATTATCGGCATCTGGCTGATAGGACGCGTCAAGAAAGGCCTGAATCGCAATTTCGAACGCAAGAACACCGACAAGACCATCGCCAGCTTCACCACTTCGCTGGTGTCCGTGGTCCTGACCGTCCTGGTCATCACCCTGTGCATAGGCACGCTCGGCATCAACACCACCTCGCTGGCTGCCCTGCTGGCCGCCGGAGGTATGGCCATCGGCATGGCGCTCAGCGGCACCCTGCAGAACTTTGCGGGAGGCATTATGCTGCTGATATTCAAGCCATTCAAGGTCGGAGACTTCATCGAGGCACAGGGATACAGCGGCACGGTGTGCGAAGTGAATATGGTATCCACCAAGCTTACCACCACTGACAACAGGGTCATCATAATCCCGAACGGAGCGCTGTCTTCGGGGAACATCAACAACTACTCCCTACTCCCCTCCCGCCGTGTGGATTTCCTTCTCCCTCTCGCCCACGGAACTTCTTCGGATGACTTTATAGCCGAGGTCAACAGCCTGATAGCCAAAGATAAACGAGTAACAAAATCCTTTGTTGCCATAAACAGCATAAACAAAGACGCGGTGGAATTCGTAGTGAAGCTTTGGGTAAAATCGGAAGATTACTGGGATGTTTACCATTCATTCTACAAGAATGTATATGATGACGCACAAGCCCGCGGATTCCGCTTCGCCTCGTCCAGAGTCACCGTAGACAAAGAAAGTTAACAGTATGAAAGACAGACTCGTACTTCAAAATATCACCATAGAGGGCGTCGCCGCTGAAGGCAAGGCCATAGCGCACGCCAAGCTCCCCACCGAGCCCGAGACCGCCACTCCCAGAGTGCTCTTCGTGGAATACGCCGTGCCGGGAGACATAGTGGACGTTCTCGTCACCAAACGCAAGAAAAATTACCTCGAAGGCCGCGTGGAGCGGATCGTAAAGCCATCGGAACACCGTCTGGAGCCGTTCTGCGAACATTTCGGAGTATGCGGCGGCTGCAAATGGCAGCATCTCCCCTACGAAATGCAGCTCGAGGCCAAGACCCGCCAGGTCTATGACCAGCTGGTAAGAATAGGACACCTCGACGTGCCCGAAATCAAGCCGGCAATAGGCTCCGAGAAGACCCGCGAATACCGCAACAAACTGGAATACAGCGCCTCGTCGCGCAGATGGATACAGGCCAATGAAGAGCCGGAGGCCCTCTCCGACAAGGACCTCTGCGGCCTGGGCTTCCACGTGGGCAAATACTTCGACAAGGTGCTGGACATCAGATGGTGCCACCTCCAGAAGGAGCCTTCGAACGCCATCCGCCTGTTCATCAAGTCATACGCCCTGGAGCATGACATCCCATTCTACAATTTCCGCGAGAACAACGGCGTACTCAGGAATATGTTCATCCGCACGACCGAAGACGGCCAGGTGATGCTCATCATCTGCTTCGGCAGAGATTTCAAGGGCCGCAAGGCTATGCTGGACGCCATATCGGACGCCTTCCCGCAGATCACCTCCCTCTATTACATAATCAACGCCAAGGTCAACGACTCCATCTCCGACCAGGAATGCATCCTCTACAAGGGGGAAGACGCCATCTACGAGAAGATGGAGAACCTGCGTTTCAAGATTGGCCCGAAATCATTCTACCAGACCAATGCGCCGCAGGCGTACAATCTGTACAAAGTAGCGCGCGAATTCGCCTCTCTTACAGGCGGCGAGGTCGTTTATGACCTCTACACCGGCACCGGCACCATCGCCCAGTTCGTGGCAGCCCGGGCGAGCAAGGTGATTGGCATAGAATACGTTCCGGAGGCCATAGAGGACGCGAAGGCCAATGCCGCGGCCAACGGCATCACGAACTGCGAATTCTTCGCCGGTGATATGAAGGACATCCTGACGGACGGGTTCATCGCGGAGCACGGAAGACCGGACGTGATAATTCTTGACCCGCCGAGAGCCGGAATCCATCCGGACGTGGCCAAGGTGATTCTGAACGCCGCGCCGCAGCGCATCGTATATGTGTCCTGCAACCCGGCTTCGCAGGCCCGCGACCTGGAAATACTTGGCGCGAAATACCGGATCACTGACGTGCAGCCCGTGGATATGTTCCCGCACACCCAGCACGTCGAAAATGTCTGTAAATTAATAAGAAAGTAGAAAAAGAACTAAATATGTTACTTACTGTAATTTTACTTCTCGTCGGACTCGCAATGGTAGTCTATGGGTCTGATATTCTGGTAGATGGCGCATCCAGCGTGGCCAAAAAGATAGGAATCAGCGATTTCGTCATCGGAATTGTCATCGTGGGCTTCGGCACCTCCTGTCCTGAACTTGTAGTCAGCGTCACCGGCGCTTTGGAAGGCTCGTCCGCCATCGCCCTGGGCAATGTGATAGGATCGAACATCTTCAACGTGCTTCTTATCCTGGGCCTTACCGCCGTCCTGATCCCGATAAGCGTCACCAAACATAACAAGACCGTGGACCTGCCCATACTGCTGGGAGTCTCGCTGTTCTTCAGCCTGGTGGTTCTGAAAGGCACCCTCAACAGGATCGATGCAGCCATATTCCTTATAATCTTCGCCCTGTACGTCGCCTATAACCTCAAGGCCGGCAAACAGGAAGACACCACAGAAGAAGAAGGCACGGGAAAAACCTACGGGATAGCTATCTCATGCCTGATGATAGTCGCCGGACTCGCGGGCCTCATTCTGGGAGGCAAGATGTTCGTAAACAGCGCCGTGGACATCGCTCACGCACTCGGTGCCAGCGAGAAGTTCATCGCCGTAACCATCCTCGCGGTGGGCACTTCCCTTCCGGAACTTATGACCTGCGTGGTCGCCGCTGCCAAGAAGAAAGGCCAGCTGGCCCTCGGCAACATCGTCGGCAGCAACGTATTCAACATCCTCCTCATACTCGGCGTGGCGGGCCTCATCACCCCTATGGAGACTTCTTCTGTGAACTATGTGGATCTGGCGGCGTTGATGATCGGAGCACTGTCGCTGTTCGTGTTCGCATTTGCATCCAGAAAACAGCAGATCAGCAGACCGGCCGGCATCATAATGCTGCTTTTCGAGGTCGCCTATATGGTGTACCTGTTCATCCAGCTCTAGAAGCTGATGCCTACACCAAATCCGATCTGGAGATAACCCACTGCGGAAAAAGATACCTGAGGGCGCGGAATCACGCCCTCATATTTGTCTATAGGGAGAGGATGCAGATTCGCCGCCTGTATGTGGAACAAGAAATCCACTGACAGGTCCCTGTACAGCTGCTCCCTGTAACCCAGGGCGGTCCTGATCAGTATTATGCCGTCATCAAAATTCCATTCGTGAAGGGCGGTGCCGGCCTCCAGGGCCACGAAAGCCCCTCCCGTATAATAGTCTCTGAAATAGAACCTGCTCTCGAGCAGCAGTGGAACGATGTCATAGTTATAGCCCAGCCCGCGATAACCCGTCTTGAGGTGGAACGACGCCCTGTTCCAGAGGTCCACGCCCGCATCCGCATCCAGATAGGCGTTGCTGTAATAATTGAACGCTCCCGCACGCTCGTTGATGCGGTAGCCTATACGGTTCGGGATGTACGAGAAGACCTGGGCCTTGTAGATCTGAGGCGAATACCCCCAGCTGACTCCCCCGCTGAAACGCGCGCGCCCGCTGGAGGTCAGGCAGACACCCAGAAGCAGAACCGCTATGCACGCCCATCTTTTCATCAGAACCTGTAATATATGCTTACCTGCGGTATAAGCGCGCGCAAGAGCCCGTTGGCATACCACGAAAGGCCAAGTCTGCCGGACGAAGTCTCCTCCATCCTGCGCAGCTGCAGGGCCACCTCGGCCGTGAAATCCAGCCCCAGCTCTATGTTCGTCCCGCGGAAAGCCACCATTCCGCCCACGTTAGGAGCTATCCCCAGTATGACGCCGTGGTTCCTGACGCTTTCCTTATAGTAATCCTTCAGATATCCGGTGACCCCTCCGGCGCCCAGATAGACGATATAGACTATGTCCTCGTTAATGGAGCCGTTCCTGACTATGGTGTTATAGGTGACCGAGGCCTTCACGCCGGGCTTAGTGGTCCTGTCGGACAGCATCCCGTAGGTGTCCAGAGTCGCCGTGAATCTAAGAAAGGAGTTCTCCCTCCTGTCGTTGGTGGTGAGAACGGATATGCTGTGCCCCTTGAACGAGCTGGTCTCCCCTATCCTGGTAATGTCGAGACCATTCTGCCGGGCCGAAGCGCTGCAGAGGTACAGGCACAGAAATGCCAGAGAAAGTATTGGCTGTTTAACGTTCATAAGTACACGACTTCTAAGTTAGTCATTTATTTGCGATTTGGATAAAAAACGAGTATTTTTGAAGACAATTATGGCAAATAATACAGTTTTACCCCCTCTCCCCGAAAGAATGCGTCCCGAAAGTCTGGATGACTACGTGGGCCAGAAGCATCTGGTGGGAAAAGGCTGCGTGCTCCGCAATATGATAGAAAGCGGAAACATCTCCTCTTTCATCCTCTGGGGCCCTCCCGGCGTAGGTAAAACCACCCTCGCGCACATAATCGCCAACTCCCTCGGCCGCGAATTCTACACCCTCTCCGCCATCAATTCCGGCGTGAAGGAAGTCAGGGACATAATAGACAAGGCCAGGGCCAATTCCATCTTCTCCAAAGGGACCTCCCCCATCCTATTCATAGACGAGATCCACCGCTTCAACAAGGGCCAGCAGGATGCTCTGCTCGGTGCCGTGGAGAAAGGAATATTCACCCTGGTCGGAGCCACCACTGAGAACCCTTCGTTCGAAGTCATCACCCCGCTCCTGTCACGCTGCCAGGTATATGTGCTCAAATCGCTGGATAGCGATGACCTTCAGACCCTTCTGCACAGGGCCCTCACGACCGACGTACTGCTCAAGGAGAAGGACATACAGATAAAAGAGAATGGCGCCCTGCTGCGCTACAGCGGCGGAGACGGACGCAAGCTGCTCAACATTCTGGAGATCGCGGTCGATTCCCTGCAGGCCAAGGGCGGTCCCATCGTGATAGACGACAAGGCCGTGAGCGAATGCCTGCAGCAGAACATCGCCATCTACGACAAGGGCGGAGAGATGCATTACGACATCATCTCGGCATTTATCAAGAGCGTGCGAGGGTCCGACCCTAACGCGGCCGTCTATTACCTGTCCAGAATGCTCTCCGGAGGGGAAGATCCGCTCTTCATAGCGCGCCGCCTGTGCATCAGCGCCGCCGAAGACATAGGACTGGCCAATCCGAACGCCCTGCTGATAGCGGACGCCTGCTTTCGCATCTGCCAGAACATCGGTATGCCCGAAGCACGTATCCCACTGTCTGAATGCACGATATACCTCGCTTCCTCGCCCAAGAGCAATTCTGCATATATGGCGGTGGACAGCGCTATGGAAGCCGTGGCGCAGGATGACTCCCCTTCCGTGCCGCTGCACCTCAGGAACGCGCCGACCTCGCTTATGAAAAGCCTCGGATACTCAGACAATTACCTATACGCGCACGATTTCCCGGGCCATTTCGTGGACCAGGAATTTATGCCTGACGAACTTAAGGGGAAAGTATTCTACAAGCCTCAGGCCAATGCCCACGAGGACAGGCTGAAGGCCTATCTGCAGGCCTGCTGGCCCAAATACTATACAAAAAAAGACTAGAATGGGTAACCCACACCGAAATGCAGCGCCGCACCCTTGTTCCTGATGGCGGACACAGGTGACAGCCAGCCGCCGTATTCTTCCACGGACGGGTCCCTGAGCTTTATTCCCAGATCGACGCGCAGCACGAGGAAATCCAGATTCACACGCAGGCCAAGTCCCCAGTCCGCAGCCAGGTCCTGCAGCGTTATGCCGTCCTCCTTCTTCCACACATTGCCCACCTCCGTGAACAGCGCACCCTCAAGCTTGGAGAATAGCGGAAACCGGTATTCCACATCCGCCTCCAGCTTGTAGTCACCCGTCTGGCTCGGAATGCTGAAAGTGTCATCCATTGGAGACGCTCCCGGGCCAAGCGAACGGGCCTGCCAGCCGCGCATACTGCTCGCACCGCCACAGTAGAACTGTTTTTCATAAGGTAGCGAGTTGGAATTGCCATAGGCGATGCCGACACCGCCAAGCAGTCGCACCGCCAGGCTATGGGCATCATTGTGGCCGAAGCGTATAGCCTTGGCATAGATGGCTTCCACACGGGCATACTGCGAATAAGGGGTGTTGAGAAGCAGTTTCTCGCCGCCGTCATTGGCCTTCAGAAGGCCGTTGAACAGACTCACGAGGTTACCGGACATATCTATGGCGAGCCGGGCGGAGTGATAGTCCGTCTTCGGCACCAGGTCGGCACTGCTGTTGTAGAAGAAGGTGGCCGAAATGCCCATATCGCAGTGATCCTGATAGGAATAGCGCATAAACGGGTTCTTGTCCAGACGCTCGCTGAATTCGTCCGTGAGGTTGAAAAGCCGCACGTAGTTCAGACGGAACGGGTAGAACTGGTAATAGAAGCGGTTCCTGATGGTTCCGGTATAGCCGAACGAGGTCGAGAAAAGGTTTCTCGTGTATTCCGGGCGGTTCTGGTAGTTGAACGAGGCGTTGATCTCAGTTCGCGGAATGGAAGGGCCCTTGAAGAATTTGTATCCCAGGCCCAGGAACTGAGGGAAACTCAGGCTGAGCGAGGTACCGAACTCATTGGACGAAATGTCCTCATTTGGCATAAACTGGAAATTGCCCACGAATCCGACATTGAGCCATTCACCGCCGTGGAATATGTTCTTGTGATAGAAATTCAGCTGAGGCGATATGCCTATCAGTCCCGAAGAGTTGGTGGACACCTCCAGATTCGTCTTGAGTCCCTGAGGCTTGGATTTGGTAAGGGTTATGTCACAGTCCACCGTCTGGTCGGACGCCTGATGCATATCTATGCCCACGGTGTTGAATATTTTCAGAGAGGAGAAGCGAAGATAGGTGTAGCTCACCCCGGACTCGCTGTAGGTATCCCCCGGCCTGATGAGGTTGACGCCCTTCAGCACGGACTCCCTCACATTCAGGTTCTCCGGGAAGCTGATGTTCACGCTGCCGATTTTTGCTCTCGTAATCCTCTGGTCACCCTCCTTTATTATGTACTCGAGCCTTACCCTGCCGTCGCCCGCGAGAGTATCCGCCACGAAACTGTAGGCGGCCTTGTCCAGTGCGAAATATCCCTTTTCCCTGAGCGCGGATACGCTTCTGCTCACTTCAGAGTTAAGCATATCCTCGGAAAGATATTCTCCTCTACGTGTCAGGACATTGGCAGTGTCGGCGTAGAAATCCTCCTCAAAGTCAGGACGATATGCCGGGAGACTGAAAGCGACGCTGTCGATGATGTATCTTCTTCCGAGCGTCACATAATAGGTCACGTCAGCCTCTTGGTCCTTGAGTCTGAGCTCGCTCTCCACAGTGGAATCGAAATATCCCAGCGCGTTCAACCGGCTGACTATGCTGCTTTCCGAGCGCTCCACCTGGTTCTGGTCATAGATGACAGGTGCCTCGCCCAAGCTCTTCCACAGCTTGTTCAGGCCCTTGTCGGAGCCTCCGGACCAGTTGTACATATACAGGAAGGGCTTGAATCCGAACAGAGAATGGTTAGGCTGCTGCTTGAGGTAGGCCGACAGGCTGTGCGAGGGGAACTTAGCGTCGTTCGTGATGACTATGCTGTTACTGTTAAGCCTTATCTCGTCCTCCCTGAGGGCACGCGTGGTACTGCACGAAGAGATCAGGAGTGCCAGAAGAACGGCACCTGCGGCAGAGACTATCGAAGGCTTTTTTATCAGCATAACCGGACAAATTTAACAATTATTTGAGTATATTTGTATCAGGCTATGATCAAATTGTCTTCTTCAGAAATAAAGCACATACGCTCGCTTTCCCAAAAGAAATTCCGTGACCAGACGGGCCAGTTCGTCGTCGAAGGCCAGAAGATGTACTCCGAGGCCGTGGAGAACGGCTTCGAGGTCGTCTCCCTGTACAGGAAGGACGAGATAGGCGAGGAGCAGATGAGCCGCATCTCCGCCCTCGACTCCCCTTCCCCGGTATTGGCCGTCCTCAGAATGCCAATGCCGGAGCGCGAAATCAGCATCAGCGACCGGGGCCTCTACCTCGCGCTCGACAGCGTCCGGGATCCGGGGAACCTGGGTACCATAATGCGAATATGCGACTGGTTCGGAGTGGACGGCATCTTCGCCTCGCCCGACACGGTGGACCAGTTCAATCCCAAGGTCGTCCAGGGCTCGATGGGCGCTATCTTCAGAAAGCACGTGCATTACTGCGACCTGGCCGCGCTCTGCAGACAGTTCACAGCGAAGGGTCTTCCGGTACACGGAACATTCCTGGACGGAGAAGATATCTACACTACCCTCGAATCCCCTGTCGGACTGGTGGTTATGGGTAATGAATCCCGCGGGGTGAGCCCTCAGGTCGCAAGTCTCTGCACTTCCAGGCTCTTGATTCCGTCATTCGCGGCCGGCACACACGCCGAATCGCTCAACGTGGCGGTGGCCACGGCGGTGACGATGTCCGAATTCAAGAGAAAATCCTTATACAATGAAAAATAAACTTGTCTATGCTCTGCTGGCGCTCTCGCTGGCAGTATTCAGTTCCTGCACCGGCAGCAAGCCGCAGGCCAAGTATGTATTCCTTTTCATCGGTGACGGTATGGGAGCCTCACAGGTATCCGTAACCGAGTCGTATCTGTCGCATCTGGACGGAAAGCTCGGCGGATCGCAGCTCTCGTTCACGCAGTTCCCTGTTCTGGGAATGTGCACCACCTATTCGGCGAACAGCATCATCACCGACTCGGCCGCCTCAGGTACCGCTATCGCGACAGGCACGAAGACCGAGAACGGCAGACTTGGCACGGACCCGGATAATAATCCGGTCTATAGCGTAGCCCAGCACCTTAAGGACGACTATGGCTATCAGGTCGGCATCTTCTCTTCAGTTCCACTGAATCACGCCACTCCGGCTGCATTTTATGCTCACGTAAAGAACAGAAACGAGTATCATACTATCACCACACAGATTCCGGCATCCAAGTTCGATTTTATCGGAGGTTCCGGCTTCCTTAAGTTCGAAGATACGAAAGTGGACAGCACGAACAGCCAGGACTACCTCGAGCAGCACGGATACACCGTCGTTTACGGCCAGAAGGAGTTCGACGCCATACGCGGTACCGGCAAGGTCGTGATGGTGGCCAATCCTCACGCCGACCACATGAACAGGACCAAAAACTACGACACCGAAGAAGACAAGCTGGTGCCTATCGCACAGATGATGCGGGACTGCCTGGACACCTTCGACGAGTCCAAACCGTTCTTCGTAATGTGTGAGGGGGGCGAGATCGACTGGACCAGCCACTCAAATCAGGTAATGCCTACCATAGAAGCTGTTCTGCGCTTCGACGACGCTGTCAAGGTGGCATACGAATTCTATCTGAAGCATCCGAAGGAAACCCTTATCATAGTGACCGCTGACCATCAGACAGGCGGCGTGAGCGTGGGAAGCACCGAATTCGGATATGACGTGAACTGGGACGGCGTCATCAGACAGTGGGAGGAATCTGGCCACAACGATACCTTCGAGGACGTGGAAGACCGTGACGAGTTCAACGCATCCTGTGGCATCGGATGGACCACCGTTCACCATAACGGAGACCACGTGCCTGTATATGCCGTAGGCGCCGGAGCGGAGAAATTCGCAGGCCGTATGGATAACACCGACATCATCAGGAAAATCCTCCCTGCACAGAAATGATCATCTACCAGGTTCTGACGCGGCTTTTCCGCGACGGCAGGTTTTCTTCCTTCAACGACAGGACTTTCGACTATCTCAAGTCCCTGTCCGTCACACACATCTGGTACACGGGCGTAATCAGGCATTCCGCCGGCAAGCCCTACGTGAAGGGCGACTGGGGATCACCCTACTCCATATCGGATTACTACGACGTGAATCCCTATCTGGCCGATAAGCCGGAAAGCAGAATGGCGGAGTTCGAAGACCTGATAGGTCGCTCGCACGATGCAGGATTCAAGGTGATACTTGACTTCGTGCCTAACCACGTCAGCCCCGACTATCACGATGCCCACGGCGACCTCAAGACCCTGCACTGGTGCGACTACGACTGGACCGACACCGACAAGATAGACTACTCCGACCGGGCGAACTGGGACAAACTGCTGTCCATCATAAAGTTCTGGGCAGGAAAGGGCGTGGACGGATTCCGCTGCGATATGGTAGAGCTTGTCCCTGTGGACTTCTGGCATTTCCTCATCAGCGAAGCCAAAAAAGAATACCCTTCGCTGCTTTTCATCGGCGAAGCCTACGGGCTACAGAACTACAACCGATTTCTCTACGAGGCGCTGTTCGACCTTCTGTACGACAAATCGGGCCTCTACGACACTCTGAGGGCCGTAACCTGCGGGCAAAGTTCCGCCCGCGGGATAACTGCCAATTGGCAAAGACTCGGGCCCCTGCAGCCGCGGATGCTCAACTTTCTGGAGAATCACGATGAGCAGAGACTCGCATCCGCGTGGTTTGCCGGGAGGGCGCAGAACGGCTATGCCGCGCTCGCGGTGAGCGCTCTGTTCTACCCGGCGGCGTTTATGCTGTATTTCGGACAGGAACTGGGCGAGAACGCCGCCGACGGCACCGAAGGCCGCACATCCATCTTCTCGCACGCCAGAGCGGTCAGAATCGGCAGGCCGGACGGGGAGCAGAAGGCGGTATTGGCAGTGTACAGGATGGTATTGGCCCTCAAAAAGGAACTCGGGCAGGCACCGAACTACGATCTGTGCTGGTGTCAGGATGGGTCTAAAGGGTTCGATACGGACCGGCATTTCGCGTTCCTCAGGGGCCGACAGACTCTGGTGGCCTGCAACTTCTCGGGCGAGGATGCGCAGATGACCATAAGCATACCGCCGGATGCGGGATCAGAGCTTCCGCGTGAGGTTCAGGTAAATATCCCGGCGATGAATTTTACAATTATCAAGAAATAATGTATTTTTGCGGCGCGAAAATTCAAAACAACATTTACTATAAGATGAAAGGTTCAATTATTATTCTTTGCGGCGGCGGTCCTGCTCCTGGTATGAATACCGTCGTATGTTCCGTAGCCAAGACTTTCCTGGCCAACGGATATCGTGTAATCGGTCTTCACGGAGGTTACAGCGGACTCTTCTCCAAAAATCCGCGCACCGAGGACATCGACTTCTTCAAGGCAGACGCATATTTCAACAGAGGCGGCAGCTATCTTCAGATGAGCCGTTTCAAGCCGACTGCAGAGGACTTCGAGAAGAACTTCAACCTTGATCTCTTCAGGGAGAACGACATCAAGCTGCTCGTTACCGTGGGCGGCGACGACACCGCTTCTACAGCCAACAGAATCGCCAAGTTCCTCGAGGCCAAGAAGTACCCTATCGCCAATATCCACGTGCCTAAGACTATCGACAACGACCTTCCGCTTCCGAACAATACTCCGACCTTCGGATTCAACTCTGCCAAGGACGAAGGCGCACACATCGCACGTACCGCTTACGAGGATGCACGCACGTCAGGAAACTGGCTTCTCATCTCTGCTATGGGACGCAGCGCAGGCCACCTCGCACTTGGCATCGGTGAGGCTACACACTGCCCTATGACCATCATCCCGGAGATGTTCAACAAGACCGAGATCGGCATAGACAAGATCATCAAGCTCACACTCGGATCCATCATCAAGCGCAAGATCCTCGGCATCGACTACGGTACCGTGGTAGTCGCTGAAGGCGTGTTCCACGACCTCGATCCTGAAGAGATCAAGGCTACCGGAGCCAACCTCACCTACGACGAGCACGGACACCCTGAACTCGGCAAGATCTCCAAGGCCGTGATGTTCAACGACATACTCGAGAAGGAATTCAAGAAGGTCGGAATGAAGATCAAGACCCGCCCTATCGAGATCGGCTACGACGTACGCTGCCAGGACCCTATCGCATTCGACCTCACATACTGCACCGAACTTGCTATGGGCGTCTATGAGCTCTTCGCAAAGGGCGAGACAGGATGTATGGTATTCGTAGATCATAACGGAGATGCCAAGCCTCTCTACCTGCACGACCTGCAGAACGAGGAAGGCAAGATCCCGCCACGTCGCGTAAACATCGAAGGCGGTACCGCTCAGAATTACTATAATCACATCTGCAACTACATTACAGAGGCTGATTATGAGGCTGCTAAAAAGTACGTTCCTAATCCGGAGGAGTACGATTTCAAAAAGATTTTAAACTGGTAACCTCCCAATACGAAGAAGGGACTGACCGACCGGCCAGCCCCTTCTTTTTTATATCCTGCGAAGACGACTAATAGTTCTCCGACAGAATCTCGAAATAGGACTTCGGATGCGCGCAGACCGGACAAACCTCCGGAGCGCTCTCTCCTACCACGATGTGACCGCAGTTGCGGCACTCCCACACCTTGACCGAACTTTTCGCGAACACTTCCTGCGCTTCCACGTTCTTCAGAAGCGCGCGGTACCTCTCCTCGTGACGCTTCTCGATAGCGGCTACCATACGGAACTTGCGGGCCAGCTCCGGGAATCCTTCCTCGTCTGCGACCTTCGCGAATCCGTCATACATATCTGTCCATTCGTAATTCTCACCCTCGGCGGCAGCGGCAAGGTTCGAAGCGGTGTCAGAAATCCCATTCAACTCCTTGAACCAGAGTTTGGCATGTTCTTTCTCGTTGTCAGCTGTCTTTAAAAACAACTCGGCTATCTGCTCAAAGCCCTCTTTTTTAGCCTTTGAAGCAAAATAGGTGTACTTGTTGCGAGCCTGAGATTCACCCGCAAAAGCGGCCTCCAGATTCTTTTCAGTTCTGGTACCTGAATACTTTGTTTTCATACCGTTTTTAAAATTATTATTTAAATTTGTGCTGCTGTTCAAGGCAGCATCCGTATGCAAATGAAAATAAAATATCTGATATTTACAATACTGGTTCTGGCCACTTTTTCTTCGTGCAGAAACGCCCGGACCGGCGCACGCAGCACACCTGCGGCGCAACCCTCAGATTCACTTGATTTTACGCTGGTTCAGGTGCCCGCGATGATTACGGACCAGCAGGAGGTACTCTCCTATTCGATGGAGCATTTCTGGGACAGGCTGAGCGAAAAATGTTATGCTCAGAAGGTAGAGGAGCAGTTCGCGAACTGGATCTGGCTAAGCGAAAACGTGCCTTTCGAATTGGCCTGCAAGTCACTTAAGACAGCATATTCGAAATCTCCGGAACGGATTCTGTATCTGGCGGAGAAATACCTCTATGATCCGCAGTCCCCTTACCGCAACGAAGACCTCTATGGTAGCCTCTGTGCACTGGTGGGCGGCGATCTCGAGGACGTGGCCAGGCTCTGCGCTCTGAATCCCGTGGGCGGCAATGCGGCCGACTTCACCATAGAGGACGCACGCGGCAGGCATTTCACCCTGTACAGCGTCAAGGCACGCTACACCCTTCTGTTCTTCAGCAACCCTTACTGCCACGCCTGCAAGGAGATAATCGACGCTCTGAAAGCCAATGAACTGGTGCAGAAGGGCCTCAGCGAAGGGGTTCTCGCCGTGGTGAACATGTACACGGACGAAGACCTGGAACAGTGGCGCTCATATTTGGCTGAATATCCAAAGAGCTGGAAGACCGGGTTCGATCCCACCTTCACCCTTCAGAACTGTGAAAAATACAATATCAGAGCCATACCGTCGCTTTACCTTCTGGGTGAAGACAAGACTGTCCTTCTGAAGGACGCCCCTACGGAAAAGTTGATGAACAGACTTCAGGTGGAACTTCAAAGATATCTCTAATGGAAAACTTTATACGCGAAGTAAAATACTACGAATGTGACGGAATGGGCATAACGCACCATTCGAACTATATCCGTTTTATGGAGGATGCCCGCATCTATGTGCTTGACCAGCTGGGTTACGGGTTCGACCGTATGGAGGCCGAAGGAGTCGTGTCCCCTGTAGTGTCGCTGTCCTGCGAATACAAAAAGCCCACCCGCTTCAAGGACAGAATCGAGATCGAGGTCAAGCTCAGAGAGATGTCGGAGCTGAAGATGACCTTCTCCTACACCATGAAAGTAAAAGGGGCGCTCGTCTGCAAAGCGACAAGCACCCACTGTTTTATCCTTGACGGCCGCCCGTTCTCCTTTCAGGAGAGATGGCCCGAGCTGGCTGAAAAGCTTAAAGCACTTTAGTTCAAGCTCTTCGTATAGCTGCGCCTGAACATATAAGGCGTGAAATCGTATTTTCCGAACAGGTTCTGAACCTTGACGTTGTCCACCAGCTGAGGGTTCGTGATAAGCCATTTGATGCCGCGTTTCTTGAATCCGTTCAGCAGATGCATAAACATAGGCACGAAAGCGCCCTTGTCCTGGTATTCAGGCAGAATTCCTATCATAAGCGCCTCGATGGTGTCGTTCTTCTTGAGCGCCCTCAGGATGCGGACAAGTCCGAACGGAAGCAGATGTCCCTTGCTCTTCTTCACCGCCTTCGCAAGTGAAGGCACGCAGAAGGCGAATCCCACGATCTTGTCGTCCCTGTCGGCTACGACGCTCACAAAATCGATATCCAGAATAGTCTGATATGTAGACAGATAACCCTTTATCTGACGGTCCGTAAGAGGAGTGAACTCATACAGCGGAGCGAAGGTCTCGTTATACATATGGAAGAGGTCCATACCGTATTTCTTAACGAGAGCGTAGGTGTTCCTGGCTTTCAGGACGTGAAGACCGTATTTCTCGCTGATAAGGTCAGACATCTTCTCCAGCCTGTCTATGCTTTCCGGAACCTGGATCAGCTTCTGGTCCCACTCGGCAGCCGTCTGGAAGCCAAGTTCTTTAAGGAGTGTATCGTAATACGGATAATTGTAGAGCGTGGTGAACGGACAGAGCTTGTCGAATCCTTCCACCAGAAGGCCCTCCTTGTCCATATCGGTGAATCCGAAAGGACCTATTATGGTGTCCATTCCGTAGCTCTTTCCCCAGGTCTGGACCGACTCTATCAGAGCCCTAAGCACGTCTATGTCGTTAATGAAGTCAAGCCAGCCGAAACGGACTGTCTTCGAATGATTTATCTCGTTCGATTTCCTGTTTATGATACCTGCCACACGGCCGGCTACCTTACCGTTCTCGTCATAGGCCAGAAAGCACTTGGCATCACAGAACTCATAAGCTGCGTTTTTCTTAGGATTGAAGGCGTCATACTCGTCTCCGATCAGGGCCGGAACCCAATGTTCATTCCCCTTATAAAGTTTGTAGGGGAAATGGACGAACGCATACAGCAATCTGCGGTTCGTCACCTCTTTAATGGTTACTTTCATTATGTAAGGTTTTGTACAACGGATACAAATATCGTAAAAAGAATTAAATTTGCCAATATGTTACGAGAAGATACTGTTTTCGGCCCCATCAGGAGCCGCCGGCTCGGCTGGTCGCTTGGAATCAACCTGCTGCCCACGAAAGGCAAACTGTGCAATTTCGACTGCATCTACTGCGAATGCGGCTGGAACCGGGACGGACGTGAGGACAAGACCCTTCCCACAGCAGCCCAGGTGCGCCGCGCCCTGGAGGACAAACTCGCGGATGTGCTCCTGAACGACACCAGAGTGGACTCCATAACCTTTTCCGGCGACGGTGAACCGACCCTCAACCCCGATTTTCCGCAGATCATCCGGGACACGCTGGCCCTCAGGGACATCTATTGCCCGGGTGCCAAGGTGTCCGTGCTTACCAACGCCACCCGTCTGGATGACGACGGCGTGTTCGAGGCTCTCCGGTCGGTGGACTCGCCCATCCTCAAGCTCGACTCCCCCACGGACGAAGGAGCGCGCATCATCAACGGTGCCCTGCCTTCATATAGCGTCGCCACGGTCACAGCCGGAATGAGACGCTTCAACGGGGATTTCATCCTCCAGACGATGTTTCTGAAGGCGCCGGACTTCGATTCCCTCTCTCAGGCCAATCTGAACGGCTGGATGAATCTGGTGCGCGAGCTGAAGCCGCGTCTGGTGATGGCCTACACCATAGCCCGCCCTACCCCTGCGGGCGGACTTCTTCCATATACGGAAAAAGAGATTTCAGATGCTCTGAAACCTCTTTCCGACGAAGGATTCAAGATCCAGGTCAACGCCTAGACTATCTTCTTCCGAGAATATAGTTGAATGTAACTATCTGCTGGCATCCACTGTAGAGCCCTGAATTGAAATGCATTACCCAGGCGAACTTAAAGTTCAGCTTGCGGCCCAGCATAGTGGAGTAGCTCATCTCCAGCCTGTCGTAAAAACCTGATGTGGCATCCCCCGAGTCATAAATCCTGAGGTACGGATCCCCGAAATACAGCCTGTCCCCGAATTCCGTTCCGGCGGCGTCGGTCTGGCCGTAGAGAGGCATAATGTCGCTGCCGGCGTAGAAGCTGTTCTGCACGCTGAATCCCCTTTTGCTCAGTTTGGCGGACACTTCGGCCAATGCCGGCGTCTGGAAGTCAAGCCCCCTGGTCCTGTCCCTCTGGACGCTCTGCAGATAGCCGAGTTTCAGGGAACACTCGTCGAAGACCATTGGCATAAGCGGCGAGAAGTCGGCCGTCGCGTAAGGTTCGGCGAGGATGTTGTCGCACACCCCGCGCACCGTTACGGAATTGGCAAAATGCACCATATAGAAGTTATATCCCAGCCTGAATATGCGTGACAGGTCCCAGTGCCCGGCCGAGAATATCATAAACTGCTCGTTGACGGTGGTGTCCGACCCGTACATACCCATCCAGTCGCAGCCTAGCTCCACGTTCAGGCCCGGCATCTCGTAGCGGAACAGCATTCCCTCTATGTAAGGGTCGTACCAGAGGTGCTTTTCCGAGAAGAAGGCCGTGGACCACTGCTCGCGGCACTTCACGCGCGGGAATACGCCGCCGTCTATGGAGAACATCCCCTCGCCGAGATGAGTTCTGAAACTGTAGTAATAGAAAAAGTCCTTCAGAAGTTCCCGGCCGATGGTGTTGATGTCGCCGAAGTCCTTCCTGATCTCCGCGCCACCCACTATGGTGTGGGCCGCATCGCCGGTATCCAGCTTCAGCCCCACGGACGGGAACAGCCTGGTGCCGAATATGGTGCCGGACGGAGAATAAGAACTCCTGTCGTATTCACGGTTGTCGAACCTCAGCTCGAACCCTATGTCATAGACAAATTCCGGCTTGGGCAGACTCTGCCCCCGGCACACCGCCCCGCACGAGAGCATCCCCATCGTGACGGCAAATATCTTTCTGTTCAGTTTCATAACGAAATACCCATTGCCCCTTCGCACCACCCTTCCGGACTTCGTGGTACCCTTCCGGATTTACTACTACCCTTCCGAGCTTCGTGCTGCCCTTCAGGGCTTTGTACTGCACCTCCGGGCTTCGTGCTGCTCTTTAGGGCTATACTGCACCTCCGGGCTTCGTGCAACCCTTCAGGCCAATACATCTGCAAGTTACGCATAATTTTCCAATGTACCGTCCCCCCACCGCCCATTCCGGCCACAACTGCGGTGATAAATTTTGTTGACATTTTAAGATTTAGTAAATTTGAGGAAGCAAAAAAGTCACATAATATATGACATTCAAGGAAGTTTTACGTGCACCGAAGATATGACCGAAGCCTACCACGACTACAAGTTCTACATCAAGGGAACCCTGATCGGGATGGTGCTGCTTGTCCCGCTGGCCATGATTGCCGGAGCGGTGTTCGTGTTGCTGTGACACTCATCTCATTGCGAATATGAAAGATAAAGAACTGGTATTTGACCGAAATTGCCACGCGTTGTACACGAAGCAGTGCAAACAGAAGATTAAGGCGTGCATCGCGTCACATTACCCTGAGCAGGAGCGAGAGCGCATCTGGACGGCCGTTCAGATGCAGTTCGTGGATTATTTGAAGGATTTCCGCAAGGATCTTGGCGGCAGTAGGAACTTCCACAACGGAGTATGCGGTACTTACGACTGCATCGCGCTGTTCAGTTACTATGTCGTCTGCCATGACGCGACGTCGTTCGCCGAAATCGAGAAGATAAGCGAGGAACTCATAACAGACTCATTCCGACATCTTCATTTCGTGGACTTTAACAAAAAGATATTCAGAAAGCTGATGTATCTTGCCTTTTGCAAGGCCAAGAAGCGCTGCGATAAATGGAAGGACTATGATATGAGGCTCGAACCCTATAGCCCAACCGGGCCGCTGAAATATAAGTTTTTCTCCTGCCCGGTGGCTGAATTTGCCCGCAAGCACAATCTTGTGGACATCCTCCCTGCCCTGTGCAACTCCGATTACGCGGCGATGGAGTGTCTGCACGCGCGCCTCGTGAGGACCACGACGCTCGGCAGAGGAGACTGTTGCGACTATGCCATCTGCGGAGACAAGGACCCATATCTCTCCGAACACGAAGAGTACCGCGATGCCTCCGGTGGCCGATGGAACAAATAGCAATATAAACTTTCAGATATTTACGAGAACTGCTCTTATAAACACAATATGACAACTGATACCGCGGCCAACAAAAAAAGGATAACACCGAGATACATCGATTCCCTCAAGGAAGGCGAGGTCTTCGTCTTCGGGAGCAATAAGAAAGGAATGCACGGCGGAGGCGCCGCGGCCAAAGCCTTCTGCGACTTCGGTGCCGAGTGGGGCGTGGGTGTCGGAATGACCTATCATATCCCCGACAAGCGGACACAAAGCCAGCAAGGCTTGCCGCTACTTCCCGAGCAGGAACATTATCGCCTCCACAGGATGATGGAGGATCATCCGTGGACCGCTATAGCGCATCACCTCGCGGATCCGTTCCCGCATATCCTTCCGGTAGCAATGCACAGGACACTTGTGGCACTTGGTCTTGTCCTCGCCGAACTTGCATCTGTCAAGCCTCGCTTCTGAGTACTCCAGCAGTTCCCGGCACTCACCGCACAGGCCGCCACCTCCGTGACTATGGCGGCACCACAGCTCTATCATGTGCCGTACAGTCCTCTTCTCTCGTGCTCTCCTTCGCTTGGATTTTATCATTGTCACAATTGCATTAGATGTTATAGACAAGGAGCCATATACACCGGTATATGCAGATACTCTCCTTTCCTGACCTATAGGTCATTATTTTACACGAAATCAAGGCAAAGGTAAGTCATCTCTGCCTACAGGTTAATTTTGACATCCTTTCCGAACGGGGTCAGCGAGAGCCTGGCCATCTTGAAGTGCTGCTTCGCGAAAGGAATTCCGACTATCGTTATACCGAGCAGCAGGCCGAAGAACACGTGCATCAGCCACGCCCAGAGCCCGCCGAAAATTATCCAGAGGATATTGAGAGGGACTCTTATGCAGCCGGACGGGCCGTCCTCCGATTCGCCCACCTCCGAGCCGAACGGCCAGAGGCAGAGAAGCCCTATCTTGAACGTCTGAAGGGCGAAGGGTATGCCGACAATCGTGACGGCCAGCGCGAGGCTACCGGTGAAGTAGCCCACGGCGGCCTCAAGACCGCCGAATATCCACCAAAGTATGTTTCCTAAAATCTTCATTGTGTATACGTATAATGTTATTTTTTACTGAATGCTTCCATCAAAGACGCCCAGAAAATAGTCTGCTTAGTCCGGGTCGAAACTGATGAACCTCCAGCTGTCAGCCATAGCACTTACTTTTTAGTGGCCCTTTGTTTTACTTCAAGCTTTGCATCCTGGAGCTTGCGTCCGAGTTCATCGTCCCTTGCCACGAGGGTTATGTCCTCGGCAAGCCCGAGAGCGATGAGCACTCTGAAATACTGTCCTAGAGCTACGCCCTCGTCTCCCTTTTCGACTTTTACCAAAGTCGTGCGGCCGATGCCGGCTCTCTCCGCTATCTGAACCGTGGTCAAGTCTCGCCGGAGACGGGCATAACGTATCTGTTCTCCAAGTGTCTGAAGAAGTCGTTTCTGGGATGGCAAGAGTTCTCTTTTCATATGACAATGTTCAACATCACGAACAAAGATATAAAACTTTGTTCAAAATACAAAACATTACCAAAATTTCGAGCAGGATTACGAGAAAGCCTCAGATGGGTTTCAAGATGGTTGTAACCCAAAAGTTTGGACAGTTTTACTTTAATAACGTCGGGCACAGATTACCCGTTTTGAACTGCGTTTTAAAGACA
>CAVFXO010000058.1:0-4527 GCA_963626825.1 bacterium | reverse complement strand
CACGTATCAGGGCCAAGCTGGGAAATGCGTGCAAGAATTTAATTAGCAACAGAATAGGTTTCGGTTATAGCGTCAATTAATATGCTCTGGTTCTATCTTACACTTTGTGCGGTTCTGATTCTGTTCGTGATAGTTCTCTATTATGTGGTGAGGATTACCAAGGAGCAGATGGAAGGCAAACTGAAAGCTCAGAAACATCAGCTCACGAACAATATAGCCCACGAGATACGCACTCCGGTAGCGAGCATACGCGGATATCTGGAGACTCTGGTTGAGATGCCGGATATGGATGAGGCTCATAAGCGCCAATTCATAGAACGCGCCTATAGCCAATCACTTAGGCTATCCAATCTAATCGGAGACATCTCGCTCATAACCAAAATCGAGCAAGATCCTACCATACTTTCGAAGGAATATATCTGCGTCAATAAGCTCATAGACGACATTGTCCTGCAGCTCCGGGGACGCATTAATGATATGGGGGTCAGGGTGGACAATCTCGTGAGCGAGGAAGTGTCCATAAAGGCCAATCAGCCGCTTTTCTACGCTATCTTCAGGAACCTCTTTGAAAATTCGCTCAAATACGCAGGCAATGATTTCATCATAGAGATAAGCTGCGTCTCGCAGGACGGTGATAAGAGCGTATTCAGATATTTCGACACGGGCAAAGGTGTGGATTCGAAGGAGTTAAGCCACATTTTCGAGAGGTTCTACCGTGCGAAGGGCAATACCTATTCCGAAGGATCCGGACTTGGCCTGTCCATAGTCAAAAACGCCGTGGAAGCGCACGGAGGTAAGATTACAGTCCGTCAGCACAAACCGAGCGGCCTGGAATACGAATTCTATATATCAAGCCACGCCTGATGGTCCAGATACCATCTGACGGTCTTCTCAATCCCCTCTTCAAAGCCTGTTGACGGCTTCCAACCAAGTTCTTTCTGGAGTTTGGTGGAGTCGATGGCATAACGCAAGTCGTGTCCGGCGCGGTCGGTGACGTAGGTTATCAGACCCATATCCTCCCCTTCCGTACGTCCCAGGAGCCTGTCCGTGACGGTTATGAGGGCCTTTACCAGGTCTATGTTTTTACGTTCATTGAACCCGCCAATGTTATAGGTCTGCGCCACAGCGCCCTGATGAAAGATAAGATCTATCGCCCTGGCGTGGTCTTCTACATACAGCCAGTCGCGCACATTATCGCCGCGTCCATAGACAGGAAGTGGTTTGCGAAGGCAGATGTTCTTGATGAACAGCGGGATAAGCTTTTCCGGATACTGGTTCGGTCCGTAATTGTTTGAACAATTGGTAACTATCGTAGGCATACCGTAAGTGTCGTGGAATGCGCGCACGAAATGATCGCTGCTTGCCTTCGATGCGCTGTACGGGCTGTGCGGCTGATATTTAAGGTCCTCGGTGAAGAAGTCGTCCCCGTAGGTGAGGTGCCCGTCTTCGGTGCTTATTCCTTCCGGGTGGCTTATCTCCAGCGCTCCGTACACCTCGTCGGTGCTGATGTGATAGAAGCGCTTGCCTTCGTATTTTTCCGGCAGGCTTTCCCAGTATGTTCTGGCTGCCTGAAGCAGGCTCAGCGTACCTAAGACATTGGTCTTCGCGAAAGAGAACGGGTCGGCGATGCTTCTGTCCACGTGGCTTTCAGCGGCCAGGTGGATGATGCCGTCCACGTGTTCTTCCTTTAGAAGGCTCAGCACGGCTTCGTAGTCGCAGATGTCCATCTTTACGAAGCGGTAATTGGAGCGTGATTCGATGTCCTCGAGGTTCTCCAGATTCCCGGCGTAGGTGAGCTTATCAAGATTAATTATCTTATAATCAGGATATTTATTCACAAAAAGCCGCACCACGTGGCTTCCTATGAATCCGGCGCCGCCGGTTATGACTATGGTTCTTTTCATATGTGGAAGACTCTAATCTCTGTCAGTGAACGGGCTTTCGAAATCCGCCAGGCTGACTCTGTGAGCGTCTTTCTCGCTGAGTATCACCTTATCTTCAGGAATACCCCAATCTATGCCCAGACTTTTATCCAATATGCTTATGCCGCCTTCACTCTGCGGCGCATAGAATTCGTCGCATTTATACAGCAACACAGCGCTTTCGCTAAGAACGGAAAATCCGTGAGCGAAGCCCTTCGGGATGAAAAGCTGCCTGTGGTTCTCGTCGCTAAGTTCTACTGCCACGTGCTGTCCGTAGGTCGGGCTGCCGCGGCGAAGATCCACTGCCACGTCCAGAGCCCTGCCGCTCACACATCTTACCAGCTTGGCCTGCGCAAAAGGCGGGCACTGAAAATGCAGTCCCCGGAGCACTCCGTATGAGGATTTTGATTCGTTGTCCTGCACGAAGCGGACCGGTGCGACCAGGGCATCGAAGTCCCTCTGCGAAAAGCTTTCGAAAAAATACCCGCGAGCGTCACCGAACACTTTCGGTTCGATGATCACAACTCCGTCTATCGCTGTCTTAACAACTTCCATACTAATCAAAATTCGGGGTGCCGGTTTCCTTCAGCTCGTCAATCACCTTCAGAAGGTATTGGCCGTACTGGTTCTTGAGCATAGGTTCGGCCAATTCGCGCATCCGCTGCTCGCTGATCCAGCCTTGGCGATAGGCAATGTCCTCCAGACAAGCTATTTTCAGGCCCTGACGCTTCTCAAGGACCTCAATATAGATAGAAGCCTCCGAGAGCGAGTCGTGCGTGCCGGTATCTAGCCAGGCAAATCCTCTGCCAAGAGGCTGGACCAGTAGCTGTCCGTCGTTCAAAAAGCATTGGTTTACAGTGGTAATCTCGTATTCTCCGCGTGCAGACGGCTGTATCTTCGAGGCGATGTCCACTACCCTGTTCGGATAGAAATAAAGGCCCACCACGGCATAATTGGACTTCGGATGCTCCGGCTTTTCTTCTATGGAGATGCAGCGGCCCTCACTGTTGAATTCGGCCACGCCATAGCGCTCGGGGTCGTCCACCCAATATCCGAAGACCGTGGCCTTCGCGTCTTCTTCTGCGGCACGCACAGCCTCTTTCAGCTTGGCAGTAAAGCCGTTGCCCTGGAAAATATTGTCTCCCAGAACCAGACAGACGCTATCGTTTCCTATGAATTCCCTGCCAATGGTGAATGCCTGCGCAAGACCGTCTGGCGAAGGCTGCTCGGCATATTCGAAATGCACTCCGTAGTCGGAACCATCTCCCAGAAGGCGTTTGAAGGCCGGAAGATCGACAGGGGTGGATATGACAAGTATGTCCCTGATGCCGGCGAGCATCAGTACACTGATAGGATAATAGATCATAGGTTTATCGAACACTGGAAGCAGCTGCTTGCTTACTCCCTTCGTAATAGGATATAACCTGGTTCCCGAACCACCTGCCAGAACGATTCCTTTCATATGCACAAGTTTCGCAAGAAATTATAAATTACTGAAAACGGCTTTAAAGTTAGTGATTATTTTCGGTTCTAATAGAACTTTTTAAGTTCCTCGGAGTATTTGTATCCTGCTTTGGCGAGACGATTTTCAAGTTCTGCGCGGTCCTCGTTATAGAAATAACATATTTGGTCCAGGTCGTCGAACTCCTCGTCGCGGAGCAGGAAATTTATGGCCGATACCAGCATCGGCATATCATTTTTCGGAAGATGATCCATTTTTCATCAGATTTTCAAGCCGTTCCACAGCTTCGGCGAGGTCTTCCCCGAATCGGTCGTGCTCCATTAAAAAAGATTTTTTGCCGGCAGAGATATCCCTGTAGAGAGCTGGATTCAGGCTCATCGCGTACTCTCCCACCAGATTCTCTATGTCGTCCTTCTGGGAAGGTATCCCGGAATGCTTATAGACCTGGAGTTTCTGGTGAAAAATGCAGTAGGCCCACTCCACGCTTTCTTTTGAATATTCTGCCATAGGGCGCGAAGTTAATGTTTTTGTAACAAAAACAGAAGCCGTACGCGCCATACCGGAACGCTTAATTTACTATATTTGCACAGTCAAATGCAATTTCTATGAAGAAGATCAACATCGCACTCGTGGCTCACGACGGCAGAAAGGCGGAACTCCTGTCCTGGATTAAATTCAACGTAGCGACTCTGTCCAAGTATAATCTTTATGCGACCGGCACCACCGGACGACTTATTGAAGAACTGGAGATAGAGGAAGACGGCAAGAAGACATATCCTTTTAAGGGCAAGGTGACCAAGCTTCTCTCCGGTCCGCTCGGTGGAGACCAGCAGATAGGCGCACTTATAGCGGAGCGTAAGATAGAGATGCTTATCTTCTTCTGTGATAACCTTATAGTCCAGGGACATCAGAACGATGTATCTGCCCTTTCACGTCTGGCTGCGCTCTATAACATCGCTTTCGCGATGAACCGCACCACGGCCGATATGCTCCTGACTTCTACCCTTCTCTCAGACAAAGACTACAACATCGTCCTCCCCGACTGCATCGACGGCTACGCGAACAGAAAGTTGTAGAAGCTCCTATAGTCCCGGCATTGATAGTACTTTGTGCCTCGACCCTCACTTCGTTCGCCTCCCACTG
>CAVFXO010000057.1:0-50437 GCA_963626825.1 bacterium | reverse complement strand
TGCCGCTTTTCGGATGCCCGAGTGATTGATTTCACCCGGGCATCTTTGTTTTTATCTCAATTCTATATCTACAGGCTCCCAGCTCCCGCGTTCCAGCGGATGAAGTGTCTTTCTGTATTCGCGGGTGTTCCCGTCGAGCTCATATTCCATTACCAGTTCCGTGGCCGGACTTGTGGCGGTTTCCGGCACTTCGTTCGGATATGCGTACAGGCACGTTCCCGGATATTGGCTGTACAGGCCAATGTCGCACGGAAGAAAGACCGGCGCCGTGTCCTGCTGATCCAGCGGGGCGATTCTTCCTTCGCCAAAGGGTCTCGCGCGCGTGCTGCAGCCCTTCAGATACACCCTCGGGTTCTCTATCAGCGTATCGTCTGAAATATATTGCGTGACGCTTCTTATCTGTATCGTGCAAAGTAGAGGAGCCAATTCCACCGTCGTGGTGTCATTGGCCTCGGGAGTCAGGACCAGATCGGCGCACATTACCGGCTTCGATGGTTCTTCGGAGTAGAGGCTAGTCTCGAACGCCTGCCAGACATCATAATGCGAGAGTGCGGCATCGTTGAAGCGGCCGCGTATATTGGCAATGGCTATCACTCTGTAGGTTAGCCCCGGTTCCAGATGAAGGAGCACATAGGCCGAGTCCTTGAGTGTAAGGTGTTCCTGAAGGCAGTCAGTGTAAAGGAAAAGGTCCAGCGTGGATACGGGCCATTCCCGGGCCCTGAAGATGAGAGTGTGGGTAAGTGTATCCTTCTGGGTTGAAGGCTCTTCCGGAGGCGTTTCTGGGTCTTCCGGAAAGGGGTCTGCGGCCGGCGTATGTAAAATACAGGCTCCCGCCAGTGAAATTACTGACAGGAGCGCTGCAAAGTTTTTGATCTTTGAAGCTTTCATAGTTTTGAAGTTTAAGTTTGAAAAATCCGTTAGCCTCCGAAGTTATCGTAGAGGATATTCTCTGAAGGAACTCCGAGAGAGTCGAGAAGCTGATTTACACAGCCGACCATCATAGGAGGTCCACACATAAAGTATTTGATATCTTCTGGAGATTCGTGATTCTTAAGGTAGGTCTCGTTCATCACATTGTGTACGAAGCCTGCGGTGTAAGGAACACCGGCTGCATCTGCTGCAGGATCCGGACGGTCAAGTGCCAGATGGAACTTGAAGTTAGGGAATTCCTTCTCAAGCTCTGCGAAGTCCTCGAGGTAGAATGCTTCTACGAGTGCACGTGCGCCGTAGAAGAAGTTAACCTTGCGGCCTGTCTTCAGGGTCTTGAAGAGCTGCATAATGTGTGAACGGAGAGGTGCCATACCTGCACCGCCACCTACGAATATGTATTCGATATCATCTGGGTCGTTCTCCGGGAGAAGGAATTCTCCGTAAGGACCGCTGATGGTAACCTTGTCGCCAGGTTTACGTGTGAATACGTAAGATGACGCTATACCAGGGTTAACTGGAAGAAGCTTGAATCCCTGCTCGCGCGGTACGCTGCGGTCGAATGGAGGCGTAGCGATACGGACGTTGAGCTTGATGATACCCTTCTCTCCAGGATAAGAGGCCATAGAGTATGCACGGATGGTAGCGGTAGGGTTAACGCTTTCAAGATTGAAGAACCCGTACTTTTCCCAGTCCTTACGATACTCAGGATCTACATCGATATCCTTGAAGAATACGTGGTATGCAGGAATGTCTATCTGAATGTACTCACCTGACTTGAATTCGAGATTCTCTCCTTCTGGAAGCTTGACGGTGAATTCCTTGATGAAGGTAGCCACGTTCTTGTTGGAGATAACCTCACATTCGAGCTTTTTGACGCTGAGCGCGCTTTCCGCTACCTGAATCTTGAGGTTGTCCTTAACCTTGACCTGACAGCCAAGTCTCCAGCCGTCCTTGATCTGTTTGCGGTTGAAGAATCCCTTCTCGGTAGGGAGAATCTCTCCGCCGCCGTCGAGGACCTGAACCTTGCACTGGCCGCAATTGGCCTTACCGCCGCAGGCTGAAGGAAGGAAAATCTGGTTGTCCGCAAGAGTGCCCATAAGTGATCCGCCAGGGGTGACGTCCAGAGTCTTCTTGCCGTTGTTGATGTCGATTTTTACAGTGCCTTTAGGAGTTATGGCGTTCTTGATAAGCAGAAGTATACCGACCAGAACGACGATAACTATGACCATAAGCACCACTGCTGAAATTAATGTATTGCTCATAATGTTCGTCTGCTGATTAAAGTGATATACCCATGAATGCCATAAATCCTATACCCATAAGACCTACCGTGATGAAGGTGATACCGGTACCTTTGAGGCCGGCAGGCACGTTGCTGTAGGTCATCTTCTCGCGGATCGCAGCGAGCGCTACGATAGCCAGGTACCAGCCAAGTCCGCTACCGAGTGCATATACTGCTGACTCGCCGACATTGGCAAAGTCCCTCTGCTGCATGAAGAGCGCACCGCCGAGGATGGCGCAGTTCACGGCGATAAGAGGAAGGTAGATACCGAGTGAAGAGTAGAGCGAAGGAAGGAACTTCTCGACTACCATCTCGACCACCTGTGTGATGGCTGCGATGACGGCGATGAAGAGAATGTAGCTGAGGAAGCTGAGGTCGACATTGGCAAAGCTTGCCCCGAGCCACTGGAGTGCGCCCGGCTTGAGCACATATTCATTGAGCAGGTAGTTCAATGGAAGTGTGACCAACAGCACGAAGACCACGGCGATTCCCAGACCGTTCGCTGTCTTTACATTTTTTGATACTGCCAGGTATGAACACATACCGAGGAAGTATGCAAATATCATATTGTCAACGAAGATTGACTTTACGAATAAACTTAAAAGATCCATAATTCCCAGTGTGTGTTATTATTTTTCCTGAAGTGATTTGTCTATGCTTCTGTGAATCCAGATGACGCATCCCAGAAGGATAAGTGCCATAGGAGGAAGAATCATAAGACCGTTGTTGGTGTATCCGATGGCCTTGAGAACCGGAATTCCGAAGAGGGTTCCGCTTCCGAAGAGTTCACGGATGAATGCTACGACGATAAGGATCATCGCGTATCCCAGACCGTTGGCAGCGCCGTCAAGAAGTGAAGGGATAGGCTTGTTGCCGAGGGCGTATGCCTCGATGCGGCCCATCACGATACAGTTCGTGATGATAAGTCCGATGTAAACGGACAGCTGCTTGGATACTGCGAATGCGTATGCCTTGAGCACCTGGTCAACCAGGATTACCATAAGGGCCACGACGACCAGCTGCACGATGATGCGCGCGCGGTTAGGAATGGATTTCCTTATGATGGAGCAGACGAAGCTGCTTATCGCTGTTACTATGGTTACAGAAAGGCCCATTACGAGTGCGCCTTTGAGCTCGACGGTGACAGCAAGCGAAGAACAGATGCCGAGGATAAGGACTGTGATAGGGTTGCCCTTGAAGATCGGATTAAGGATTGTTTCTTTCAAATTGCTCATTGTTATTCCTCCTCTGCTGTTTTGATATAGTTTCTGTATGCGTCAAGCCAGTCGTTGATGGCGGCATTCAGACCCTTGCAGGTCATGGTCGCACCCGAGATGGCATCGATGGCGTTGGTCTTTCCGGCCGGAGCGCCGCCCTTGACGATTTCGAATATCTGGCCGCTTTCAAGGTCAAGTGTCTTACCTGCGAAAGCACCGCGGAATGAAGGGTCATCCTTGATCTTTCCTCCCAGACCCGGAGTCTCGGAAGAGTGGTCGAAGTATGCGCCGACGATGCTTGTCAAAGTGGCATCGGTAGCGATATATCCCCAGACTGGTCCCCAAAGACCTGCGCCATATACAGGGAACACGTGAACGCCGTTCTTGAACACGTAAACCGGAATCTCGAATGAGGCGTCGCTGAACTTGTATGTCTGGGCCTTGAGGTCGGACGTGCCGTAAACCTGGGCGGAAGCCTTGTCAAGCGAAGCTGTCTGCTCGCCCTTGGCATTGACCAGAACGGCGCAGTCGAGCTCGTCCTTGAACATCTTTATGATGGCCTGATTGCCCTTCTGACCAAGTTCGCTCTTGTCTCCGAACTGTGCGGCGCAAAGAATCTGGCTGATGGTCTCGGCTTTCTCGTTATCCTCCTGAAGAGGTTTGAGGGTCTGTGAGACGAAGGCCAATATGGCAGCTACAAGCACACAGATTACTGTGGTGTAGACGATTGTATATACATTACTGTTCGTATTCATATTATAGCCTCCTGTTATTCAGCGTAAACTTTTCTGGCCTTTGCCTTAAGGTGAATGCCAATTACGATATGGTCGATGAGCGGAGCGAAGATGTTGCCAAGGAAGATGGCGAGCATCATACCCTCGGCGTAACCAGGGTTGAAGAGCCTGATGATAACGCACATCGCGCCGATGAGGAATCCGTAGATCCATTTGCCTGCCTCTGTCTGGGCTGATGTTACAGGGTCGGTAGCCATAAATACGGAACCGAATGCAAATCCTCCGAGTACCAGATGGTAGTAGCAAGGGATGTCGGATGCGCCCGTAAGATTGGCAAGTCCGGCAATAGCCAGACATCCGAGCACTGAGCTGAACATTATCTTCCAGCTGGCGACACCGGTCCAGATGAGGATGAACGCACCGAGGAGGATGGCGATCACTGAGGTCTCGCCGACTGAACCAGGGATACCGCCCCAGAACATTGTCCAGAAATCGGTGCCGTACTGAACGGATGCATTTGAAAGTGAATCCATTCCGTTAGCGGCAAGTGCGAGAGGGGTAGCTCCGCTGAAGCCGTCGATGACGTCCGCGCCCTTCGAGATCCAGCAGTCTTCACCGGACATGTTGCTCGGGTAGGAGAAGAACAGGAATGCACGGGTGAGGATGGCAGGGTTGATGAGGTTCATACCGGTACCGCCGAAGACTTCCTTGCCGAAGATGACTGCAAATGCCACTGCAACTGCAAGCATCCAGAGAGGAACGTCCACAGGGACGATGAGTGGAATGAAGAAACCTGTAACCAGGTAACCCTCGTTGACTTCCTCGCCTCTGATCTGTGCCGAAGCGAATTCGATGGCCAGACCGACGATGTAGGAAACCAGGTAGAGAGGGAGAACCTTGAGGAAGCCGAACCAGAATGCCTGGAGGACATTGAGGGAAACTCCCGTGGCCAGTGAGTGCTGATAACCGACGTTCCACATACCGAAGATGGCAGCTGGAACGGCAGCTATGACAGCTATGATCATAATACGCTTGATATCCACCGCGTCACGCACGTGGGCGCCTTTGCGGGCCACTGTACCAGGCACGTGAAGGAATGTCTCGAAAGCGTCGACTGTAGAGTGCAGCCAGTAAAGTTTGCCGCCTTTTTCAAATATCTTATTCATACGCTTAAGCCATTTCTTTAAGCATCAGGTCAATGCCCTTTGCGATTATATCCTGAATATTGTTCTTCGAAGGATCGATGAACTCGCATACGGCGAGATCCTCAGGAAGAACTTCGTAGATGCCGAACTGCTCCATCTTCTCTATGTCTCCGGCCAGACAGGCTTTCACGAGATAAAGAGGATAGATGTCCATAGGGAGATACTTGGCATAGTAGGTGTCCGGCATCACAAACGCGCGCGGACCGCCGTGAAGGTTCGTGTCCATATCGTATCTCTTTCTAGGAGACAGCCAACCGAAGCACCAGTTGAAATATGAGTGGTCGGCGCTGAACTGGTTAAGACGCAGAGGTCTTGCCCAGCCGAGAAGCTCCTGCTCGGTACCTTCCTTGATGAGGGTGATGGTGTTGTCGGCGAATCCGAGATAACCGTCTTTTCCGACATTCCTGCCGGTCATGACATCTCCGCTGATGATGCGGATTTCGTTCTCGTTCGTGCTGTAGAACGGCTTGAGGCTGTTCATAGGAAGTCCGGGAACGGCGCTGATGTAGCAAGGATCGATGGCCATAGGACCGCTGACTGCGATTCTGCGGCGTACGTCATATTTGCCTTTCGTGAAGAGCTTGCCGATGGCTTCCAGTCCCTGAAGGGTAATGGTCCATACGGTGTCGCCCTTGCGGATAGGGCTGATGTGTGAAATCTGCACGCCGACATTTCCTACAGGGTATTTTCCCTCGAAGAAATGTTTCTTGCATCCGTAAAGCTTGGCAAGAGGTGAATGTTCATAGGTCTTCTGATCGAATGAGACGTGAACACCGCCTTCGGTAAGCTTTCCGAGAGCGTTGATGGCCACCTGGATGTTCCCGACCTCTTTCTCGAATGCGAAATCAGGGCAGGCTGCATCAGGTGAAGCGCAGATAGCTGATACGTAAATGGCTTTCGGTGAGACTGCAGGGTCGGCAATCACGCCGTAAGGACGCTGAGTGAAGAATGGCCAGAGACCGCTTTCCAGAAGGGATTTTCTGATCTCTTCCGCGCTGAGGTCCTCGACATTTTTCACGCCGAAATCTACTGATTCCGTCGTTACGTCGGTCTGAATTAGAATAGCGAGCAGTTTTCTCTTCTCGCCCCTGACGATTTCCTTAATGGTACCGCTGACTGGAGCGGCTACGATAATGTCAGGATTTTTCTTGTCTGAGAGAACAGGAGAACCGGCCAGGACCCTGTCGCCTTCCTTCACGAGAAGACGTGGGAGGAATCCCTTGAAGTCTGGCTGTACGGCCACCACTTCGCTGTGCACTGTTTTGCTCAGGCGTTTCTCCGGCATTCCTGAAATGGGAATGTTGAGACCCTTTTTCAAAACGATGGTTTTGGACATTTTATTTAAGATTAATAGTAATATCAAAAAAGCGCTGCGAAGATAACAAATTTTTACGTAATTTCGTAATCTGTAAACACGGATATGGAGAACAAGATTAGTGCGATTTTAGAAGGCCTTAACGAAGCTCAGAAGCAGGCGGTAGAGGCGATGGAAGGTCCGGTCCTCATAGTGGCCGGAGCAGGTTCGGGAAAGACCAGGGTGCTGACCAGCAGGGTGGCGTATATGCTCGCCTCGGGAGTGGATCCGGCCAGAATATTGGCCCTCACGTTCACCAAGAAGGCGGCCACCGAGATGAAGGAGAGGATAGAGATGATGGTAGGGGGCAAGAGTGCGCGCCGTGTGGTGATGGGAACATTCCACGCCGTGTTTGTAAGGTTCCTGAGGGAATATGCTTCGGTGCTGGATTATCCGGAGCAGTTCACCATCTATGACACTTCGGATTCCGCGTCCGCGATGAAAAGCTGCATCAAGGAGCTTGGCCTAGACGATTCCGTCTATAAATATAAGGAAGTACTCTCCCGCATCTCGGGCGCGAAGAACAATCTTGTGACTCCGGGAGCCTATGCGACGCGCCAGGATCTGCTTCAGGCCGACCAGCGTGCCAGAAAGCCGAGAATCTGCGACCTGTACAAGCTCTACCAGAACAAACTGAAAGCGGCCGGCGTGATGGATTTCGACGACATACTCGTCAATATGAACATCCTGCTGCGCGACTGTCCGGAGGCTCTGCAGTCTCTCGGCTCGCGCTTCTCCTACATAATGGTGGATGAGTATCAGGATACGAATTTCGCGCAGTATAACATTATTCGCAAACTCACCTGTCTTCATCATAATATCTGTGTGGTGGGAGATGATTCTCAGTCTATCTATGCTTTCCGCGGAGCGAGGGTTCAGAATATCATCAATTTCAAGACCGATTTTCCCGAGTGCCGCATCATCCGCCTGGAGAAGAACTACCGCTCCACCCAGGTCATTGTGAACGCAGCGAACAGCGTCATAGAGCATAATGCCAACCGCATCCCCAAGCAGTGCTACTCCGATGCCGAGGCCGGCGAGAAGATAAGGATAGTCGATTGCTTTACGGAGCAGGACGAAGCCGCCAGGATCGTGTCGGAGATCACCACCAGGGCGCACGTGAACAATGCGGGTTATGGCGATTTCGCTGTCCTGTACAGGACCAACGGCCAGTCACGCGCCATAGAGGAGGCCCTTCGCAGACGGAACATTCCCTATATGATATATTCCGGAAACTCCTTCTTCGAAAGAAAGGAGATCAAGAATATGATGGCCTATTTCAAACTCGTGATCAACGTTCACGACGACGAGAGCTTCCGCCGCATAGTGAACGTGCCGGCCCGGGGCATAGGGGAGACTTCGCTCGAGGCTCTTGTCAAGGCCGCCCGCGCCCATCAGACTTCGATGTTCAAGGCCATCTGGCTGGATGATCTCGCCGGGTTCGGGCTCAAGCCCGCCGCTATTTCGCGCCTGACCTCGTTCGGGAAGATTATAGACGGTCTGGCCGCCAGGGTGCCGCTGTGCGATGCACAGGAATTGGCATTCCAGATAAGGGAAGATACCGGATATTATGCTTCCGTCAAGGGAGATACCTCGCAGGAGGGGGTGAATGCGCTGTCCAATCTGGACGAGCTGTTCAATTCAGTGGCTTCGTATGTTCAGGAGCGCAGGCAGGAGGCTGAGGAGAACGGCGAGACCGAGGTTCAGGAGATTTCGCTTCCGGACTATATGGAGAACGTGTCGCTGCTTTCGAACGCCGACACCGACGACGGCACGGACGATAAGGAAAAGGTCTCGCTTATGACCGTTCATTCGGCCAAGGGACTGGAATATCCTTACGTTATCATCGCCGGGATGGAGAACAACATATTCCCTCTTCTGAATATGGCGGGTTCAACCGCCGACCTGGAGGAGGAACGCAGACTTTTCTATGTGGCGCTCACCCGTGCGAAGAAGAGCGTGGTCATCACTCACTGCGATACCAGAATGCGTAACGGGAAGACGGAAACCAACGACATCTCGATGTTTGTCAAGGAGATAGACCCTAAATATCTGGAGAACCCTCTGATGTCTTCCGCTCCGTCATTCGGAATGTCCTACGGCAGAAGTTCGGCCGTTCATTATGAGCATAGAACTGCGCAGAAGTCTTCTTCAGGCTATCAGCGTTCTGGCTCTTTCGGCAGTCAGACTCCCGCCAGGCAGCAGTTTGGAACTTCGCGGCAGCTGTCGGCCCAGCGCCCTTCCGCTCCACATCGCAGTGCTGCAGGCTTCGCTCCGCAGCGCCCTTCCGCGGCTCCGGATCCGAATTTCGTGGCGGACGATATGAACGTGTTCCGCGCAGGGCAGAGGATCGTGCATAACAGGTTCGGCGGCGGTCGCATCCTGACCCTCAGCGGGGTGGCTCCGGAGATCCGTGCCGAAGTGGACTTCGATGCCTACGGTAAAAAAGTACTCCTTCTCAAGTATGCGAAGATGCACGTTGAGAAGGAGTAGATATTGTCGGAATTCCAAATCTTATTTACACCACTTGTCCAGCCAGCCGTAGAATTCCTTATGCCAGAGAAGTGAGTTCTGCGGACGCAGAATCCAGTGATTCTCTTCAGGGAAGATTACAAGCTTGCTTGGAACGCCCATCATCTGGGCGGCGTTGAATGCGGCCATACCCTGTTCGTAAGGGATACGGTAGTCCATCATTCCGTGTATGCACAGGATAGGAGTATGCCAATTCGTCACCATACTCTCCGGACTCTTCGCATAGTGGCGCACTGCCTTAGGGGTGCTGGCGTATGGCGCACCTGCCTGCTGCATACCTCCGAATGTGACACCGTCGCCCTTAGGGCCGATCTGGCCAGGGGTGTATGCATATTCGGTCAGACCGCCGTTGTCCCAATTGGCAAACCACATCTCCTCGGTGGTGAACCACATCTGGCGCTCGCTGAAGATGCCGGCGTGAGCGATGAAGCAGTCGTAAAGATCCCCGTGAAGTCCCTCAAGCATATAGACTGAATAGCCGCCGTAAGAAGCTCCCACGCAGGCGAGTTTGTTCACGAACGGAAGGCTCTTGACATAACGTCCTGCAGTAAGGTAGTCCTGCATATTAAGTCCTGGATAGTCTCCGCTGATCTGCTCTTTCCATTCCTGACCGAAGGCTGTGGTGCCGCGTCTGTTAGGAAGGATGACCACGTAGCCCTGCTGAGCCATAAGTCTGTAGCACCATCTGTAGCTCCAGTCCTGGGAATTGGTGCCCTGAGGGCCTCCGAGCACGATTTCTACGGCAGGATATTGCTTGCTCTTATCGAAATGTGGAGGATAAATCATCCAGCACTGCATCTGTTTTCCGTCTACGGTCTTAAGATGGATGCTCTCTGAAGCAGGTTCGTCGAGTTGGTCGAGTATGTGTTTGTTCTCGTGCGAGATCTGTGTGAATTCTGCCTTTCCGTCAGGTGCGCAGTTCACTTTTACGAGTTCTGTAGGGAAGTTTAGACAGTAGTATGTAGAGTATAGCTCCACTCCGCCGTCTGTGCGGTCCTTGATGTACCACGGAGAGAAGAAATCGTAATGCCAATCCGCTTTTGTAAGCTGACTCACGCGGCCTTCGAGGTCGATCTTGAGAATGGCCTGGGTGGCGGAAGGACGCATTGAGCTGAAGTAGAGCTCGTCTCCGTGCCAGACGAGTGTGGCAGCGTCATTGTCATAATTGGCAGTCAGTTCACGGACGTTGCTTACTTCAGGAAGGCATTGGCCGTCAGGATCTGAAGGGATGTTCACGTCTGCCACGAGGATTCTCTGGCGGTCGGCTTCGTATCCGTCGCGCTCCATAGAGATCCAGGCCAGGTGCTGTCCGTCTTCGCTCCATACAGGGTCTGTGTCATATCCGCCGTCGGTCTTTACGCCAATGGTTTCTCCCGTAAGGATGTCGTAGATGTAGATGCCGCAGTTTGTGCTGAACGCGTATTCTTTACCTGTGTGCTTGCGGCAGGAATAAGCGACGAGCCTGCCGCTCGGAGACCAGTCAAGCTGCTCCAGTCCGCCGAAAGGCTCGGTAGGGAGCTCGTATGGCTCGTTGCCGAGAATATCTATGCTGTGTTCCGTGTCGAGTGCATCCAGATGAGCGATATATGTGCGCGGCGTCTCTGTTACCCAGTGGTCCCAGTGCCTGTACATAAGGTCTTCTGTGACATAGGCCTGTGCTTTGTCAAGTTTGGCGTCTATGTCTTTGGCTGTCTTTACGGGTCCTGGTACGGTACTGATGTAAAGAACCTGAACGCCGTCCGGAGAAAGTTTGAATTCCGAGATGCCTGCAGGAATATTGCTTATCTGACGGCGTGCGCCAAGCGATTTTTTCCCTACAGCGGCGTTCCATATCTGGCCGTCCTGGATAAAATAAATGGATTTACCGTCCGGAGCCCATCTGGCGCAGGATACGCTGGAGGCGTAACGCGACAGTTGCACGCGATTCGATCCGTCCAAATCCGAAAGGAACAGGTTACGGCAGCTTCTATTATCTTCCACGCTGGTGTAGGTGATCCCGTAAAGTACCTTTTTCCCATCAGGAGAAACCTGCGGGTCGGAGAGCCGCCCCATCGCCAGGAGCGCTTCCGGAGTCATTACGCCGTCTTCTATCTTGATGTCAGAAGGCCCGACGTATCCTTTTTCATTCTTGTTAGGCTTCATAAATCCGAAAAAAGCATCTGCGGCGAAGTATCCGATCAGAACGGCTACCGCACAGAGTACAAATGTTTTAAAAAATCTTTTCATATATGTGTTTACGATATTTTACTGAAATCCTTTTGGGTGTATTTGCCTTTGCGGAGTTCGTCGCGAAGGCGGGTGTTGGCAGGTGAACTTAGGTCAGGGTCCTGTTCCAGGACGCGCTGGGCATAGTTTCTCGCTTCATTCAGCACAAGTCCGTCACGGGCGAGCGAGGCTATGTTAAGGTTGATCGGAAGTCCGCTCTGGGCTGTTCCTTCCGGATCTCCCGGCCCGCGCATCTTCATATCTTCTTCTGCGATAGTGAAGCCGTTTTCCGTGCTGCACATCAGTTCCAGCCTCTGGATGCTCTCCTTCGAACATTTGTAGCCGCGCACCAGGATGCAGTGTGACTGCGTAGCGCCTCGCCCTACACGTCCGCGAAGCTGATGGAGCTGCGACAGGCCGAATCTCTCAGCGCTCATTATCACCATAACCGACGCGTTGGGCACGTCCACTCCCACTTCTATCACAGTGGTGGACACGAGGATATCGGCCCTTCCGGCTGCGAAGGCGTCCATATTGAAAGTCTTCTCCTCTCCGGTCTGCTTCCCGTGTACTATGGCCGCCCTGTACGGCGGAAACGGAAATGCCTGCACGATGTCTTCGTAACCCCGCTCAAGGTTCTGAAGGTCAATTTTTTCGCTTTCGAATATCATAGGGTACACCACGAACACCTGATGTCCGGCGGCGATCTCCTTGCGCATGAAATTATAGATCAGCGGCAGTTTGTTCTCCGTGTGAAGCGTGGTGCGTACCGGCGTGCGTCCCGGAGGCAGTTCGTCTATCACCGATACGTCCAGATCGCCATATACGGTCATCGCGAGAGTCCTCGGAATCGGGGTCGCGGTCATCACTAGCACGTGCGGGGCGGTGCCGTTCTTTGTCCACAGTTTCGAGCGCTGTTCCACTCCGAAGCGGTGCTGCTCGTCTATGACGGCCAATCCCAGATTTTTCCACTGCACGCTGTCTTCGAGCAGTGCGTGCGTGCCCACGACCAGGCCAATGCTTCCGTCCAGCAGCCCCTCGTGGATTTCGCGCCTTTCGCGGGTCTTTGTGGATCCGGTAAGAAGCGCGCACCGCACAGACGTGTGTGCGAGGTATTTCTGGATATTGGCATAATGCTGCTGTGCAAGCACTTCGGTCGGGGCCATTATGCAGGTCTGAAAGCCGTTTCCTATGGCCAGCAGGCAGCTCAGCACCGCCACCATAGTCTTTCCGGAGCCGACGTCACCCTGAAGCAGGCGGTTCATCTGTCTGCCTGACATAAGGTCGGCGCGGATCTCCTTTATCACGCGCTGCTGGGCGCCGGTAAGCTGGTACGGAAGGGCCTTGTAGCAGGCGTTGAAGTCGGGCCCGACTTTGGGCATAGGAAAGCCCACGCTCTGGCGCGAACGTATGTATTTCTGCTTCAGCAGGCTGAGCTGCAGAAGGAAAAGTTCCTCGAACTTGAGCCGTCTCTGGGCTTTCTCCAGAGAGTAGCCGTCTGACGGGAAATGGATGTTTTTCAGTGCATAGGGCAGGGTACAGAGACCCAGGTCGTGCATCACGTAGTCCGGCAGGGTCTCCTGGATCTCCGGGATGCACAGCGCGAGGGCGGCGCTCTGGAGGCGGCACATCACTTTGCCCGTGATGCCGGCGTTTTTCAGTTTCTCCGTGCTCGGATATACTCCGGTGAGCACTCCGGCCTTGCCGGCTATGACCGAGGACGCGTCGTCCACTTCCGGGTGGACCATATTGTAGCGGCCGTTATATTCGCTGGGTTTTCCGAAAAATATGAATGTTCGGCCGGGAACCAGACGCTCCTGATTCCATTTGAGGCCCTTGAAGAAGACCATCTCCATCTTCCCGCTGCCGTCGTCCACCAGGACGCTTAGGCGCTTGGCCTTCCCCTCGCCCACGAGGCTGCAGGAGACCACTTCGGCCTTTACCTGTATGTGGGCCGCGGTCTGGCTGATCTGGGAAATCTTCTGTATGGTGGTGCGGTCTATGTAGCGGAAAGGGTACAGGTGTATGAGGTCCTCGAGCGTTTTGAGCCCGAGTTCCTTCTCCAGAAGTTCAGCCCGTTTGGGACCGACTCCTTTCAGATATTTTATTTCGCTGGACAGTTCACCCATAACCTTCCTGTGACAAAGATATGTGTTTTTTCGTATATTTGTGCCCGCTAACCTTAAAGGCTCGTGATGACCAGAATAGCTTTCGTACATAACGGCTTTCCTGCAGGAGGCGCGGAAAGGATCACCCTCGACATAGCCAGGTACCTCGCTCCGTCGGGCGGGTATAAAGTTTTCGTCTATGCCACTCATATCGGGAGCCTCGCGGAAGGGGATGCAGGGTGTCTGACGCTCAGAAAAATCCCATCCCAGGCCATACAGTCCAGACGCTCGCGGGCCATAGAATCATTACTTCGCACGGACAGGATCGATATTCTCGTGGAGGTAACCAAATCCTTATACGATATAGAGGGCATAAAAGCCCGCACCGGAGTAAAGACGGTTCTCGCCTGCCACGGAGAAGTGTTCTGGCAGCGCTATGCCATTATGCACCGCCGCCGGAAAAAGAAGCTTCTGTGGCGTCTTTTTTACAAGAAAAAATATGCTGACGGCTCTCTCGCACTTCGAAAAGCCCGCGAGCGTACGCTCTTCGATTATGAGCATTGTGATGCCTATACGGTTCTGTGTCAGGATTATAAATGCCAATTGGAACGTGACCTGGGAATCGCTCCGACCTCTTCGCATACTTTCGTTATAGAAAATCCGGAACGTGCGGTATCTTCGCCTGTTTTGGAAAAGGAAAAGATGATTCTTTTCTGTGGAAGGTTCGAGAATTGGTCTAAGCGGATAGACCGTCTGCTCAGGGTTTGGGCCAATGTCCAGAATCGGATGCCCGAATGGAAGCTGGTGCTGGTAGGGGATGGCCCGGATTTGGAGAAAATGCGGTCCCTCGCAGGTGAATTGGCCCTCGAAAGGGTGTTTTTCGAAGGAAGGCGGGCAGATGTAAGCTCATATTATGATAGAGCGTCTGTGGTGTGTCTGACTTCGCAGACCGAAGGTTGGCCATTGGCACTCACTGAAGCGCAGGCCCGCGGATGTATAGGTGTGGCATTTGGCTGCACTGCGGGGGTCAGGGAGATACTTTCACCGTCGGGACAGTGCGGTTTCGCAGTCAGCCCTTTTGATGAAGATGAATTTGCAGCGACGTTGCTTAAAATTGCATCTCTTAGTGAGGACGAATTACGCAGTCTAAGAATCAATGGTATGGAAAAACGCAGGCAGTATCTTCCTGAGGTGATCGCCGAGAAATGGAAGGTTCTGTTTGACTCTTTGATGTAGATATGAAGAATTATAATCCGGAAGGATCGAGATTAAGAGAGGACCAGAAGAAAATGGTCGGGATTCTGGTGGAATTCGCCAGGATATGTAAGGAAAACAATATCCAATGGTGGATCGATTCGGGTACTCTTCTGGGGGCCGTGCGACACGGCGGATTCATCCCCTGGGACGACGATTTGGACATCTGCGTGATGCGCAGGGACTACAGGCGTCTGCGCCGCATCCTGTGCGCGTACAAATCGGACAAGTACGTGTACCAGTGCATAGAGAACGATCCCGAACACACGAATCCTTTCGGAAAATTCCGTCTCATTCAGGCCAATGACCTCGATCCGAAGGCGCCGAGACCTCCCTATGTGGTAGGTATGGACGTGTTCAGCATCGAGAGGTCTTCGCGATTCGCCTCGCACATGGGAAAGTTCTTCTATCAGAATATGCAGCATCCTACAAAATATATTAAGAACAGGACGGTAAGGTGCGCGGTGAAAAGGATTGTGGAGGTGATTAATTTCGGCTTGCTGCTGCCTTTGTGCAGGCTGATAGGGCTGATAAATCCGAAGAATCAGTATCATTATGAATATGGCTCCGGATTTTATGGAGCACATTATTATCTGAAGGACATATTCCCTCTGGGAACGGCGACATTTGAAGGCGTGGAGTTCCCGGCGCCGGGGAACGTGGATGCGTACCTGAGGAATCTCTACGGGGATTGGCATAAGCTGCCTTCCGAGGAGCAGATACTTAAGGATATGCACAATCCGGAATACTTAAAGGAAGCCGTTGAGCAGGATGGGGTATAAGGTTTCGCTGGTGGTCCCCGTGTACGGGGTGGAGAAATATATCGCGAAGTTCGCCGAGAGCGCGCTTTCGCAGACCTGCACGCAGATGCAGTTCGTGTTCGTAAATGACGGCACTCCGGACCGCTCGATGGACATTCTGAACGCTCTGATCGAAGAAAAGTACGCTCATAGAAAGCAGGATATCGTCATCGTGAACAAGCGGAACGAAGGTTTGCCGCTGGCCCGGAAAACAGGTGTGGAGAACGCGACGGGCGAGTACATACTGTTCGCGGATTCGGACGACTGGCTCGAGACCGATGCCGTGCAGAAGGTGGTGGACAGGATCGAACAGACCGGAGCGGATATCGTGTATTTCGACCTTATAAAGGAATATGGCGACCATACCAGTTACAAGCGTGAAAGAGAGTATACTGGCGCTACCAGAAGGCAATTCATCATAAACATCTTCAATTACCGCTCGCAGGGTTACACTGTTACAAAGTGTTTCAGGAAAAGCCTTTATACGGAAAATGTGATCTATACTCCGATTAACGGGATGCACGAGGACATCTACCTGATGAGCCAGATCATCTTCTACGCTCGGAGCTTCTCGCACATCCCGGAGGGGCTTTACCATTACCGCAAGGACAACGCGGCATCGTTCTGTTCCCAGAGCAGGGAGCAGCGTCACCTGACTTCGGACCGGAACCTGCTGGATCTGTACGAGCACTATAGAGATGCGCTTAAAGGCAGCCCTATAGAGGACGTGTATGGCGGAATTCTTCTTCGTGCAGGGTGGCACAGCATCATCCATCATTACGATCTTTTTAAGGAATATCCTTATCTTAAAGATGATATAAAGCGATGCAGGATTAGTTCAAGGTATCTTTTGAACTTGTTCTCGCAGATTGTTGTGAAAATTTACGTGTTATTTAAATAAACGATATGCAGGCAGTGATATTGGCCGCAGGTATGGGAAAACGCCTGGGCGATCTTACAAGGCAGAATACCAAATGTATGGTGGAGGTGAACGGTGTGTCCCTTATCGACAGGGCGCTCACGCAGCTATCTTCGCTTGACCTCAACAGGGTAGTGATAGTGGTGGGATATGAAGGCCAGAAACTTATCGATTACATCGGGCACCGTTACGATGGGCGTCTGAAGATAGAATACGTGAACAATCCGGTCTATGACAAGACGAACAATATCTATTCGCTCGCCCTGGCCAGGAAATGGCTTCTCGAGGACGATACGCTTCTGATAGAGAGTGACCTCATTTTCGATGACAGGATGTTCCCTCTTATCGTGAACAACCCTTATCCGAACCTCGCACTGGTGGCCAGGTACGAACCCTGGATGGACGGCACTATGGTAAGGATAGATGACGACAATAACATAGTCAGCTTCATTCCGAAGAAGGCCTTCAGGTATTCGGACGTAGATTCGTACTACAAGACGGTCAACGTCTACAAGTTCAGCCGTGAGTTTATGGAACGCAAATACCTGCCTTTCCTGGACGCGTACTGCGCCGCGCTCGGCAATAACGAGTACTACGAGCAGGTGCTTCGCGTGATATGCATGCTGGACAATTCCGAGCTCAAGGCCCTGCCTATCAGCGACGAGAAATGGTATGAAATTGACGACATCCAGGATCTGGACATCGCCAGCGTGCTTTTCAGCGACGAGAGCGACCGCCTGAAGCTGTATATGAAACGCTACGGCGGCTATTGGCGCTTCCCAGGCCTGCTGGATTACTGCTATCTGGTCAACCCTTACTTCCCGACCGCCAGGATGAAGGACGAGCTCCGGTCCAATTTCGACGTCCTGCTTACGGAATATCCTTCCGGAATGTATGTGAATTCGCTTATCGCGGGCAAATGCTTCGGTGTCAGGAGCGAGTTCATAGTGCCGGGCAACGGCGCCGCCGAGCTTATCAAGAGCCTGATGGAAAGCCTTCCGGGCAAGCTCGGAGTAATTTATCCTACCTTCGAAGAGTATCCGAACAGAAGGGTTGCTTCTTCGCTCGAGGTTTTCGTGCCTAAGAGTGAAGACTTTCATTACAGCGCCGCCGACGTGATAGCATATTTCGACGCCCACCCTGTGGAGTCGCTGCTCATCATCAACCCCGACAACCCTTCCGGAAGCTACCTGCCGTCCGCTCAGATGCGACAGCTCCTCGAATGGAGCGCCGCACGGGGCATCAGGCTCATAGTGGACGAGTCATTTGCCGATTTTAGCGATGAATTTCCGGAGAATTCGCTTCTCCATAATGATATCCTGTCTGCCAATCCTCACCTGGTCGTGCTTAAGAGCATCTCCAAATCATTCGGAGTGCCGGGCCTCAGGCTCGGAATTCTGGCTTCCGCCGACACCGCGCTCATCGCTTCCGTCAAGAAGGACGTCTCCATCTGGAACATCAATTCCTTCGCGGAGTTCTTTATGCAGATCTACACCAAATACGAGGGCGACTACCTTAGGGCCGCTGGCAAATTCAGAGTCGAACGCGAGCTTTTCCGCTCCGAACTCGCTTCTGTGCCTACCCTGAAAGTATTTGACAGTCAGGCCAATTACTTCCTGTGCGAGCTTACGGGGAAGATGTCTTCGACCCAGTTGGCAAATGAGCTTCTTTCTCGGTACAACATCCTCATCAAGGACTGCAGCACGAAGAAATGCTTTGCCGGGAAAAACTATATCCGTCTGGCCATTAGGGGCAGGGAGGACAATGCCCGTCTGGTCAGCGCTCTGAAAGAGGTGTGCCGATGAAGATCTGTATCTGTGGAGGAGGCTCGCTCGGGCACGTGATCTCGGCGTGGACGGCGGCCAAAGGCAAGGCCGAGGTCAGCGTCTTGACTGGCAGGCCGCAGAGTTGGTCTTCTTCCGTTGCTGTGGATACCCCTACAGGTGAAGTGCTTACGGGCCGATTGGCACGGGTGAGCGGTGATCCTGCACAGGTGGTGGCTGATGCCGATATCGTGCTTCTATGTTATCCGGGCTATTGCATCAGGAAGGCTCTTCTTAATATTGGACCCTATCTTCGCTCCGATGCTTTCGTGGGGTCGGTGGTGTCTTCCACCGGGTTTTTCTTCGAGGCGCTGAAGATCCTGGGCCGGACCCAGCCGCTGTGGGGCTTTCAGAGGGTGCCGTTCATCGCCAGGGTGGAGGAATACGGGAAATCAGCCCATCTGCTGGGAAACAAGAGTTTGCTTAAGGTGGCGGTGGAAAATGTCCCTGACGCGCGCAATGCGGAGTTCGTGGAGTTCCTTTCGGAGTGGTTCGACCTGCCTGTGACTCTGCTTGGCAGCTATTACGAGGCGAGCCTTACCAACAGTAACCCGCTGCTTCATCCCGCCAGGCTTTACGACCTGTTCGGAGGGGAGAACGAGGGCCGGGTCTATGAAGAGCTGCCGCTTTTCTATGAGCAGTGGAGCGAGCACGCCGCGCAGTGTCTGATATCGCTTGACCGCGAACTTTTCAGGCTTCTGGACGTACTTCCGGTGACGCCTGGCTTTCTTCCGACCATACTTGACTATTATGAGAGCACGGATGCGGCTTCGCTTGCCGCCAAGTTGCGCTCCATCCCTGCATTCAGGGGGATACCTGCGCCGGCGGTGAAAACGGATGCGGGCTGGATTCCCGACACTTCCAGCCGGTATTTTCAGGAGGATTTTCCTTATGGGCTCAGGTATATCCGTGATCTGGCCCGCGAGAAGGGTGTGGACGTCCCTGTGATGGATACTCTTCTGGAATGGGGCCTTCGGAAATGCAAATAAAAAAGCCAGTCGGCTGACTGGCTTTTCGTGGGAGCTGAGGGAGTCGAACCCCCGACCCTCTGCTTGTAAGGCAGACGCTCTGAACCAACTGAGCTAAGCTCCCGAAGTGGTCCCGCGTTGTTTGGGATTGCAAATGTACGACAAAAATCTGAAAAACAAAAATTATTTTAAGAAAATTTTAAAATTCAATAATTTTTGAAGGCTATGTTAAAGTCCGTGTCGTTTACCTTTTTGTATTCGGAACAGAACGTGGAATAAAGCACGAGCGCTTCTTCCACCCGTTTCTGCTTTTTGTGCGGGCGAAGGGAATCGAACCCATACGCCTTCCGGCACTAGATCCTAAGTCTAGCTTGTCTACCAATTTCAACACGCCCGCAATGCCTGTCCGAATCTGCGTTCGGAACCAAAGCGATGGCAAATATAGCAAATTCTCGCTAAAAATGAGTGACCTAGAGGGCTATGAATATTTTAAAAAATTGAGGATGTAACTTTTACGATGCATAACGACACCGTTCTGGTTCCCGGTCAGTGGTGAAAATTAGATTGCTGATGAGAATTTTTTGGGTATCTTTGTCCCGCAAAATCGAGGCAGCTGAGGATTCATACGTGGTATGTCGGTGATTGCAGATTTGTAGCTTGGAAGAACTGTAAACTCCACCGAAATCTTTAATATATCATCTTATGAATCAGTCTAAGAAACTGACCTACACTATTTTGTCCATTTCTCTGCTTACAGTGATGGCAGGTGCTGCCATTGCACCGGCTTTGGGAGTTATTCGGGAACATTTCGCCGGCTGCAGCAGTATGCTGATACAGCTCATCGTCAGTATGCCGGCTCTCTTTATCATCATTACCAACCTTTTTTTCGCGCCGCTTTGCCGGCTCTTTAAGACACGTACGCTTGCCCTGTTGGGTCTAGTAATGTATATAGTGTTCGGTGCCGGGGCATTCTTCGCGAGGGATATTTACGTAGTGCTCGTGATGAGGGCGCTTCTGGGTGTGAGTGTCGGTATGATAATGCCGCTGTCCACCGGACTTCTGTCGTATTATTTTCCGCCGGAGGAGCAGGCTTCTCTTATGGGTCTGTCGGCTTTTATGAACCAAATGGGCGGGGTGGTAGCCACTTTACTGAGCGGCTTGCTTTCCAATATAAGTTGGAACTACTCGTTTCTGGTCTATCTGCTGGGTGTAATCGCGGTGGCGCTGGTGGCTGCGTTCCTGCCGAATGAGCGTCTGGTTACCGGAGAGGAGACGATGAAAAACTCACCGGATTATTATGAAAGCGAAATCGGGGTTACCAAGGCACGCAAGAAGCCGGGCCGTCCTGCTGCATCGCTGATGCGCTTCGCCCCTTCGGTAGTGGGTATGTACCTGCAGATGCTGCTGTTCTTCATTTTCCCTACCAATTTCGCTATCACCGCCCGTGCCAATGCCGCTCTGACCGGCAATGACATTACCCTCATTATGGTGGGTCTGGATGTGGTGGCCGCTCTCATTGGCCTTGTTTTCGGCTGGATGATGGGGCATATGGGCAAGTATATGAAGTATCTCGCCCCGCTCACATTCATACTTGGCTACGGTGTCTATTCGCTCGGAGTATCGACTCCGTTGCTGCTTGGTGGCTCGGTGCTGGTAGGATTGGCAAACGGTCTCGGTATGCCGTATCTTAATACTATCGCATCTGTCAAGGGCGGTAAGAACGCCGCTACGACCGTGATGCCACTGATCTCTGCGACACTGTATCTAGGCCAATTTACTTCTCCGCTGATCATAAGCCCTCTCGCTTCGCTTGTCGGAGGCCCGACCGCTCCGTATGTCATCGGCGTAGGTTTCGGCGTGCTGTATCTGATTCAGGCGTTCTGCACCAGGAAGTATCAGGCTCTCGCTCCTGTAACTCGGAACGAGTAGCTTGAATCGGTAGGGATAATATTCACTTTTTTGGTGAATATTCTGATAAATCTATTATCTTTGCAATAAATAGTAAAATGTATGATCGTAAAGTTCGACAAAGAATATTTTGAGGGAGTTGTTTGTGGAGGGAAAATGCTCGGACAAACATCATCGTTATCAGCCTGAAACTGTAAAAAGATATGTTTTGCGTGTGCTGACATTGCAGAATGCGCCGAATATCGAGGCGTTATATCCGCTACATTCACTTAACTATGAGGTGCTTAGCGGAGACAAAGCAGGGATTTCGTCCATTCGGATTGATAAGCAGTTTAGACTTGAATTCCGGGTCGTCTTTGACGGAGTGGAGCCGGAAGTTACTATATGCAAGTTGGAAGATATAACAAATCATTATAGATAGAATATGGAACAGAAAAATATGCCGTTTGTGGCGATTCATCCCGGGGAATTGGTCAAAGAAGAGATTGAAGCTCGAGGGATTTCCCAGAAAAAATTGGCGGAGATTATGGGGTTTCCTTATACTATGCTTAATGAAATCATCAACGGGAAACGTAACATCACCACGGAAACCGCTCTTCTTTTGGAAGCTGCTCTGGATCTCAATGCCGAGATGATAATGAATATGCAGTCTGCTTATAATATGCAGATTGCCAGGCAGAACAAGACTTTGTCCGCCAGGTTCGATGCTGTCAGGAAGGCTTATGCCGCACTGATGCTTTAGGCAATCCTTTTTTGTTCACTCGCTAAAAATGCGTAAATTAGCGAGCTATGAATATTTTTAAGAAATTGTGGGGTAACTGGATAGTCAGGAATTTGCTTCTGGCTGTCCTGGCGGTCGTGTTTGTGATGGCGGGTGTGAACATTGGCCTAAAGCGTTTTACGATGCATAACGACACCGTTCTGGTTCCCGATATGGTGGGAAAACCGATTTCCGAGGCCAGACAGGTGGCTTCTCAGGATGACCTGACCCTGATCGTCACAGACTCGGTGTTCGTGAACAGGTTCAGGCACGGCGCCGTATATGCGCAGAACCCTAAGGCCGGCACGGACGTGAAGAAAGGCCGCAAGATATACATCACGATGAACGCAGTGAAGAAAAAGCAGGTGGAGATGCCGAATCTCGTCGGACTGTCCCTCCGCCAGGCCAAGGTGGAACTGACCTCGCGCCATCTGGTGCTGGGCAAACTCATATACGTATCAGATATCGCCACGAACAATGTTCTCGCGCAGCTGCGTGATTATCAGGATGTTCCTGTAGGGCAGAAGGTCGATGTGGGCACTGTGGTGGATTTGAAGCTTGGCCTTAATTCCAGCGATCCGTACACCGTGGTGTCCTCGTTCGCCGGACTCCCTTACCACAAGGCCGTGAATGCCGTGCAGGACAGTTATCTTAATGTCTCACAGCTGGTTTTCGACGAGACTGTGCGCTCGTACTCCGATTCGCTGGCCGCATTTGTGTACAGGCAGCTGCCCGCCGCGTCTGACCAGAGGGTCAGAATGGGCCACGAAGTGAAGCTTTACCTGACTCTGGATGAGAAGAAACTTCCCAAACCGGAACCTGTGGATTCCCTTATCATCAGATAGTTATGTCGGACTGGCTGGACGAGGAACTGGACAACGTGCCTGAGACTTCCGAAGAAGAACCGGAGGTTTTCGAGCATTTCCGTCTTAACGTGGATGTGGGTCAGAGCCCTATCCGCATAGACAAATATATGTCCGAGCATCTGGAGGATACATCCCGTCACCGGGTCCAGCTCGCCATTAAGGAAGGCTATGTGCACGTGGGGGATAAGGTCGTGAAGGCCAATTATATAGTCCGCCCGGGTGACGTGATCCGCTTTATAATGCCGTATCGCAGGCGCGGACTTGAGATTCTTCCGCAGGACATTCCTCTGGATATAGTCTATGAAGACGACGACGTGCTGGTGGTAAACAAGGCCGCAGGTATGGTGGTGCATCCAGGCCACGGGCATTTCGAAGGTACGCTCATTAACGCATTGGCATACCATCTGGGTATAAGCCAGGGGCCGGATGCCGAGGATGAAAGGATGGGCATTCTGGTGCACCGTATCGACAAGGACACTTCCGGGCTTCTGCTGGTGGCGAAGAACGACGAGGCGCAGCTCAAATTGGCCAAACAGTTTTTTGTGCACAGCATAGAGAGGTGCTATAATGCCATAGTTTGGGGTAATATCACTGAGGATGAGGGCACTGTGGATACTTTCATCGGCCGTGACCCTAACGACAGACTTCGTTTTCGCACTTTCGATGATCCGCAGAAGGGTAAGCGTGCCATCACTCATTACAGGGTTCTGGAGCGGTTCGGCTATGTGACTCTCGTAGAGTGCCGTCTGGAGACCGGCCGCACGCATCAGATAAGGGTTCATATGTCCTCCATCGGCCATCCGCTTTTCGCCGACGAGCGTTACGGCGGTATGGAGATCCGTAAAGGTACGATTTATGCCAAGTATAAACAGTTCATTAAGAATTGTTTTGAGATATGCCCGCGTCAGGCGCTGCACGCCAGGACTTTAGGCTTTGTGCATCCGACTTCCGGGAAAACTGTCAGGTTCGACTCCGCGCTTCCTGAAGATATGACTCTTCTTCTGGAGAAATGGAGGAAATACTGTAACAATATGCCTGTCGAAAATGAAACAGAATAGAATCGTCACACTTCTTTTGCTCCTCTTCTCCGTGTTGATGAGCATTCCTTACCTCGTGCCTGGACTTGGTGCGGTGGCTCTGGTGGCCCTGGTTCCGCTGCTTTGTGCGGAGAGGCTGGCGACGCAGCGCGGCATCAGAAGATTCTTCTGGTGGTATTACGCGGCATTTGCCCTGTTTAATCTGTTTACTACCTGGTGGGTATGTAAGGCGACCGTGGGAGGAGGCATATTTGCGAGCCTTGCCAACGCACTCTATATGTCCATCCTTTTCGAGGTCTTCAGGATAAGCAAGAAGCGTTTTAACGGGGCCGTCCCTTATATTTTCCTCTCTGCTATATGGATAGCGTGGGAGAGGTTCTATCTCACACTTTCACAGATCAGTTGGCCTTGGCTGGTGTTCGGTAACGCTTTCGGGCGTACGACGAGCCTGGTTCAGTGGTATGAATATACCGGACTGCTTGGAGGCAGTCTTTGGGTGTGGGCGGCCAATCTGGCCATATTCGGTGTGCTCGTGGGCATCTCCGAAGGACGTTTCAGCCGCTGGAACAGGCAGAGCATCAGTGCTGCGGCGGGATTGGCCCTCGTGATAATGGGACCTGTCATCTGTTCGAAAGTCATTTATTCTCATTATGAGGAAAACGATGAGGGCGGAACTCTCGAGGTAGCCATCGCCCAGTCCAATTTCAATCCTTACGAGAAACTGAGCAGTGTCCCTCAATCCGTTCAGAATAAGCAGGCTGTGGATCTCTTTGCCGGCGGGATGGCCGACAGGTCAAATGGCGGATACCCTTCGCAGACGGTTCTTCTTATGCTCCCTGAGACTTTCTGTTCGGACATCTGGAAAGATGACCCTAAAGGTTCTTCTACCTGGCGCACTTTCGACCGGGAGATAGTTCAGAAATATCCGAATGTGAACCTTCTGTTCGGCGCCAGTACGCACAGGGCGTATTATACGGCCAATCCGCCAAGCATATTGGCCCGCCGTTTGAGCAGCCACGGCTGGTATCATTCCTATAATTCGGCGTATATCACCGACGGCACGGGCCGTATCGGCACTGTGGACAAGACCAAGCTCGTGGTGGGCACTGAACTCACTCCGTATCCGAAGATCTTCGCGCCGCTCGACGACAAGCTCGGCGGTCTTATGGGCAGGTGCATCCCTCAGGGGGAGGCCCGCACGCTCGACGTGGTGGAATATGATTCGCTCGGAACCGTCACCAGAAGCGTCCCGGTGGGTGTTCCTATCTGTTATGAGTCCATCTATCCTGAATTCTGCGCGGAATATGTTCAGAAAGGTGCGCAGGCGATATGTGTCATAACCAATGACGGCTGGTGGGGCAATACCGCCGGGTATCGTCAGCATTTCAGCTACTCGAGGCTTCGTGCCATAGAACTGAGAAAGGATATAGCGCGTTGTGCCAATACCGGCATCTCGGGAATTATAAACCAGAGGGGAGATGTGGTGATTCAGTCCAAATGGTGGACCCCGGATCTTATCCGTGGCGAGATCAACCTGAATTCGGAGAAGACATTCTTCGTGAAGTATGGTGATATTACGGGCAGAATCTGCAGCCTGATGGCCGTTATGCTGCTTTTGGCCCTTATAGTCAAATCGATAACTAAAAAACAGTAATGCGTACAGCTTTGTTTCCGGGATCTTTTGATCCTTTTACTGCAGGTCATCTTAACATTCTCAAACGGGCTCTCACGATGTTCGACGAGGTCGTGGTGGCTGTGGGCGTGAACGGCGACAAGAGCGGTTTCTATGACAACGCTACCAGGATGGACATCATCCGTCAGACTTGCAGCGGTCTGGAGGGCGTGCGGATCATAGAATATTCCGGGCTTACCATAGACATTTGCCGTGAACTTGGCATTCGTCATATAGTAAGGGGTGTGAGAAATATGCTCGATTTCGAGTCCGAGCGCAGCATCGCCGATGCGAATCGTCGCCTGGCTCCGGAGATCGACACCATCATTATCCCTACCGCACAGGAATTTGCCCACATATCTTCTTCTGCCGTGCGCGACATTCTGCGCCATAACGGGGACACCTCGCTTTTTATGGCTCCCGGAGTTCATCTTCCTGATGTAAAATGAAAAGGACAGTCCTCATAGCGGTATCCTTCTTTCTGGCTGCGGCGTCGGCAATCCCTTCCCGCGCCCAGGTGGATTCTCTGTCGGCGGCCAGGCTCACCGGGATGCTGGACAGTTATTATTCGGCCATGATATTCGAGGACAACTCGGTAAAGGAATCCGAATGTGATTTTCTGATAGAGTCCTGCACGGATTCCCTGGTGCGTCAGTTCGTGGCGTATTCTATACTGGAACATTATATGGAGCCGCCTCTGATGGGGGAGGAGAGCGTGGCCGTGTATCTTTACGAAAAGTGGTTCATCCACGGCGGCGTGAAGATAGCGGACTCGTGGGATGCCTTTCAGGCTGAGCTTTTCTACAGGACCAACAGGTTTTGCCTGCTGGATATGCCAGCCCCTGTCCTGAACGTGACGGGCGAGGGCGGAGAGGTAAAAACCATGCCGTCGAAAGGCCCCGCGGTGCTGTTTTTCTACGACATTCACTGTTCGAAATGTAAACTTATGACTTCCAGTCTGGTAAGACAGTTGTCAAAAGTAAAATTTCCTGTAACTTTGTATGCCTTTTATGCCGGGGACGACTTAGACGGATGGCTTGCATACAGGGAGAGGCTGAATGTGGATAATGCCAATGTCCGCGTGGAGCACTGCTGGGATCCGGAGATGAGTTCGGACTATGTCACCAGCTATGCCGTAACCACCACTCCCAGGGTGTATTTTATAGACGAGAACTTGATTATAAGGGGACGCAGACTCGAGGAGGATTCTCTTGGCCGGATTTTACAAATCTACGAATCATACTGTTATGAAAAAGAAAGCATCGAAAAAGAGGAAAAGTAATTCATCCCTTTCCCAGAGTCTGAGAAAGAGGGAGCACGATGCGCTTGTACGCAGGCACCGTCAGGTGGTTTTCCTTAATGACAGGGAGAAGGCTCTGGTCGAGGAGTATTGCCGCCGGAACAAGGAGAGGTCAAAGTCTGCCCTGATTCGTAAGATCGTGGTGGAAAGGCTCTTGACCGAACTTGGCCAGAATCCGCCGACCCTTTTCTAAAGCGACCAGTCTATAGGTTTCTTGCCTATGGAGGTCAGGTATGCATTGGCCCGGGAGAAAGGCCTGCTGCCGAAGAAAGCACCGCGGGCGAGCGGTGATGGGTGTGCCGCCTCCAGTATGAGGTGCCTGCCGGGGTCTATCAGGCTGGCTTTTCCTCTGGCGAAATTCCCCCAAAGCATAAAGACTATTCCGCTGTAATTGTCACTTAGATAGGATATTATGGCGTCGGTAAAGGTCTGCCAGCCTATCGCGCTGTGGCTTGCTGCACGGCCTTTTTCTACTGTCAGGATGGAATTCAGAAGAAGCACTCCTTCGTTTTCCCATTTTTCCAGGCTGGCGCTCCAGCCGGGTTCCACTCCCACATCTTCGCGCAATTCCTTAAAGATGTTTCTTAGAGACGGCGGCATGGCCGTTCCGTCAGGTACGCTGAACGATAGCCCCATAGCCTGACCCGGTTCGTGATACGGGTCCTGTCCCAGGATGACCGCCTTTACTTTTCCCGGAGGGCACAGGTCCAGAGCCCTGAACACGTTATCCTCCGACGGGTAGATGGTCTTTCCTTCGGCGCGCTGTGAATCGATAAAAGAGCAAAGCCCCGAGAAGTAAGGCTTTGCATACTCACTTTCCAGGGCTTTGTTCCAGTCTTTGTTTACAGGGAAGATCAAAATATAAAATCTATTACGTCTTTTATATCGTTAACATAGTGGAAATCAAGTCCTTTTATGTAGATTTCCTTGATGTCCTCCACGTCTTTGCGGTTATCTTCGCTGATTACGATGGTGTTCACTCCTGCACGCTTGGCCGCCAGGATCTTCTCCTTTATGCCGCCCACAGGAAGGACTTTGCCGCGCAGGGTCATCTCGCCGGTCATCGCGATGTGCTTTTTGACTGCCTGCCTGCGGAGTGCGCTTATCATCGAACTTACCAGGGTGATGCCGGCAGAAGGACCATCCTTCGGGGTGGCGCCTTCTGGCACGTGCACGTGTATATCCTTCTTTGCAAATTCCTTCGCGGTCATGCCCGCCAGTTCCGGATGCGCCTTGATGTACTGGTATGCGATGGTGGCTGATTCCTTCATCACGTCTCCCAGGTTGCCGGTCATCGACAGCGCGCCTTTCCCCTCGGATACGGAACTCTCCACGAACAGAATCTCTCCGCCCATCTGTGTCCAGGCCAATCCGGTCACGACGCCCACGCCTTCGTTGCCTTTCTGCTTGTCGTGCATTGCGCTCGGCAGGCCAAGGTATTCCTTCAGATGCTCCGGCTCTATGGTCTTCGGATAGTCTTCGCCGAGTGCGATCTTTTTCGCTGTCACGCGGGCGATCTTCGCGATCTGCTTCTCGAGTCCGCGCACGCCGCTCTCGTGGGTGTAGCTGTCTATTATCTCCGTGAGGGCCTTCGGGCTGATCTTCAGGCTCTTCTTCGGGATTCCGTGCTCCTCGAGCTGCTTGGGGATGAGGTATTTCTTCGCGATCTCCAGTTTCTCCTCGGCGAGGTATCCCGTGACGTTGATAATTTCCATACGGTCCAGAAGAGCCGGCTGGATAGGGGATATGCTGTTCGCCGTGGTGAGGAACAGAACATTCGACAGGTCGTAGTCCAGATCCAGGTAGTTGTCGTGGAAGGTGGCGTTCTGTTCAGGGTCCAGGGCTTCAAGCAATGCTGAAGACGGGTCGCCCTTGAAGTCTGACGCGAGCTTGTCTATCTCGTCGAGAACGATGACCGGGTTCGATGTGCCGGCCTTCTTGATTCCGTTCAGGATACGTCCCGGAAGGGCGCCGACGTAAGTCTTGCGGTGACCTCTGATCTCCGCCTCGTCGTGCATGCCGCCCAGGGCGATGCGTACGTATTTTCTGCCGAGGGCCTTGGCAATGGACTTGCCCAGGCTGGTCTTGCCCACTCCCGGAGGCCCGTAGAGGCACAGGATAGGGGATTTCATATTTCCCTTCAGCTTGAGGACTGCCAGGTATTCGATGATTCTGTCCTTGACGGTCTCAAGTCCGTAGTGGTCGTTGTCCAGGACCTTCTGCGCGTGGGAGAGGTCGAGGTTGTCCTTGCTCATCTCGTTCCACGGGAGGTCGAGCATGAACTCCAGATAGTTGTACTGAACGGAATAGTCAGGGGAGTTCGGGTTGTACTTTTCCAGCTTGGCCAGTTCCTTGTCGAAGGTCTTGGCTATCTCTTTAGGCCAATTCTTCTTCAACGCCTTTTCCCTCAGCTCGTTATAGTCGTCGCCGCCGTCCATTCCGAGCTCTTCCTGAATGGTCCGGAGCTGGCTGTTCAGGTAGTATTCCCTCTGCTGCTGGTCCATCTCCTGCTTTACCTTCAGGTTGATTTCCTGCTTGATGTTCAGGAGCTGGAGCTGGCTGTCCAGGATGACGAGCAGTTTCATGCCCCTCTCCCTTACGTCATCGTACTGGAGAAGGTCTATGCGGCCTTCGAAGTTGTCCGTTTCCACCGAGGTGGCGATGAAGTTGACCAGGAAAGGCAGGTCGTCTATGCTCCGGAGAGCACCGATGACCTCCCTGCTTCCCATGGAGGTGGCGCTGATGATCTGCGAGGCAGAATCCTTGAGTGCGGACACGAGACCCTTGACATCCGAAGAGTTCTCGTTTGTCATTATGTCATCGAGATAATGCACTCCGGCCTTGATGTACGGCTCGTAGTCCAGGATCTGGTCTATGTGCAGACGCTTTACGCCCTGCAGGATGGCGGTATAGTTTCCGTCCGGCATCTGTATGGTCTTGATGATCTTGGCCAGGGTACCGAACTCGTAGAGGTCGCCTTCGACAGGCTCCTCTACATTCACATCCAGCTGAGGGACAGCGCCTATGAGCAGGCCGCGCTTCTCGGCGTCCTTTATCAGGCGTATGGATTTTTCTCTTCCCACGGTGATGGGGAAGATGGCGTGAGGGAAAAGCACCGCGCCGCGGAGTGCCAGCACAGGCACCACTTCAGGCAGGTCCTTCTCCTCTATGTTAAGCGGCGCATCTGCCTGAAGAACAGGGATTACGCTAATTTCCGCGGCAGATTCGCGGGCGAAAAACTCGTTATCTTTAATCATAATACACTTTTCTCTGTCAAAATGTCAGTAAAAATAAGGCATAAAGTATAGGTCAATCTTTATGCCAACTCTATTGTGTTAAAATATAAATCTTTGCAAAAATACAATTTTGATTTATCTAAAAAAAGATTTAATTTTGCGGACCATTAAAAATTAAACAAACTTATGACTAAGGCAGAAATCGTTAATAGCATCTCTAAGGCCACAGGCATTGAGAAGGCGACCACTCTCGCAGTAGTGGAATCATTTATGGACACTGTAAAGGACTCTCTCGCTAAGGGCGAGGCTGTTTATCTCCGTGGATTCGGTAGTTTCATTATCAAGCATCGTGCTCAGAAGGCTGCCCGCAACATCACAGCGAAGACTACTGTAGTTGTTCCAGCACACGATATCCCTGCCTTCAAGCCTTGCGACGAATTCGAGAAGCTTGTTCAAGGAAAGTAATTTTATAATATACAATTAATTATGCCAAACGGAAAAAAACACAAGCGCCATAAGATGGCCACACACAAACGTAAGAAACGTTTGCGCAAGAACAGACACAAGAAAAAGTAAGTCTCAATAGAGGTCCTCGGCAGTCCGATGGGCCTTTTTGATTTTATTTATGTCTACAGAAAATGAAAAGCAGGAAAAGGACCTTGTAGTCTCGGTAGGGGCTGCGGAGGTCAAGCTCGCGCTTATGGAGAACCATAGGCTGATCGAGTATCACACTGAGTCCAATCAGGGACACAGCTATTCTGTAGGAGATGTCTTTCTCGGAAGGGTAAAGAAGATTCTCCCTGCTTTGAATGCTGCTTTTGTAGATATAGGCGAAGCGAAGGAAGCTTTCATCCACTATCTGGATCTGGGACTGTATTTCCACTCGTTCGACACTTTCGTGAAGAAGAGCAATCCCAACTGTGATCTAAAACAGCTGTATTCCTCCATTCCCATTGGCCCGGCTCTCGAAAAGGAAGGCCATATAGAGAATGAGCTGCAGGTGGGGCAGATGATCATCTGTCAGATAGTCAAGGAGCCTATATCGACCAAAGGGTCCAGATTGACTGCCGAGATTTCATTGGCGGGACGTAACATTGTACTGCTCCCTTTCGCGCAGAAAGTGAGCGTTTCCTCTAAAATCGCTTCGAAAGAAGAGAGAAAAAGGCTTGAGACGCTGGTAAGAAGCATTCTTCCGCACAACTACGGCGCCATCATCCGCACCGCTTCGGAAGGCAAGACCGCTTCAGTTCTCGTCGGCGAGGCCAAGTTCCTTATCAACAAGTGGGAAGAGTCCTGGAAGCAGATCGCCCGTTCGAAGGGCATCGAACTCCTGTTCACGGAGTATTCAAAGACCACCACGATGCTTCGCGATCTCCTGAACGACTCGTTCACCAACGTGTATGTGGATGACGAGACCGTCTATGAAGAGACCAGGAAGTACATTTCGCTCATCTCTCCGGAACAGGAGAAGATAGTGAAAAGGTATGAAGGGAAGGAGCCTATTTTCGATCATTTCGAGGTTACCCGTCAGATCAAGGGTTCATTCGGCAAGGTGGTGCCGATGCGCCAGGGCGCATACCTGGTGATAGAGACCACCGAAGCCTTGAACGTGATAGACGTGAACAGCGGCATACGCGCGAAGACCACAGACTACGAACAGAACGTTTACGATGTCAACAGGATCGCCGCGGAAGAGATTGCCCGCCAGCTGCGTCTCCGCGATATGGGCGGAATCGTGATTGTGGACTTCATAGATATGGAGTCGCAGGAACATCGCAACGAACTCCACAAGTATATGATGGAACTTATGGAGTCGGACAGGGCCAAGCATAACGTGTTGCCTCTCACCAAGTTCGGTCTGATGCAGATAACACGTCAGCGCATACGCCCCGTAACTGAAATTAACACCCAGGAGCAGTGCCCATTGTGCCACGGCACGGGCAAGATCGCATCCACGGTGGTTATTGACGAGCAGATAGAAAGGAAGCTTGCCTATTATGTCAACGAAAAAGGTGTCAGGAACTTCATCCTGAAGGTCGGCCCCATTCTGGGCGCATACCTGACCCGCGGCATTCTGAATTCTTATCTGTCGAAGTGGAAAAAGAAGTACAAATGTAGAATCAAGGTGATGGAGATCACCGGGTATTCAGTTCTGCAGTATGAATTTTACAACGAAAAAGAAGAGGCTCTCGACTAGAGAACCTCTTCTTTTTAATATGTGAGAGTAAAATTACTGCTCTTCTTCCAGGCGAAGGTGCTGAACGTAGATGGCTTTCATCTTGGCCATACGTCTCTTTACGCAAGGCTTCTCGAAGTTCTTGCGGGCGCGGAGTTCACGGATGGCTCCTGTCTTTTCGAATTTTCTCTTGAATTTCTTAAGAGCTTTCTCGATATTTTCGCCGTCTTTTACCGGTACGATAATCATTCCTTAAATCACCCCCTTTTTCTCTAATATTCACGCTCTTGTGAAGAGCGGTGAAAAATTGGACTGCAAAGGTAAACAAAAATTCCTAAAAGTAAAATTTTCTGAGCCAATATTCGAAAAGCGGATCCAGAAGGTGCGCACGACCGTCCTTTTCGAAGGTGATTATCTCTTTCTTGCAGAGTGCTTCCTTGATGCGCTTGACATTGGCAGAGGAGTTAAGGGAGTAGCGCTCAATTACTTCCGCTGAGCTGAACTTGTGTTCTCCGTCCAGAATGGCCTTGAGCAGGTTGATCTGGAATTCGGTGAGGTCGTAAACCGTGGCCATGAAACGCGGCTCGTGTATGCTCAGGATGGACCGGATGCTCTCCTCCATTATGGCCTGCGTGATGAACCCGCGGCTGAGGCCGTCGCAGATGGCGGCGAAATGATGCAGGTAGTAGACGTTGCCGTGGACGATGTTGTACAGATATTCGATCTGCTCTTTCTCGATGACCTTGCCGCTTTTCAGGAATCCCTTGCTGATGAAGGTGGAGGCCTCCTTGAGGCTGATGCTGCCGAGTTTTATCCTGGTGGTGTTCCTGTGGAAGAATCTGGCCTTTTCGAAGATCTGCTTCATCCTGTTGACCTGGCTTCCTATCCATATCCAGGAGCACTGTGCGTTGTCGGACGCCTTTTCGAGCAGTTTGAGCAGCCGGTCGGAGTCGGCGATGTTCAGGATGTTCTGGAATTCGGTGAATACGATTATTACAGGTATGCCGCTCTGTGAGGAGAGCTGCAGGGGATAGTTCAGGATGGAAAAGATCTCGGGCTCCTTCAGTCCGGGATGAACCGAGCTGTCGGGGTCGAGGCTGCTCTGCGGAAACCTGGCTTTGGTGGCGTTTATGAAACTGTGCAGGAAGTCCTCCAGAGTTCTGGTGGAGAGAAGCGACACTTCGATGACGGTGTAATTGGCCCCTTCCAGGGCCGCCTCACGTATCGCCTGTTTGAGAAGGGATGATTTTCCCGTCTTCGGGGCTTCGTAGATGGCGACGTTCTGCTTTCTGGAAAGCGCCTCCTTAAGAAGGTCTTTCTCTATTTTTCTTCCGATAAATTCCTTTCCGGTAACCTGTCTGTCGTAGGTGAAGGTCGTTTCCATAAGAGCACGTCACATTTTGATGCAAATATAAATTTTTCTTGGTGATTAGTGAAATTTTCTCTATATTTGCGCTCCATTCAGATGGCCGTGGAGCCCTATAAGAGATTTCAGAAGGAATCCGCTTGCGGTCGAAACTTTTTAACAAAGTTTTTTTATGTACGCTATTGTTGATATTGCAGGCCAGCAGTTTAAAGTTGAGGCAGGCAATGAGATCTTTTGCAACCGCCTTCCGGAAGCAAAAGGTGCAGCTGTGGAGTTCGACAAGGTCCTTCTCGTGGATAACGAGGGTAAGGTAAAGGTCGGCGCTCCTTATGTAAAGGGTGCGGTAGTGAAGGCTACAGTGCTCGCTGACGACGCCAGAGCCGACAAGGTTCTCGTATTCAAGAAGATCCGTCGTAAAGGTTTTGACAAATGCAACGGTCATCGTCAGAAACTCTCTAAGATTCAGATTGCTGAGATTGTACTCGCTTAATTAAAACGAAATTGAATTATGGCACATAAGAAAGGTCAATCAAGTTCAAAGAACGGTCGTGAGTCAGAAAGCAAGCGTCTTGGACTCAAGAAATTTGGTGGTGAAGCCGTAAAGGCAGGTAACATTATCGTCCGCCAGAGAGGTACGGTACACAACCCCGACAAGAATGTAGGTATGGGTAAAGATCACACTCTTTACGCACTTATAGACGGTACAGTGGTTTTCACTCGCAAGAGAGAGAACAAATCATACGTGTCGGTTGTTCCTTTTGAGAACTAATCTCGAAGGAAAGTTGATTTATGGGACTTACACTCTTCGAGATGGAGGTGTAGGTCCTTTTTCTTTTTGACAAGTAAAACTATCTATATATGTTGACACTTAAAACACTTCGCGAGAATCCTGAAAAGGTCATCGCCAAACTGAAAGTCAAGAATTTCGATGCCAAGCCTGTTGTGGACAAGGTGCTTGAGCTCGATGTGTTGCGTCGTAATCTTCAGACAGAAAGTGATGCTTTGCTCGCTGATCAGAAGCAGAAGGCCGCTCAGATCGGTGCATATATGAAACAGGGTCTTAAGGAAGAGGCGGAGGCCGTCAAGGCTGAAGTCGCTGAGCTGAAGGCCAAGTCGAACGATCTGCTTGCCAAGATGGAAGCGGCCGGAAAGGAACTCGAGGATAATCTGGTTCTTCTCCCGAACATGCCTTGCGACCTGGTTCCGGAAGGAAAGAACGCCGCTGACAATCTCGTCGTCAAGATGGGCGGCCCTGAGGTGCATCTTCCCGAGAATGCTCTTCCTCACTGGGAACTTGCCAAGAAATACGACATCATAGATTTCGATCTCGGCGTGAAGATCACCGGTGCCGGATTCCCTGTCTACAAGGGCAAGGGCGCCAAGCTTCAGCGCGCGCTCATCAACTTCTTCCTGGATTGCAATACCGCAGCGGGATATAAGGAAGTGGAGCCACCTGTAGTGGTTAACAAGGAATCAGGCTTCGGAACCGGCCAGCTTCCTGACAAGGAGGGCCAGATGTACCATGCCAATCTCGACGATTTTTATCTCGTACCTACCGCCGAGGTGCCTGTAACCAACATCTTCCGCGATGTTATCCTGGGCCAGAACGAGATACCTCAGAGACTTACCGCATATACTCCTTGCTTCCGTCGTGAGGCGGGTTCTTACGGAAAGGATGTTCGTGGACTTAACCGCCTGCACCAGTTCGACAAGGTCGAGATCGTCCGCGTCGAGAAGCCGGAGGACAGCTATGCCGCTCTTGACGAGATGGTCGCACACGTAGAAGGAATCGTTAACAAGCTTGGCCTCAAGTACAGAATACTTCGTCTGTGCGGCGGCGACATGTCGTTCACTTCCGCCATCACTTATGACTTCGAACTCTGGAGCGCGGCTCAGGAGAGATGGCTCGAGATTTCTTCAGTCAGCAATTTCGAGACATATCAGGCCAACAGGCTTCACCTGCGCTACCGCGACGAGGACGGCAAGACTCAGCTTGCCCACACCCTAAACGGAAGCTCGCTCGCTCTCCCGAGAGTAGTCGCTGCGCTTCTGGAGGACAACCAGACTCCTGACGGAATCATTATCCCTGAAATTCTGCGTCCTTACACGGGATTCGACAAGATTGACTAAAGGTAAAACCATACTTGGAATCGACCCCGGAACCAACCTGCTTGGTTTCGGGATTGTTCGTGTTAACGAGAAGGGCGGTCCCGAGTTCGTGGATGCGGGAATCCTTGACCTGAGAAAGGAGAAGGATCCTTATGCCAAGCTCGCGCAGATCAAGGACTTCGTCACCAGGGTGATAGAGACCTATTCTCCGCAGTGCCTGGCCATAGAGTCGCCTTTCCTGGGAAAGAACGCGCAGGTGATATTCAAGCTTGGCCGTGCCCAGGGGGTGGCGCTGGCCGTGGCCTCGGGAAAGGGGCTGGAGATTAACGAATACGCCCCCCGGAAAGCGAAAATTTCGGTCTGCGGGAACGGAAATGCGTCCAAGGAACAGGTAAGTCTGATGGTCCAGAAAATTCTTGGCATTAAAATTGAAGACTACCCGCTGGACTCAACGGATGCCCTGGCTATTGCGCTCTGTCATTACTATCAGATCATCAGCCCATTGGCACAGACGAGAGATTCGTCATCGTGGGAGAAATTCATCGCCGCGCATCCGGACAGGATTAAATAATGTGTATGAAACTTTTCTTGAAATCGCTTACGGTTTTGGCTTCCCTTCTTATGTGCACGGGTCTGTCGGCCCAGTCGAAGCTTTATTCCGTCAAGGCCGTGGTGGAAGACTCCCAGACCGGAGAGAAACTTTCGTTCGTGACTGTGGTCATCGCCAAGCCGAACGCGGCCAAGCCTACAGCCTACGCGCTGACTGAAGAGGACGGTTCGCTGGTTTTCGCCGACATCAGGCCTGCAAAGTACGTCCTCACGGCTGAACTTCTGGGATACAAGACCTTCCGGAAGGAATTCGAACTTAAAGACGCCGACCTGGATCTGGGCAAGCTGAAACTTGAACCCAGCGAGGAGCAGCTCGCGGCCGCCAAGGTGTCCGCCGTAGGTAACCCTATTCAGATGAAGTCCGACACCATCTCGTTCACGGCGTCATCCGTCAAGACTACCGACAATGATATGCTCGAAGACCTGCTGAAGAAGATTCCGGGCATCGAGATATCCGAGGACGGAAGCATCACCCATAACGGACGCTCCATAGACAAGATCACCATAGACGGCAAGACCTTCTTCCTGGACGACCCGCAGCTGGCTTCCAAAAACCTGCCTGCGAAGATCGTGGACAAGGTGAAGGTCATCGAGAAGAAGTCCGACCAGGCTCAGTTCACCGGCATCGACGACGGTGAGGAGGAGACCATAATCGACCTTTCCGTAAAGCCCGGAATGCTGAACGGTTTCTTCGGCAACGCTTCGGCGGGTGTGGGACACGACGTTCCGAGCACCTCTTTGAGCGGGGACTACAGATATGAGGGTGCCGCATTCGCCGGCAAATTCACCGAGAACAACCAGCTGGCGTTCATCTTCAACGCGAACAACACGAACAACCGCGGATTCCGCGATATGTCAGGCGAGATGATGAGTACCATACGCGGCGGCGGAATGGGCCGCGGACAGGGAGGCTGGGGCCGTGGCAACGGTATCACCACCTCGTTCATGACGGGACTCAACGGCGGTACGAACCTGTTTGACAACAGGATGGAGCTCAGCGGCAACTATCTTTACAATTCCACGAACAAGGATGTGGAGGAGTCTTCCACCAAGACTACATACCTCGAGGATTCGAACCTTCTCTATGATTCGAAGGGCGTAAGCAACACCAGGTCCGACGGACACCGTTTCGGCATGCGTATGGAGCACAAGTTCTCCGACAATACATCCATCATATTCGAGCCGCAGATCAACTTCGGCAAGGGCAACTTCTCCGAGACCAGCACTGACTCCACCAGGACATACCTTACCGCCGACGGCAGCGTAAGCCCTACCAACGCCAGCTCGAAGAACAATTACGGTGATAACCAGAACCTGTCCACCAGCGGTTTCGCCCTCCTGCGCCAGCGTCTCTGGATGCCGGGACAGACGATGACCGTGATGGGCCACTACAGCGTAAGCAGGAACGACCTCAACGGATTCAACATCTCGAATACCAATGTATATGAGGAAGATGGCACCGTCAGTACGACTAAGGTTAACCAGAAGTATGACCAGGACCAGAACTCCTACAGCCTGTGGGGCAATGCCACCTTCACCCAGCCGCTGGGCGGGAACTTCTATCTGGAGGCCAATTATTCCTACAGCTGGAACAGGTCCGTTTCCGACAAGCTTACCACGGACGTGGAGACCGGCGAGATATCCGAGAACTACTCGAACAGCATAGTCAACGAATACATCAACCAGGAGATAGGTATGAACGCCCTCTACCAGGGAGACGGATACAGAGTTCAGGTCGGCATGGCCGCCAAGCCTACCAGGACCCACAATTATACGTCGTCCGGCTCGTCCTACAAGGTGGACACCACGATGCTCCGCATAAACTGGGCTCCTAACGCGATGGTATTCTTCAATATGGGCGAGAACGGCAGCTTCAGGACATTCTATTTCGGACGCAGCGTACAGCCGAGCACTTCGCAGCTCATCACCGTGGCCGACAACTCGAACCCTCTGTCTGTATCGTTCGGTAACCCTAACCTGTCGCCCTATTTCACCCACGAACTGCGCGGTGACGTGAGGTACAACAACAAGCAGACCTATGCGTCGGTGAACGCCCGCTGGGATGCCACCTACAACGACAATCCTATCGTGAACGCCACCTGGTACACGAACGGTATAGGCTATACGATGCCGGTGAACGGCACTTCCAACTTCTCTGCCAATTTCAACGTCTATCTGAACCTTCCGATAAAGAAGACAGGATTTACGGTTATGAACATGACCAGAATAGGCTGGAGTCAGTACGAGAACTTCGTGGGCAACGGCATAGACACTGCCAAGTATCTTAAGGAGGACGGTTCGCTGGACTACGGCGTGTTCTTCGCGGATTACGACAACATCCGTTCGAAACTGGTCAGCAACGGCACGCAGTCGTTCAATTTCACCGAGCGCCTGATGGGCAAGTACCGCAACGACGACCTGGAGGTGGAGGTCTCTGCCAGAACGAGGATGAAATCAAGCCGCTATACCCTGGACAACATCAACGAGCACACCCGCACTTTCAACAACCAGATTCGCGCGAATGCCACCTGGACCTGGGATCTGATCGGGCTCAGCGCGAAGGGAGAATTCAACTACAACTGGTACAACGGTTATTCCACCGAGCAGCCGGACGAGTACGTGCTCAACCTTGAGATCCAGAAGCAGCTGCTCAACAAGAAGATGACCCTCGCCATCAAGGGATACGACATACTGGGACAGGCCAAGAACCTTACGGTCACCGACACGGCCAATTACCACACGGAGTCCGTGAACAATACACTCGGCCGCTACATCATACTGTCGCTCACCTACAGATTCGGCAACTTCGGCGGCAACAACCGCCGCGGTCATGGCGGTCCGGGCGGCCCACCACCAATGTAACAGGAAATTTCGTATATTTGTCCAGCTATGGCAGATGTAACGGAAAAATATGCAGCTTTACTCGAAGAACACGGAATAAGACCGACATCGGTTCGAATCCTTGTTCTTCGTGTCGTTTCTGAGTACCACGACACTTTCAGTATGACGGATCTGGAGACCGAACTGGAAAGCGTGGACAAGTCCACCATCTTCAGAACCCTCACCCTTTTCGCCGAGCACCATCTGGTGCACGAGACCGAGGACGGGAGCGGCTCCACCAAATACTGCTTCTGCCATAACGACCATACCTGCGAAGTGGAGGAACTGCACTGCCATTTCTATTGCGAGAAATGCCACAAGACCTATTGTCTGGAGAATACCCACATTCCCATAGTGAATTATCCTGAGGGCTTCGAACTTCGCGAGGTGGAGTATCTTCTCAAGGGCGTCTGCCCGAACTGCGCTGCCAAATAGCATCTGCAACCGGGTTGCACCGCCCGTTCCATACCTTTGCATCGTTAAAACTGCAAGAATATGGAAAAGGAACAGAAAATAATGATCTGCCGTATCGCGGTATGCGCGGTAATGCTCGCGGCGATACTTTTCTTCCCACTGTCACTGACCCTGAAGATAGTACTCAGCGCCGCCGCCTACATCATCATAGGCGGAGATGTGGTGTGGGAGGCCGTGGAAAACATCTTTCACGGAGAATTTTTCGATGAACATTTCCTGATGGCACTTGCCACCGTCGGAGCATTCGCCATAGGCGAGTATCCGGAGGCCGTGGCTGTGATGTTCTTCTATCAGATAGGAGAGCTCTTTTCCGACATCGCGGTGGACAGAAGCCGCGAATCCATCTCGAACCTTATGGACATCCGTCCCGATTATGCCAATATCGAAGATGGAGACTCTCTTCGCACCGTTTCTCCTGATCAGGTGCCTGCAGGCAGTGTAATCGTGGTGAAGCCCGGCGAGAAAATTCCTATCGACGGAGAGGTCGTTTTCGGAAATTCTTCTCTTGACACCGCCGCACTCACCGGAGAGAGTCTCCCGAGAGAGGTGGCCGCAGGAGATGAGGTCATCAGCGGCAGTATGAATATGACGGGCCTTCTTAAGATAAAGACCACCAGCACGTTCGGTGAATCCACCGTGTCGAAGATCCTGGATCTCGTGGAAAATGCACAGACCGGCAAGGCTCAGAGCGAGAAATTCATCACGCGTTTTGCGAAGGTCTATACTCCGGTCGTGGTCGTATCGGCATTGCTTCTGGCCGTTATCCCGTCCCTGTTCACCGGACAGTGGCTTGACTGGCTGCACCGGGCGCTCATATTCCTGGTTATCTCCTGCCCTTGCGCGCTGGTAATATCGATTCCTCTTACATTCTTTGCAGGTATTGGCGGGGCATCCAGAAAGGGCATTCTGGTAAAGGGCTCGAATTATCTGGAACTGCTTGCCAAGGTGGACACTATGGTTTTCGATAAGACGGGAACTCTTACTCAGGGCAAATTCTCCGTGAGTGAGATCAGTGCTGTGGACGGGGACAACGACGCGCTTCTCAGATGTGCCGCGCTTGCTGAAATTTATTCGAATCATCCGGTGGCCGTGTCCCTCAGGAACGCCTGCGGGGCTGAACTTGACAAATCTGCCGTGAGTGATGTGAAGGACTTCGCCGGAGAGGGGATATGTGCCAATGTCGCAGGTCGCGAGGTCTATGCCGGCAACGAAAAGCTGATGCGCCGCCTGAATATAACCCCGGCTGCCGTTACAAAGACCGGCACGGTGGTGTATGTGAGCGTGGACGGAGAATACATGGGACATATAGTGGTGTCCGACACGGTGAAACCGAACTCCCGTGTGGCCGTCGAAGAACTTCACAGGGCCGGCGTGAGCAGGACCGTGATGCTTACCGGCGACCGTGCGGACGTGGCGAAAGAAGTGGGAGAGCAGATTGGCCTGGACGAGGTGCACGCAGGTCTGCTTCCTGCGGACAAGGTGGAGCGTGTGGAAGCTCTTAAGAATGCCAATCCTTCCGGAGTGCTTGCCTTCGCCGGAGACGGCATCAACGACGCTCCTGTGCTCAAATTGGCCGACCTGGGTATCGCGATGGGAGGCGTTGGAAGTGATGCGGCTATCGAAGCGGCGGATATCGTGCTGATGGATGACGATCCTTCGAAGATAGCCTGCGGAATCAGGATTGCGCGCAAGACCCACGGCATAGTGATGCAGAATATAATCTTCGCCATAGGCATCAAGCTGCTGTTCCTGTTGCTCGGTGCGCTTGGCATAGCGAATATGTGGGAGGCCGTTTTCGCGGACGTCGGAGTGACTGTCATTGCGATTTTGAACGCTTTGCGTGCGATGCGGATAAAATAATTGCTATATTTGGGCTATGAAGAAAGATTTTCTGGTAGCCGGACATATATTCAGAGTCGTACTCCCTTCGGATTGCCCATTGTGGGCGGCTATGAGGCAGTACGACCCTTTTTTTGTAGAGAACGGGGGAGAACCGGTTTTTGAACTGGACCTGGTGGACAGTCTGCCCGAAGGGGAGAGGACGTTGTTCTACGATCAGCCCACCGAGCCCGGTGAGACGAAGATTGTCATCTGGAGGCAGGGCGCCGACTGGTACTTCGAATCTTCTCCGACTTCTGCCCGGCCAGTGTCGATGAAATTGTGGGTGAGTGCGGATTTCTCCTCTTCGAAACTGGAGATAGCAGACCGCAGGGAAGCCCTGTTCGCGATCAATAATGCCCTTATGCTTCAGTACGCCTTCCGCACCGCCTGTATGGGGACGCTGGAGATGCACGCTTCCGTCATCGTGAATGACGGCCTGGCGTATCTGTTTCTGGCCAAGAGCGGCACGGGTAAGAGCACGCAGAGCAGAATGTGGCTGGAAAACATACCTGGCAGTCATCTTCTGAATGACGACAACCCTATAGTGCGCGTGCTGGATGACGGCAACGTGCGTGTGTACGGATCGCCGTGGAGCGGGAAGACTCCTTGTTATAAGAATGAGGATTGGCCGGCGGGTGCGATGGTGCAGATAAAGCGCGCGGAGCAGAACCGTGCCTACCCTCTGGATGTGGTGCATTCCTATGCGCTCGTGTATTCGTCTTCATCTGGCATCAAGTTCGAACCCAGTATGGGAGACGCACTGAGCGACACCATAGGGAAGGTCATCGGAGCAGTGAGGTGTTTTACTTTGGAATGCAGGCCTGACGCCGAAGCGGCCCGCGTGTGCAGGGAGGCTGTGACGCGATGAGCCTGATAGTTCCTAACGACATATTGTTCAGTCATATAACCGGACTTCTCGACCAGGGCAAGTCTGTGACCTTTCAGGTGAAGGGCTGCAGCATGCTGCCGTTCATAGTGGGGGAGAGGGACAGCGTCAATGTGCACAAGGGTGAGTTCGCTCCGGGTGATGCGGTCCTGGCGCACCTTCCCGGCGGAAATTACGTGCTTCACAGAGTGGAAAGCATTGATGGAGACAGTGTTACCCTTAAGGGTGACGGGAATCTCTCCGGGAGGGAGCATTGCCGTGCTGAGGATGTCAAGGGCAAGGTGGTGCAGGTGTTGAAGCGCGGCAGCCGCCCCGTGGACGTCACCGGGCCGTCATACAGAAGAAAAGTAAAAAGATGGAACAGTCTTCCGTATATCGTGCGGAGGGTGGTTCTGGCGATAATGAGAAGAATTGTAAAATGAGAATTGTAGAAGGATTTAAACTCAGGGAGATCTGCGGAGTGGCAGTGGTGGTTCCGGAGGGAGCTGATCTGGTGAATTTTAACAAGATGCTTTCACTTAACGAGAGCGCGACCTTCCTGTGGAGGTCCGTGTCAGGAAAGGACTTTGATGTCAATACTCTGGCGGAACTTCTGGAAGGGGAGTATGATATAGATCATCAGACGGCCCTTGCCGATGCACAGAAACTGCTCGACAAGTGGATAGAGATAGGCGTAGCCAGGTAATGAAGGATTTCCGTCCGTGCGTTAAAGGGCTTTGGGGGCTGCTCAGGCCCCTCCTGTCCAGGGTGCTGGGATGCAGCGTGCTGTATCTCGGGGAAGCTGCGTGCTCATTGGCCTTCGTGTGGTTCAGTAAGAAAGTGGTGGACATAGCGACCGGGGTGTCGTCGGCTCCGCTCGGCAGCGCCGTGGCCGTGATGGTCTCCATAATGGCGATGCAGATAGTGTTCCGCATAGCTTCCAAACGCGTGGAGGGGGAGATCAGCGTGAAGGCCAAGCTTGGCATACGCAGGGACGCCTTCGAGAAGGCACTGCGCAGCGCATGGACCGGCAAGGACAGGTTCCACAGCGCCGACGTGGTGAACAGGCTCGAGGAGGACATAAGGGTGGTGAGCGAATTTCTGTGCGTGACGCTTCCGAAGGCGGTGGTCACTGTGGCGCAACTCATCTGCGCGTGCGTGATGCTGTTCGCCTTTTCCAAGTCTCTGGCCTGGATACTTATCTGGATTATGCCTGTGGCTGTGATAGCGGCCAGGCTGTATTTCCGGAAACTTCGCGACCTTTCATCCCAGATAAGGGCTATCGACGGAAAAATCCAGGGCCATCTGCAGGAGCATCTGCAGAGCCGCATACTCGTAAAAACGCTTGGTGCTGAGGATATTGTGGAGACCAAGCTGGACAACCTCCAGGCTTCGGAACTGTCGAAGACGAAGACCCGCCTGAACTATTCGGCGGTGTCCAGGACCTTTATGAACATAGGTTTCTCGGCCGGTTATCTCACTGCGTTCCTGTGGGGAGTTTACGGTCTGCGGGACGGAACCGTGACATACGGCCTTATGGTGGCTTTCCTTCAGATGGTGGGTCAGGTCCAGAGGCCGGTAGCCGATCTGGCGTCGTACATTCCGTCGTTCATCAGGGCGCTTTCTTCGCAGGAAAGGCTGCTGGACATAGACGAGATGTCTTCCGAGACTCACGGAGAAGAGAAGGTCCTATCAGGCAATCTTTCGCTGACCATAAAGAATCTTTCTTTCTCATATGACGGCAGGACGGACATATTTAGGGACTTCTCCTGCAGATTCGCCGCCTGTGAGCTGACTGCCATCTGCGGGCCTACGGGTCAGGGTAAAAGCACACTGGCTGGCATAATGCTGGGCATATTGAAGCCTTCGCAGGGCAGTGTGGTAATCTCGAACGGCACCGAGACCGCGGAGGTGGGCGTGGATACCCGGGCCAATTTCATGTACGTACCTCAGGGCAACTCGCTTCTGAGCGGCACCATCCGCGACAATCTTCTTCTGGCCAATCCTCACGCCACCGAGTCGCAGCTCGCCGACGTGCTGCATACCGCCGCGGCGGATTTCGTGTTCGACCTTCCGCTTGGAATGGACACGGTTTGCAGCGAGGTGGGACGTGGCTTGAGTGAAGGCCAATGCCAGCGCATCGCCATAGCCCGCGCTCTTTTGAAGGAGGGAGGAATCCTCATTCTGGATGAATCCACTTCAGCGCTTGATCCTGCCACGGAGATGACCGTTTTTGAGCGGCTGCACGAGCGGTATTACAAGACCAAGACCGTCATCTGCATTACGCACAGGATGGCCGTGGCCGAATTGGCCGACAAGGTGATAGAGATCTGATTACCAGTTGGTCCAGACGTCGTCTGCCGTGATGAGGCAGGCTTTGATGTCCGGATGGGCGGTGAGGTATTCTTTGGCGTATTCTTCCCCGATTACCATAAAATAAGTGGCCAGCGCATCGGCCTTGCCCGCCGACTGGGCGATGACCGTGGCGCTGAGAAGCGAGTGCGATACCGGATAGCCCGTGCGCGGGTCTATGGTGTGTGAATATTTGCGTCCGTCCCTGATGTAGAATTTCCTGTAGTTGCCCGAAGTCACGACGCCTACGCTCTGACCGTCCGTGTTCCAGGTCTGTCTGATGTCGGCTCCCGGGGTGTCATTTCCGTCCACCGGATTGTCTATTCCTATGGTCCAGCCTTTGCCGGACGGGCCGTCGCCCTTGCAGTAGATTTCTCCAAGATCCACCAGATAATTCCTGCAGCCGTGGCTTTCGAGCAGTTCGGCCACCAGATCGCAACTGAATCCCTGGGCTATGGCATTGAAGTTCAGTTGGGGAAGGGGGTTCTCTCTGGAAATCAGAAAATCCGCGCCGCAGATGCTCTTTCCTATGAGATCGTCGATCTGGTCAGGTGATTTGAGCTTGCCTGTTCCGTAGGAAGAGAGGCATTGGCCCACCTCTTTATCTGTAGGCATCTGCGAAGATTTGAATCCGAAACCCCATAAATCGAAGAGCGGCGCGAAGGCGGTGTCGAACGCTCCGCCGCTTTCTTCCCACATCCGGCAGGACATCCTGTAGATGCGCGCGAACATCGGGGTGAGGGTTATGGTGTCCCCGGCGTTGAATCTGCTCAGCAGCGACTTTCCGTTATATCCCGACAGGGTGAAGTCTATTTCGCGCAGAAGGCTGTCCACCTGTACCTGCAGGACTTCAGGCCGCACGTCGGCTCCGGTGTACTTTACGCTGTATGTCCCTCCCTGTGCATAGCCGCTCAGACGATACCAGTTGCGGTCCGTGCAGCCTGCCAGAAGAAAAATTACGATAAAAAAGTATAATGAAACCGGATTCCTGTTCATGTCGGCAAAGTATTTGCACAAAAATAAGGGTTTTTTGCTCCAAAATGTGCATCTTTGTACGATTTAATGAATATGCTTATGAAGTTTTCGAAAGCGGTTATGGTGTTAGCCCTGGGAGGCATCCTGGTCAGTTCCTGTAAGGATGATGACAGCACATCCACGTATTATTCCCTGAGCGGAAGTCTGAGCGTGGGAACGGAGATGCCCTCATATGTGAATCCGGGCGACGTGTTCAATTTCGAGTCCAGCGGAGTGTCTCTTCCTGAATCCGAGACGAGCGGCGACGTAGTGCTTTATTACACCTATAAGAATTCGGCCGAAAACGTGAAGGATACCGTGTCCACATATACCGTGACCATTCCGGAAACGCTTGGTGAATATACTGTCACCGCCACTGCTGAGGCCAGCGGATATTACACGAAGACGGTCACACAGACCACTACGGTGGTAAGCGCCAGGTCTCTTACCGGCTGCGACCGTTCGTCCCTTTCGCAGGTTCTGGATTCCAGGGACGGCAGGCGTTACCGTCAGGTGTCCGTGAACGGAAAATGGTGGCTGGCGGAGAATCTGGCCTATTACGAGAAGGATGACGACGGGAATTATGTCTTCGGCTGTTCTTATGAGGCCGTGAAGGCCACCGAAGGCATTATGGGCGGATTCTACAGCTGGAAGGACGCTTTGACTGCCTGCCCTTCGGGCTGGAGGCTTCCTACGATGGAAGAATGGGATGCGCTCGGCGACACTGCCGGAGACTTTATGTGCGATGCATATTTCAACGGGTCACGTCTCTGGGAATTCTGGCCTGACGTGAAGGTTACGAACAGGCTTGACCTTTACCTTATGCCTTTCGGCTACGCCACGATCGTGGATGGGGAATACACTTTCACAGGATTCAACGATTACGCGTTCTACTGGGTGAACGACGGCGGAAAGCCCAAATGCAAGTATATCTACGTGTCCACTCCCAAGGTGCTGAACTGGGAGAACCCTTCCGAGACGGATTTCGCCGCTCAGGTCAGGTGTGTCAAGGAATAGACGCGATGACGCGCAGGATGCCAAGCATCACTTCCGACAGCAGGTCGCTGAACGATATGAGTACCCCCGGATGAATTCCGAGGGTATTCAGTATTATGGCGACCACGCTCACGTTCATAAGAAGTTCGCACACCGGCAGGGTCAGCAGATTGGTCAGCAGGAAATACTTGGGAAGGGTCCCGAATCTGAAGTAAACCAGCGGCGCTGTGAATATCTGGCAGCTGAGCGACAGCGAAAGACTGTTCCAGACCTTTCTGGACAGGCCTTTTTCGGCAGGTAGCCAGGAACTCAGTTGAGGATTCAGGGTTATTATTCCTATGCAGGCCAGGTAGGACAGCTGGAAGGAAAGAGTCCTGACGGATTCGGGGTGGAATGACAGCTGGACCATCGCAGCGAAAAGCAGCGGCCCCCCGGCGGGCGTTCTGCGGCCGGGAAGCATTTCTCTGATGGATGTGATGCAGATGAAAAGGAAGGCCCGGACCAGCGACGCTCCGGCCCCGGCGCCGAGCGTGTAGAGGCCGCTCGCACCTATCACGATGCAGTTTCTGGCCACATTGGCCCGGGGACCGTGCCCCAGAAAGAACAGGCTTTTTTTTAGCATTCCGGAGAGTATGGCCAGGTGGAGGCCGGACAGTGCCAGGATGTGCGCCGCGCCGCTGTTTCGAAAGTCTGCCTGTATGCCGGCGGGAAGAAGGGCCCTGTCGCCGCACAGAAGCGCCTGCAGCAGGGCTGCGGTATTGGCCCCAGAAAAGGGGACCTCGTTCACGGCTTCCTTCAGGGCCCGCAGCAGCCTTTTCTGCAGCTCTGGGAAGAGATGAACTTCGCATCCCAGACGGCTGTTGACGGTGCACAGTACTCCGCACAGGAAGAATATCGCGACGGGAACTGCGGGTGGCAGGCGCCTCTTGGCACAGAACAGGGTGAGCAGCGCCAGTATGAGAGCCGCGCACAGTCCGCCGCAGGGCCAGAGATCATTGGCCTTCAGTGGAAGGTAAGAGGTCGTGAACACTCCGCATACGAATGGAAGCGAAGCAAAAAGAAGCAATTTGCTTTTCATAGCAGTTCAGTTTGTGCTAAGGTACGGCTTTTTTTGTTAAATTTGCGGCCGAAAAATCCGTCTTGGGAAATAATTTGAAAGATATATGAAAATTCTTGTAATCAACTGTGGAAGTTCGTCCATAAAGTACCAGCTTCTGGATATGCGCAGCGAGGAGGATTATTCCCTTCTGGCGAAAGGAAATCTGGAGAAGATAGGGCTTCCGGACAGCAAAATCACACATAAGCCTACGGGGAAGACCCCTGTGGTGAAGATTCAGAGCGTGCCTGACCATACCGTGGGTATGCAGGTGGTTCTGCACACCCTGACAGACCCTGAGCACGGCGTCATCAAAAGTTTCGACGAGATAGATGCGGTGGGCCACAGAATAGTGCAGGGCGCGGATTATTTCAACGGGTCCGTGGTCGTGGATGAGGATGTGATGGAGAAGATCCGCATCTGCTGCGATTTCGCTCCGCTTCACAATCCTGCCCACATTCTGGGTATCAGGGCTATGCAGAAGGTGCTTCCGAAGGTGCCTCAGGTAGTAGTGTTCGACACCGCCTTCCATCAGACGATGGCTCCGAAGAACTATATGTACGCGCTCCCATACGAGTACTATCAGAAATACAAAGTCCGCCGCTACGGCGCGCACGGCACTTCGCACCAGTATGTGAGCCGTGAGGGTGCCAAGGTCGCAGGCCTGGACATCAACAACAGCCGCATAATCACCTGCCACATAGGCAACGGCAGCTCCGTTACCGCTATCAGGAACGGCAAGTGCGTGGATACTTCTATGGGATTCACCCCTCTTGAGGGTATGATAATGGGTACCCGTTGCGGCCTTATCGATGCCAATATCGTTCCTTATATTATGAAAAAGGAGAATCTTACTCCTGACCAGATGACGGATATTATGAACAAGAAGTCCGGATTCATCGGTCTGTCGGGCAAGAGCTCCGATATGCGCGATGTCGTAGGCTTCGCTGAGCAGGGAGACGAGCGCGCGCAGCTGGTAGTCGATAAGCTCGTGCTGGACATCACCAAGCTTGTAGCCGGATATATCGCAGAACTTGGCGGAGTGGATCTTATCTGCTTTACTGCAGGTATCGCAGAGAACAATCCTTGGCTTCGTGAGGATGTCTGCAAGAACTTCTCTTATATGGGCATCAAGATAGACAAGGCAGTGAATGACGTCACTCGCGACGCCGCCATAATTTCCGCTCCTGATTCTACCGTCAAGGTGGCTCTTATCCCTACAGATGAGGAGCTTATGATCGCCAGGGATACGATGAGACTAACAAAAGACTTAAAATAATATGATTAGTAATTTTTCCGAGCTCTTCACCGAACTGAAGGAGAAGGGTATTTGCAAGAGACTGGTTGTCGCCTGGGGTGTGGATGAGCACAGTATCGAAGCTGCTTACAAGGCAGTGGAGATGGGTTTCGTTCAGGCTACTCTGGTAGGTGACAGGACGAAGATCGAGGCTGTATGCGCAGAGCAGGGCTTCGATGTGAATAAATTCACTATCGTAGATGAGCCTGTCGAGCTTAAGGCTGTCAGCGCTGCCGTAGCACTTGTTCACGATAAGATGGGAGATGTCCTTATGAAGGGTCTCTGCTCTACGGACAAGTTCCTTCGCGCTATCCTTAACAAGGAGACGGGACTTCTTCCTGCCAAGGGACTTCTCAGCCACGTGGGTATCATCGATAATCCTAACTATCACAAGCTTATGTTCATAAGCGATATGGCCGTGATCCCTGCTCCTGACTTCCGTCAGAAGGTTAAGGAATCCGGATTCCTTCTTTCTGCAGCCAAGTCTTTCGGTATCGCCAAGCCTAAGATCGCGTTCATCGCGGCTTCTGAGCAGATGCTCGATTCTATGCCTGCCTGTATGGAGGGCGCAATGCTCTCATCTATGGCCAATCGCGGTCAGTTGGGCGCCTGCCTTGGAGACGGCCCTCTCGCACTCGATGTAGCTATCGATAAGGAGTCTGCCGATATCAAGGGACTTAAGAGCGAAGTGGCCGGAGATGCAGACTGTCTGCTCTTCCCTAACATCGAGTCTGCCAATGTATTCTGGAAGACCAATTCAAAACTTTGTAAAGAAGTAAAGCAAGGAGGAATGCTCGTAGGAACATCCGCACCTTGCCTTCTCGTATCACGTGCCGACAGCGCTGAGACCAAGCTTAATTCTATCGCTGCCGCTGTTATGTGCGCTAAATAAGACTAAAGCAAGCCTCTGCGCTTCGCATATTCTATTATGAATTCGGCTGTCCCTGGGATTCCAAGGATGGCCGAATCTATACACAGGTCATAGTTCGACGCCACTCCCCATTCAGTGAATGTGAAGAAGTTATAGTAGTCGGCTCTCTCTTTGTCCTTTCTTTGAATCAGAAGTTCCGCCTCTCTCTCGCTGAGGCCCTTCTCGGCCATCATTTTCTTTACTCTTACTTCCAGCGGGGCGCTGATAAATACGTCGATGCAGTCCATATCCCTAAGGACATAGTCTGATGCACGTCCCACGAATATGGCGCTCTCTCTCTG
>CAVFXO010000056.1:0-46173 GCA_963626825.1 bacterium | reverse complement strand
TCACGGTGTCCCAGATGAACACCGTCAAAAAAACCTGTGGCGGCTACAGCCATTTCACGATAGGGAAATCCTGTCTGTGAGGAAGTTCCGCATTCTTAGGGTAGATGCGGGTGCCCACCTCGTACATACCTGTCCTTTCAGGAAGAACCGACGTACGGTAAGTGGCGACTCCGTTCTCACAGGAGATCAGATCATAATTGAATACCTCCTGGATGTGCAGACGGTCTTTGTTGTCACGGGACGTGAACAGCACCTCCAGGCCAATGTCTTCCGGTTTGAGACGGCCAAGGTCGACTACTACCTCGCAGAGTAGCTTATTCTTGTTCGACAGGTCGCACGATGCGCTTGGCTGAGTATATGATACGATGCGGATGTTGTTCCATTCCTGTGAGACGAACTGCTTCCACGCGGCGATGTCCCTGGCCACTCTGCCTCCATCTGCGCTCAGGTGGGCATAGCGTGCGCACTGAGGCAGATAGTACTGGTTGCAGTAGTCCGTAAGCATCCTGTTAGTGGTGAAGTTGGAAGCCACCTGCGCCACGGTGTTCTTGATATAGCCTATCCACTTGGCGCTGCGGCGGGTGGTGTTGTCTATGTCATAATAGTCTGGAGCGATCTCGTTCTCTATGATGGAGTAGATGGTGGCCGCATCAAGCTCGTTCTGATAGCCGTCATCGTCGTAGGTACGTTCCAGAGGAAGCGCCCACCCGGCGTTCTTCACATATCCTTCCACCCACCAGCCGTCGAGCACGGAGAAATGCATTACGCCGTTCATCGAAGCCTTCTCTCCGGATGTTCCGGAAGCCTCGAGAGGACGTGTAGGGTTGTTCATCCACACATCGACGCCCTGAACCAGACGCTTGGCAATGGTGATGTCATATCCCGGCACGAAAACTATCTTGCCGATGAAACGCGGATCCTTGCTGATCTCGATGATTCTCTTTATGAGTTCCTGACCCTGAACATCTGCAGGATGGGCCTTGCCGGCGAAAAGGAACTGAACTGGACGGCGGGGATTGTTCACTATCTCGTCCAGCCTGTCGAGGTCCTGGAACAGAAGGGTTGCTCTCTTATATGTAGCGAAACGGCGGGCAAATCCTATGGTCAGGACATCGTCGCGAAGTGCTTCCTTGATGGCAACCACCTGACTTGGGCTGTAATGTGATGAGAGCGAAGGATCTGAAAGTCTGTCCTTGACGGTCTTGATGAGGTCTGCCTTCAGCAGCTTGCGGGTATTCCAAACCTCCTCGTCGCTGACCTCATATATGCCTTCGAAGCATTTCTTGTCGTAATGCGAAGTCTTGAATTCATCTCCGAAGACCTTGGCGTGAATGGCCTTCCATTCCTTGGCTGCCCAGGTAGGATAATGCACGCCATTGGTCACGTAGCTAATGAACAGCTCCTCCGGAAGATATCCCGGATACATGCTCGCGAACAGTTCCTGGCTCACCTTGCCGTGAAGCATAGACACGCCGTTCACGTTCTGGCTGAAATTGGCGGCAAGCACGCTGACGGAGAATTTCTCTGAAGGATCGTCGGCGTTGATCTTTCCGAATTCCATAAATCCGTGCCAGTCAAGGCCGTATCTCTGAGGGTACTGTCCGAAAAATTTGCCCATCTCCTCCTCGGTGAAGGCATCGTGTCCGGCAGGCACAGGGGTATGGGTGGTGAACAGCGCAGAAGAACGCACGAGTTCAAGAGCCTCGCCGAGCGCATAATGGCCGGCCTGCATATACTCGCGGAGCCTCTCCAGACCTGCGAATGCGGCGTGACCCTCGTTGTAATGGTACATCGTAGGATTCAGGCCAAGTGCGCGGAGCGCCCTGACGCCGCCTATGCCCAGCAGAATCTCCTGCTTGAGCCTGTTCTCGTGGTTACCGCCGTAAAGCTGGTGCGTGATGGTGCGGTCCTCCTCAGTATTGGCCTCATAATCGGTGTCCAGAAGATAGAGATCCGTACGGCCCACAGCCACTTTCCAGATACGGGCGTGAAGGGTCCTTCCCGGAAGGCTCATACTTACGCTCTTCCATACGCCGTCCTCCCCTATGACCGGCTCCACCGGAATCTTGAGGAAGTCCTGGGCGATGTACTCGGCCACCTGGTTGCCCTGAGGGGTAAGTTTCTGGCTGAAATATCCGTAGCGGTACAGAAGGCCGACGGCCGTGAGGTTCACGTTCATATCCGAAGTCTCCTTCAGATAGTCTCCCGCCAGAATTCCCAGACCGCCGGAATATATCTTGAGGGATGTGTCCAGACCGTATTCCATACAGAAATATGCGATGGAAGGCTCCTGCCTTTCCGCCTTCTTGGACATATAGGAATTGAAATCCTCTATAACGCTGTTCATACGCGCTATGAAGTTCTCGTCCCTGGCCAGTTCATTATATCTTTTAAGACTTACCTTGTCCAGAATTTCCATCGGATTATGGCCGGACTTATGCCACAGGTCAGCGTCAATGCTCTTGAACAGGGCCTTGGCCTCATCATTCCAGCACCACCAGAGGTTTTTACACAAAGTTTCCAGCCCGGAAAGCTTTTCCGGGAGGTGTCGGGTCACCATCACATTTTTCCATGACGGTGAAAAACTCGCTTTAATATTCATAAATATATTTTAAAATACACTACTAAACTGTCTCATTACCGCTTCATCGTCAGCGCGTCATCCACGCGTATGATGAAGTCGCTGAGCACGTTCATATAGTTGATGAACGCCTCGTACGGCGAATTGTAAGGGTTGAAATACTTGTGCATATTCCCGCCGCTGAAGAATTTCGTGCACATATAATAGAAATGGTCGCTCTCCTGAAGATGTCCGTAATCCGACCACAGCTGAGGGTCGTTCAGAAGAGAAAGCTTCTCCTGCAGGCCGTAAACCTTCGAGAACGCCTCGTTCTGAAGCTCGTTGCCAAGCCAGGCGGACAGGTCCCTCTCCTCATCGGCCCAGGAAACCGGAGCCGGCACTGAAAGTTCGGACACAGCCTCGTATGAAGACGCTACCTCCGAAGGAGTCTGGAACTTGAAGTCCTTGTCCTTCAAGCAGATCGCAGGAAGGCTCGCCATAAAGTCGAATATGCCGGTGGAAGCGTCCGTATGCTCACCGAAGGTCTCGTAATCCATAAACAGGCCCACATAATCGCCCTCTGAACTGTCAACCCAGGACTTAAACTTCTCTGCCGTAAGAGGCCATCCTCCCCAGTTTCTGTCCCCGAAACGGAAAGCGATGTCGTCACTCATCGTGTAGTTTCTCAAAAGAAGCTTCTGATCGTCCACGATGTCATTTGAATACACATAATCAGGGCATCTCCAGCCCAGGATGTGCCTGGCGCCTTCGGTAAGGATCGTCTTGAATCCGAGGTCATATACCTGCTTGCCAATCTGGTCGGAATATACCAGCTCGGTGTTCCTGAACACCTTCGGTTCCACACCGAAATGCTGTTTCATAGCCTCCTTGTGCTTCTCCACCTGGAAGGCGAACTCGGCAGGAGACTTGATCGACGCGAGCGAATGGTAATATGTCTCGCAGAGGAACTCCACGCATCCGGTATCGGCGAGCTTCCTGAAACTGTCAAGCACCTCGGGAGCATATCTATCGAACTGCTCCAGGGCTGATCCGGAGATGGAGAACGCCACCTTGAACTGGCCATTTGACGCCTTGATGGCATCCAGAAGCACCTTGTTCATAGGAAGGTAGCACTTCTGCGCCACCCTGCGGAGAATGGTTCTGTTCGCAAAGTCGTCATAATAATGAGAATCCTTGCCTATATCGAAAAACCTATACAGCCTGAGTCTGGTAGGCTGGTGTACCTGGAAGTACAAACAGATAGATTTTGCCATAATATGTTATTTGATTAATTGTTCATAAATATCCTTCAGCTTGGCTGCAGCGTGATCCCACTTCAGTGCGTTGACTTCCGCGAGGCCGTGCTCCGCCGCGAAATGCGACAGGGCGGGGTAATTGATCAGCGCATATATGTCGTCCGCCATAGCGTCCACATCCCAGAAATCCACCTTGAAGGCATATTTCAGGACCTCTGCCGCACCGCTCTGGTAGGAGATGATGCTCGGCACGTTAGAGCGCATGGCCTCAAGAGGCGATATGCCGAAAGGCTCGCTGACGGAAGGCATCACATACACGTCGCTGAGAGCGAACATCTTCTGCACGTCCGTTCCGCGGAGGAATCCCGTGAAATGGAATCTGTCGGCTATGCCCAGCTTGGCCACGTGCTTTATGGCCCTGTTCATCATATCTCCGCTTCCTGCCATCACGAATCTCACCCCTTCTGTACGTTTGAGTACCTTGGCGGCAGCGTCTATGAAATACTCCGGACCCTTCTGATAGGTGATTCGGCCCAGGAAAGTCACGACCTTGTCCTTCACTCCCCTTTCCACCAGAAGATCCTCTCTTCCGCTGAAATCCACGGCGTTATGGACGGCCACGACCTTGGACGGGTCTATTCCGTACTTGTTTATGACTATGTTTCTGGTGAGTTCGGAGACGGCCACCACCTTGTCGGCCTCCTCCATCCCCCGCTTCTCGATGGCATACACGCGGGAATCCACCATATCGTCGGTTCCGCGGTCGAAGGAAGTAGCGTGCACGTGGACCACGAGCGGTTTGCCCGTGAGCTCCTTGGCAGCTATGCCGGCCAGGTATGTAAGCCAGTCGTGCGCGTGAATCACGTCGAAATTGTCTTTCTGCTGCATCGCGATGGTGCCGCCCACCTGAGCGTAGCGGTTGACCTCCTCGAGCAGGTCGGCCCCGTATTTTCCGGAGAACTTGAACTTCTGTCCGAATCCGATGGTGGTCTGGGTGATGCGGTTCTTCTTCATCCGTTCTATGGCCTCGTAATACTCGTCAGGATCCACATAAGGGACCATATTGGAGTCCACATAGATGAATTTCACCTTGTCTATAAACTCGTCCACGCTGCGGCTGACATTCTGGACTGCCACGTCGCTGGCATTAATGATAGTCGTGCAGCTCTGGTCTTCATCTCCGCTGGCGGAAGGCATCACGAACAGGGTCTGCACACCGTTATGTGCCAATCCTTCCACAATTCCCTTGCAGGCAGTACCAAGACCGCCGGCAATATGAGGAGGGAACTCCCAACCGAACATCAATACTCTCATATCTCTATGACTCCTTATACTTGTCCAACAATTCGTCAACCATCAGCAGGGCCGAAGTGCTCAGCGCCGAAGATATCGCTCCGTGAGGCTCGAATGGAGGATCTCCGTCATAAAGCTCGGCAAATGCGCCTACCCCGTGCTTGTTGAGGTCTTCGTAGAAACCTTCCACCAGCCACTGGGCCTTCTTCAGAAAAGCCGGTCCCTTAATGCGCAGCGAGGTCTCGATATATGAAGACAGCAGCCACGGCCTGGTGCTTCCGCCGTGATATGCCAAGTCCCGCTCGTACTGAGATCCCTCGTAAACGCCCTTGTAGTTGACGTCGCGCGGAGACAGGGTTCTGATTCCACGGGCGGTGGCCAATTCTCTGTCAACGACCCTCAGGATTACAGGATGAAGATCGTCCTCGACCGGTGAATATCTTACCGAAATCGCGCACAGCTGATTAGGGCGCACCTCCAGATGCTGCCCGGCATTATCCACATAATCAGCGAGATACCCGACTTCTTCGTTATAGAATACTTTCGTGAAATTCTTCTTTATCAGGTCGGCTATCGGCTGCCACTTCGCTACGAATTCCTTACTTGCGGCGCTGCGGCCGTTCTCCATTTCGAGAGCAAAACGGATGGCGTTGTACCATAGTGCATTGGTCTCCACCTGATAGCCTGCGCGCTCCGTGACCGCACGGCCCTGAATATAGGCATTCATCCAGGAGAGCGCCACACCATCCAGCTGAGCCCACAGAAGGCCGTTCGGATGCATCGCGACTTCATTTCTCACACCTGGCAGATAGCTTTCCAGCACTGCCTTAAGAGTCTTGCCATATTTCTTCCACACAGCCTTAGGATCTGCTCCGTGCTCTATATAGCACTGAAGTGCACAGGCCAAGTAAAACGGCGCCTCCACCTGAGTGGTTCTCTGCGTAAGACGAACCATTTCGTCTGCGATAAGATTATCCAGAATCTGCTCGAAAAGCTCAGGCCTGCCGGCTGCCAGAGTCAGTCCAGGAAGAGCCACGAGAGTCTCGCGCAGCAGTCCGGCGTAAAGCCAGGAATAACCGGCCTCTATCTTCATCTTGCCGTTATGGTGCGTGATCAGAGTATCCGCACAGTGAAGCAGCTGCTGATGACAGTCATTGATCTCTCCGGCATGGGAAGCGAGCTTTCTGAATTCCGGAGCAAAAGTCTTCGGGTCCGCCTCGGCGATGGATACGCCCACGATAAAACTGCGGTCCCTGCTCAGCTTGACCTCGAAAACTCCCGGAGACATAAGGTCTTCCTTGCAGTCGAATCCGCGTCGGTATTCGTCAGAATACGTCACACCGTAATACCAGCACGGATCGGAAGCGAATTTCGTTCTGGAATCCGAGAACTGGATGTAAAGGTCCGGATACGGCTCGTAAAGTCTGAAGCTCTGTCCGTTCACTGCGGGACGTGCCGCAGGATCGGCCTGGTCGTTGGCATGGGTAAGGGAATGTATGTTTCTGAACGCCAGGAGAGGACGGAGTCTTACGGTCGCCTTTTCCGGGCCTTCAATCAATTCGTACTTTATGTAAAGTCTGTCCACCTCAGGACAAAGCAAGATACTTTTCCTGATGACGATGTCCCCTATCTTATAAGTTATTCTGGTTATAGGGTCAGCTTCAAAATCCACCACGTATTTGTGTCCTCGGGGCTCATAAATGTCTCCGTAGCAATGGATTCCCAGATTGAACTGCTTTCCTTCCACGATTACGGATTCGTCCAGGGAGGAAAGCATCAGAAACCTGTCGCCCCCGAAGCGGTCAAGCGTCAGGGCGAACAGTCCGTGATATCTTCGTGTGTTGCACGTCACGATGGACGTGTTACAATACGCACCCGTCTTATTGGCGCACAATATCTCCCTCTTCAGCGAATAGGAGAGGTTCACCAATTCTGCCTTGTTGAATTTCAAAAATGCCATATCATTTTGTTTTAAGCAGTACCAACGCGCACCTGCACGGCAGGTATAAACTCAAAATGTGATTCACCGTAACGTGCGTCTCCCCACTTTGAAGGCGTCCAAATCCGCCATACTCCGCAGCATCGGAGTCCAGCTGCATCACATACTCTCCGTCAGGCATCTCAAAGCCGTAATTTTCATACGAATAGCCTGTCGAAAAGTTGAGCGCAAAGATAGCATTTTGACGCCGGAAAATCAATACCTTTTTTTCTTCGTCGGCACGGAGCAGTTCAGGGGCGGATTCCAGGATTCCGTGCTCCCTGAGGAAGTGCACGAAAGCCGCATCGAAGGCCTGCAGCTCCCCGTAACGGAGCAGCGGAGCGTCTGCCAATGACCACTGCCTGCGGGCGTATTTGAACGACCAGCCGTTCCCCTCGCGCGGAAAATCTATCCATTCAGGATGACCGAACTCGTTGCCCATAAAATTCAGGTACCCGTTCCCCGCAGTGGCGGCCGTAAGGAGCCTTATCATCTTATGAAGAGCGATCCCGCGGTCAATCGTGAGGTTCTCGCCGGCCTTGTCCATATGGAAGTACATCTCCTTGTCCATCAGGCGGAAAGCTATAGTCTTGTCCCCCACCATAGCCTGGTCGTGGCATTCCGCGTAGCTGACGGTCTTCTCGTCCTCACGCTTTCTGGTGAGCTCCCACCAGATCTCTCCCATAGACCACTGCTCGTCCGGACGTTCCTTGATCCATTTGATCCAATGGTCCGCTACGCCCATCGCCATCCTGTAGTCGAACCCTACGCCACCCGCATCCAGAGGAGCCGCGAGCCCGGCCATTCCCGACACGTCCTCCGCTATGGTGACGGCGTCCGGCCTTAGCTTGTGTATCAGGATGTTGGCCAATGCCAGATAGGTCACGGCGTTCTCATCCACGCCGGAATTGAAATAGAGCTCGTAATTCCCGAAATCGGTGCCCAGTCCGTGATCCCAATATATCATCGAGGTTACGCCGTCGAAACGGAATCCGTCAAGATGATATTCCTCGAGCCAATATTTACAGTTGCTGAGCAGGAAATTGATGACTTCATCCTTACCGTAGTCGAAGCACCTCGACCCCCAGGCCGGATGATAGCCGGCGCTCCCCTTGTAGAAATAAAGGTCGTCTCTGCCGTCGAAACGGCTCAGGCCTTCGGCTTCGTTGCTCACGCTGTGCGAATGCACTATGTCCATTATGACGGCTATGCCCATAGAATGAGCCTCGTCCACGAGTCTTTTGAACTCTTCCGGAGTTCCGAAACGGCTGCTCAACGCAAAGAAATTCGACACCTGGTAGCCGAAACTCCCATAATAAGGGTGCTCCTGCAGGGCCATTATCTGTATAGTATTATATCCCAGTCTCTTGACTCTAGGGAGCACTATGGTTCTAAAATCGTCGAACGAAGCGACTTTCTCCTGCTCGGAGCTCATTCCTATATGGCACTCGTAGATAAACGGGGGTTCCGCGCTGCGGGTGAATTCATTCTTCCACCCGTACGGAACCGCAGGGTCCCACACCTGCGCGCAGAAGGTCTTCGTGTCAGGATCCTGCACGGCCCTGGTAACATAGGCCGGCAACCTTTCAGCTCCGCCTCCGCTCCACTCAATCCACAGTTTGTAAAGCTCTCCGTGGTGCAGGCAGAACTCCGGCAGGCGAAGTTCCCAATTGCCGTTCCCTACTGGCGAAAAGGCATACGAACGCACACGTTTCCAGTTGTTGCATTCCCCTATCAAATAGATATTATTGGCATTGGGAGCCCACTCGCGTATCACCCAGCCTTCGGAGTCGCGATGAAGTCCGTAGTACAGATGGGAATTGGCCTGCGAATGCTTCTCCCAGGAGTCCAGAATCCGCTGATGACGGCGCTCTATCGCGTCCTTCCAGGGCTCGAGCCAAGGATCGGTCTCGTATATCTTTTTCATCCTTTGCGTTATTAGCTTTAATCTCTCAAAGTTAACAAAAAAAAGGGCAAATCCGTCCGGATTCACCCTTCTTATTTAAACTCCGGGATTATTGCTCGTCCGGAGAGTTGTTACCGTCCTGAGGACCCTGAGGATCCTGAGGTCCCTGCTGAGGGCCAGCCTGACCTGACATCGAAGAATATACTTCGCTCATAACCTTGTTAAGTTCCTCGGTATACTTGTCGATATCGGCAAGATTCTGATTCTTGACTGCTTCCTTAAGTGAATTCAGAGGGGTCTCGATCGCAGTCTTCTTGTCTGCCGGAACCTTGTCTCCGTTATCCTTGAGGAATTTCTCGACCTGGAAACTGAGCGCGTCAGCATTGTTGATCTTGTCAACCCTTTCCTTCTCGGCCTTGTCTGCGGCCTCATTGGCCTTGGCCTCGTCACGCATCCTCTGGATCTCCTCATCGGAAAGACCTGAAGAAGCTTCGATACGTATCTTCTGTTCCTTGCCGGTAGCCTTGTCCTTGGCGGAAACAGAGAGGATTCCGTTCGTATCTATATCGAATGACACTTCGATCTGAGGTATTCCACGAGGTGCAGGAGTAATGCCGTCGAGATGGAATACACCTATCTGCTTGTTGTCCTTGGCCATCGGGCGTTCTCCCTGAAGGACCCTAATCTCTACGGATGGCTGATTGTCAGCAGCGGTAGAGAATACCTGATCCTTGTGTACAGGGATGGTGGTGTTGGATTCAATAAGCTTGGTCATCACGCCTCCGAGGGTCTCGATACCGAGTGAAAGAGGAGTTACGTCAAGCAGAAGCACATCCTTCACGTCACCTGCGAGCACACCGCCCTGGATGGCTGCGCCGATGGCTACGACCTCGTCAGGGTTGACGCTCCTGTTAGGCTCCTTGCCGAAGAATTCCTTCACGAGTTCCTGAACCTTAGGGATACGTGTTGAACCGCCGACCAGGATAACTTCATCGATCTGGGAAGCCGAAAGCTTGGCATCGGCGAGGGCTTTGCGGCAAGGCTCGATGCTCCTGCGGAACAGGTCGTCGCAGAGGGCTTCGAACTTGGCACGGGTCAAAGTCTTGACCAAGTGCTTAGGCATACCGTCCACTGCCGTGATGTAAGGCAGGTTGATCTCAGCTGAAGACTGGTTTGAAAGTTCGATCTTGGCCTTCTCGGCAGCCTCCTTAAGACGCTGGAGCGCCATAGGGTCCTTCTTAAGGTCAACTCCACCGTTCTCTGAAGCGAACTCCGAAGCGAGCCACTCTATGATGGCGTGGTCGAAGTCGTCACCTCCCAGGTGGGTATCACCGTTGGTTGACTTGACCTCGAATACACCGTCGCCGAGTTCAAGGATGGAAATATCGAATGTACCGCCGCCGAGGTCATACACAGCGACCTTCATATTCTTGTTCTTCTTGTCCAGACCGTATGCCAATGCAGCAGCGGTAGGCTCGTTGATGATTCGCTTGACATCCAGACCCGCGATCTTGCCGGCTTCCTTGGTAGCCTGACGCTGAGAATCGGAGAAGTATGCAGGGACGGTGATGACCGCCTCGGTAACTTCCTGACGGAGATATTCTTCCGCCGTTTTCTTCATCTTCTGAAGTATGATGGCTGAAATCTCCTGCGGAGAATACTGTTTGCCGTTTATCTGGACACGCGGAGTGTTGTTCTCGCCGCGCACCACCTCGTAAGGCACTCTTTCGATCTCTTTACCTACTCTATCATAGGTCTCACCCATAAATCTCTTGATGGAGAAAATGGTGTTCTTCGGGTTCGTGACAGCCTGACGCTTGGCGGTGTCACCCACTTTGCGCTCGCCGCTGTCGGTGAATGCCACGATGGAAGGAGTCGTACGGTGTCCTTCATTGTTGATTATGACGGTAGGCTGGTTGCCTTCCATCACTGCGACACAAGAGTTTGTCGTTCCTAAGTCAATACCAATAATCTTTCCCATAATGTATTTCGTTTTTTATTATTATCCGTTTGTTTCCGTTCCCCTGCGGGAACGTCATTTCCTTCTTCCAAGAATGTGCCAGTGCCGGCGGTGTGACATTTTGTCAGAAGTGCAGTGCAATTTCCGTTGACGCGAAAAGTTTGTGATACTGAAAAAATATTCTTATATTCGCAACAACTAATGCAAAATCGTAATAAAAGTATAACAGACTTATGAAACTTAACAAAATCATCACCGTTGCAGGACTCATAGTTCTCGCGACACTCGGAACTTCCTGTCAGTCAAAGAAAGCTAAAGAAGCAGCTGAAAGAGAAGCAGCTGAGAAGGCAGCAGCAGAGAAGGCAGCAGCAGCAGAAGCGGCAGCTAAGGCAGCAGCAGCACGCGTATTCGTGCTTTCAGATGCAGTCAAGGCAGTTGCCGGCGAGACTGTGGCAGAAGATGCTGAAAGCTACAAGCAGGCAGTCAAGGACGCTCTCGCACAGACCGCTTACGGTTCTGACACATTCGCTCTCCCTGTTGCCGGCGTAACATACTCTAAGGAAAGATGCGACCTTAACGCTGACACCAAGGCTCTCCTTCAGGAGTTCCTCGACGTCTACAACTCTACCGACAAGACCGCAGTCATCCTCATCGAGCCTTATGCAAATGACACCTCTGACAAGGAGTACAACAAGGCTATCGCCATCGAGAGGGCTAATCTCGTACGCAGCTGGTTCTACGCTTATCAGGTTCCTGCAAAGAACGTGAAGGTCGTATGTCCTTGCAAGGCGAAGAAGATCGACTCAAGCAAGCAGAGAGTCAACGTTTCCATCGCTGAATAATCTCTTCCTTAATGGAATACAGACAATTATCTGAAACTGAAATCCGGGACCTCGAGTCCCGGATTCTTTTTGAGGACAACCACCTGCTGATTCTGAACAAGAAGTCCGGCGAGTTAGTTCAGGGTGACAAGACAGGAGACGAATGCCTGGCGGAGACCCTGAAGGCCTTCATCGCACAGCGTGACGGCAAGCCCGGCAAAGTGTTTATGGGAGTTCCCCACAGACTCGACCGTCCGGTAAGCGGAGTCTGCATCTTCGCCAAGACGTCCAAGGCGCTCGAAAGGCTGAACGGGATGTTCCGCGGCTCCGACATTCACAAGACCTATTGGGCCCTGTGCTGCGGCAAACCCGAGAAAAACGAAGGCGAGCTGGAGAACTACCTATGGCGCAATGAAAAGCAGAACAAATCCTACGTGTGCCGGGAAGACAGGCCAGATGCCAAGCTGGCACGGCTCCGCTACCGCCTTATAGGGGCAAGCGAGAAATATTACCTGATAGAAGTGGAGCTTCTGACAGGCAGACACCACCAGATACGATGCCAGCTGTCAAACATGGGCTGCGTCATCAAGGGCGATCTGAAGTACGGCGCCCCGCGCTCCAATCCCGACGGAGGAATATGTCTTCACGCCCACGAAATCAGTTTCATACACCCAGTAAAGAAGGAGCCAGTCACCGTTCAGGCCCCTATCCTTTCTTCCTGGGGAAAAATCGCGTCTGAGGCAGTTCCCATACCTCGGTAAGATATTCGCTCGGACGCTTGGAAGTCTCCAGCTTGAACCAGGAGTTGAACGAAGGCAATGAATTGAACCCCGACATCCTCGCCACTTCGCTGAGCCGCATGCGGGGTTCCTCTTTTATGAGCTGCGCAGAATATCTTACCCTGTACCCGTTTATGTAGGGTCTGAAATTCTTCTTTCCTATACGGCTGAGTGCCTTGGATATCATAGACCTGGAGACGCATACCATGGCGGACAGATCCTCCACGGAAAAATCTCCGTTAAGATACGGCTGCTTCTCAGCCATCGTCCTTTCTATCCTTTCATATATGGACTTAAGTTTCCGGGTATCATCCTTAAGATAGGTGATGCCGCTCCGTCTCGGCCGCTTTTCTTCCGACCGGCCGATGATCCTTCTTAGTAAAAATAGCTTCATGGTTATTAGTCTGTGTTATGCGAATATACATAAAAAAGCCCTTCTGAACGCATCCAGAAGGGCTTTTTAGAAACTTTGTGACGAAATGGTGTGTAAATTATTTTTTTCGTCCAGTTTTAATTGACTCAAAGCCTTTGCCGTAAACACCCGTTACAGACGACACAGACAGGAACGCTTCGGGATCTATCGTCTTTATGTAGCGCAAAAGTACATTAAGATCGTACTTTCTGGCCAAAACCATCAGAACCTCCGTCGGTTCCTTGGTATACCAGCCCATTCCGTTGAGAACGGTCACCCCGCGGTGCAGATCCTTGGTTATGGCATCCGCGAGTTCGGCGTGTTTCTTCGAAAGGATTACAAGCTGAACGCTCTGCTTGGAACCGGAAATAATCATATCCAGCACGGTGCTGTTGACCGCGATGAGGATAAATCCGTAAACGCAGGTGGTGATCTTCTCGTTGAGCTGCATCACGCCTCCGTCAGTGGTCTGCATTGGCACGAACAGCGAAGACAGGATGATAACCACATCCATAGCCAGAATCATGCGGCCAGGAGACACGTTGCGGTACTTGTTGACTATCAGCGCTATGATGTCAGTTCCCCCGGTACTTCCGCCCTGTGACATGCACAGGCCTATTCCGGTTCCGGCCATCAGACCTCCCATTATGGAGCTCATCAGTTTGCCGTTCTCCACCGCCAGGATCTGGCAGATGTCCTCAGGAATGATCTCCTGGAACACGTTCAGTCCCACGGAAGCGATAATGATCGCATATATGGTCTTGAAACCGAATCTGTTGCCCAGAATGAACATAGCGATTATCAGCAGCACGACATTCACCACGAAATAAGTCGTACCCATCTTTATGGCACCGTGCGTAACATACTGAACTACAGACGCCAGACCGGATACACCGCCGCCTACCAGCTGATTCGGAACGAGAAACACGCTCCATCCCACGATATAAAGAAGCATTCCGAGAGTAATGATGGAATACTCCTTCAGAGCTCTAAAAACAGGACTTTTAAACATCACTTATCTTCTTTTTTAGTTCTGCTGATTCCAGCTTTTATCTCCTCAAACCCTTCCCCGTACACGCTGCTTGTCGGGGACACGCTCATAAACGCACGCGGGTCAAGCCTCTTGATCTCCCTCATCAGGGACGGAAGCTCGTTGCGCCCTATCAGGATGAACAGCACGTCCTTGTCCTGCTTGGTGTACCATCCCTGGGCACGGAGCACGGTCACTCCGCGTTCCATATCGTTAATGATATGATTGGCAATCTCCTGATACTTCTCCGAGAACACGAACAGCTGATAAGAGCCCTTCTTGCCTCCGACCACTATATCCACCAGCAGCGAGAACGCTATGATCTCCACCACGCCGTATATCATATCCGTGAACATACGTCCCGGCAGGAACAGAATCATCACCACGATAACCAGGTCCATTATCATAAAGGCGGTGCTGAGTGACACAGGCCAATACTTGTTCACCATAAGTGCGATAATGTCCGTTCCACCCGTACTTCCGCCATTTCTGATTATAAGGCCAATGCCTATGGCCTCCAGACACCCGGCGATCACCGGTATCAGGAGCTTGTCCTGAACATAAAAGAATTGGCCTTCAATACAATGCAGGAACTCGAGCTTGCCCACCAGTCCCATCATCAAGGTCGAAACTACTATGCAGTAGATGGTCTTGAACCCGAAACCGATTCCCAATGCGGCCACAGCCACCAGAATCAGCACTATGTTGATGGCGACATAGGTGTATTGGGCGGGAATGAGCCCCCCGGTTGCGTACTGGATAACGGTGGAGAGTCCCATCATTCCTCCGGCGGACATCCCGTTCGGGATCATGAACCCCTCCCACGCGAACGCGAAGATGAAACACGCGAGCGTGAGCATAAAATACTCGGAGAGTTTGGTTTTGAATTTCTTTGCGTCCATTATCTGACTACGATATTGATAATTCTTCCAGGTACGACTATAACCTTGACTATCTGTCCGCCGCCCACATACTTGGCAGTCTGCGGGTTATGACGGATCTCGGCCTCCACCTCGGCAGGAGAAAGAGACTTGGCAAGATCTACAGTGAAACGCATCTTGCCGTTGAACTGTACCGGATAGGTGACATTGTTCTCTATAGTATAAGACTCCACGTACTCAGGGAAAGATGCCTTGCAGACGCTGTCCTTCTGGCCAAGAGCTTCCCACAATTCTTCGGCTATATGCGGAGCGAACGGAGAAAGCAAGATCACAAGAGGAGTAAGGATCTCTCTCTTATGACATTCTCCAAGTTCGGAAAGCGCTATCATAAAAGCACTTATAGTAGTATTATATGAGAAGTTCTCTATATCTGTCTGTTCCTTTCCTATGAGCTTATGCAGAGCCTTCAATTCGGCCGGAGTGGCTTTTTCGTCATTTACCAGAAGCTTGTCCCCGTCATAGAAGAGCCTCCAGAACTTCTTCAGGAAGCGGTTAACACCGTCGATTCCCTTTGTATCCCAAGGTTTGCTCTGCTCTATAGGACCGAGGAACATCTCATAAAGACGAAGAGTGTCGGCGCCGTAAGAATCGCAGACATCGTCCGGATTCACGACATTGAACATACTCTTGCTCATCTTCTCTATGGCCCAACCACAGATATACTCGCCGTTTTCCAGGACAAACTCGGCATTGGCATATTCAGGACGCCAGGCCTTGAAAGCCTCAAGATCCAGCTTGTCATTACGGACGATATTCACATCCACGTGAATTTCGGTGGTTTCATACTTATCCTTAAGGCCCAGAGAGACGAACGTATTGGTACCGACGATTCTGTACACGAAATTGGACCTGCCCTGTATCATTCCCTGATTGATAAGCTTCTCGAACGGCTCGTCCTTGCAGACATAGCCCAAGTCATAGAGGAACTTGTTCCAGAAACGCGAATAGATCAGGTGACCAGTGGCGTGTTCAGTACCGCCTATGTAGAGGTCCACTGACTGCCAGTATTCATCTATTGTCTTATCCACCAGCGCATTGTCGTTATGCGGATCCATATACCTGAGGTAGTATGCTGATGATCCGGCAAATCCAGGCATAGTGCTGGTCTCCAGAGGATATCCCTTATATGTCCAGTCCTTGGCACGTGCAAGAGGCGGTTCTCCCGTCGAAGACGGTTTGAAGGAATCGATCTGCGGAAGGGTTATCGGAAGGTCCTTCTCATCCACAGGAGTAGCGATTCCGTCCTTGTAATATATAGGGAACGGCTCTCCCCAATATCTCTGCCTTGAGAAGATGGCATCGCGCAGACGGTAATTGACCTTTCTGCGGCCCAGGCCCTTCTCCTCCACGTAGTCCTTGGCCAATTCTATAGCCTCCTCCACGGTCTTTCCGTTAAGGAAACCGCTGTTGCACATTATGCCGGACTTGGCATCGAACGAAGATTCGCTCACGTCGCACCCTTCGATGATAGGGATGATAGGCAAGCCAAACTTCTTCGCGAATGCGTAGTCTCTGCTATCGTGCGCAGGCACAGCCATTATGGCACCGGTTCCATAACCGGCCAATACATATTCGCTTATCCAGATAGGAACCTTCTCTCCGGTAAGAGGGTTGATTCCATATGAGCCTGAGAATACACCGGTAACACTCTTGGTCTGGGATATTCTCTCACGCTCAGTCTTTTTCTTGACCTCCTTAATATATTCATCCACAGCCTCTTTCTGGCTTTCTGACGTAAGGGATTTGACCAGTTCGCTTTCAGGGGCAAGCACCATAAAGGTGACTCCGAAAATGGTGTCCACCCTGGTGGTAAAGATGGTTACCGGAAGTTCACGTCCGTCGCACACGGTATTGAACACTACCTCGGTGCCCTCGGATTTGCCTATCCAGTTACGCTGCATCTCTTTCAGAGAATCAGTCCAGTCCACCCTGTTCAGGCCCTCGAGAAGCCTTTCGGCATAGGCTGACACTCTCAGCTGCCACTGCTTCATCTTCTTCTGTTCCACCGGGAAGCCTCCGCGAACACTCAGTCCGTCCTTGACTTCGTCATTGGCGAGCACGGTTCCGAGACCTTCGCACCAGTTGACCGAGGTTTCTCCCTGGTAGGCAATGCGATAACGCATCAGAACATCCTCCTTCTGCGCCTGGGTATATGAGTTCCAGTCAGATGGAGCAATTCCGTCATATCCGACGGTTTCGAACTTTTCTACCAGCTCAGTGATAGGGCGTGCCTTATTCTGAGAAGGATCATACCAGCTGGAGAACATCTTCAGGAAAGCCCACTGGGTCCACTTGTAGAACTTCGGATCGCAGGTTCTGACCTCTCTGGACCAGTCATAGGAGAATCCTATCCTGTCGAGCTGGCTGCGGTATCTGGCAGCATTGACATTCGTAGTCACCTCAGGATGCTGACCTGTCTGGATAGCATACTGTTCTGCCGGAAGACCGAATGCGTCATATCCCATAGGATGAAGGACATTAAAGCCTTTCAGCCTCTTGTAGCGGGAATAGATGTCGCTGGCGATATATCCGAGCGGGTGTCCCACGTGAAGGCCCGCACCTGACGGATAAGGGAACATATCCAGGACATAATATTTAGGCTTGGACTCATCCTCAGTTACCTTGTAAGTCTGTTCAGCGGCCCATTTTTCCTGCCACTTTTTCTCTATTTTCTTAAAATCGTATTCCATCTCTGAAGTCACGTAAATTGAATCAAAATCTTATAAACAAACCCTCACGATTACTTGGCGATCAATACACAGGCATCACCAGGGCAGAATTTTTCTTTTTTCACCGTAGCATAGGCGTCTATCGCCTGCTCGATACGATCGCACGGCAGAAGTCCCACTGACACCAGCCCGTTCGAATATTCCAGCAGACAAGGTTCGTACCCTGCTTTCTTAGCGTCTGAGACCATCTTGTTCAATGTCGGTTTCTGACGGTAGGTTCCCACCAATATATAATAAGTATGCTCCGGGATAGTTTTCAAGCTGCTGTTCGTGTGCGTATATGCGAACGGAACGTTCAGACGTCCGTGCCTTCTGACCATCTCATACTCCTGGACCTGATCCTGCGCGATCTCTACGGCCAAGGTATCCTCCTCCACCGCCGGCGCAGTGACTTCGGATGACTGCGAGGCAGACTTCAGCTGCTCTGAAGTGGGTCTGCCTGCCAATGAACGCAGAAAATCACAGGATGAGACGCTTAGAACAGCGGCACAGAACATAAGGGGTAAAAGGACTTTTCTCATACACACATCTTAACTAACATTGAAAAACTTACAAAAATAATAAGAATCGCAGACAAAAAAAATGATAAAAACAGCTAGTGTGCCGGAGGCATTAGCTAACCCTCCAACACCCAATCTTTATTCCAAATATCGTCTGTCAGGGCTATAAAACAAATAGGTGCTTCAATGAAGCACCTATCCGAAATTTGCGGGAATGTAAACAGACGCAATTTACTGAACATAATAAGCGCTGCCGTCTTCAATGGCCGCGTTGAATCCGGCCTTGAGACTCTTCCAGCTGGCATTTGACTCTATGTGCGTGAGTTCGAACACCATAACGCCGTCGGTATTCTGCAGACACCAGTGCGCAGCCTCTCCCGGATCAAAGTCGATCTTTCCCGATACGGAGAATGTGCCATACATCTTGCAGTCTCCGTTGATGTATGTCTTGCCCTGATTCAGTCCATATGAAATGGTAGAATCGTCATATGCAGGATACAGCTTGGAGTAATACGCCCCGTTCTGGAAGACGTCCAGATGCTTGGCAAATCCGGTCTTGTAATACGTCGGGGTTGACCACCAGTAATTACCGGTTAAATCCCTCCTGTCCGACGCCCAGTTCTGACCGGTACCGTGCAAAGGCCACCAGGCCGCTGCCCAGTACTCGTACTTCACATCAGGATTTATCGCCTTTATCCTCTGACCGATTTCCTCGACGTAACCGGTTATCACCCAGCTGCGCCACTCGAGATACTCGTCAAAATAGTCACCATAGACCTCACCGCCGTCCGCATTGTATGACATTACGTCATCCGGCCAATGAGGGACTGAGACTCCCAGCCATTTCTCGAAAGCCTGGCGGGAAGTATCGGAAAAATCAGAATGATAGTTCTGGTACCGGCAATAATCAAGAGTGAAGGAGTCTATGTCATACTTGGAGACTATCTCTTCCACTACATCCATAACAAACTGGCGGACAAACGGTTCTGCAGGATTAAGGAACGGGAAGATGCCGTATGAGGAATTGTTCCTTATATCTGTAAGACCGGCAGAAGAAAGATATTCCTGACAATATTTGTCTTCAAAATCGGAATCCTTGTATTTGGCTGTCTCGCCCAGATTATAGGTAGGGAACACCGTCATAGCGGCTCCTATCCTCATATCGTTCTCGCGACATTGCTCTATAAAATACTGAAGATAGTCAAAGTTACGCGTCACCCCGTTATATGTGGTGCGCATAGGAAGAAGATCCGACTCATAGAGAACTCCCCCTTCCATCAGCTTCACTTCGATGATTATCTCATTGAAACCGTTGTTCTTTATCCTTTTTACCCAAGTCTTGATGTCTCCCTTGGTAGCAAGTCTGGCCCAGTTGGCCGTGGCGCTCACCCAGATGGAACGGTCCTTCTCCACTTTCACTTCCGGTTCTGGATCAGGTTCCGGTTCCGGATCAGGCACAGGAACGACCGGATCGGGGTCAGGGTTCACAGGTTCATCCTTCGGTTCCCCGCAGGAAACGAACATAAGACTGAAGGACAGCAATATCAAAAGTAACTTTTTCATCTATTCGGATTCTTTATAATATCTGTTGATTCCGGACTTTATCTTGTCCCAGAGATTGTTGCTCACTATCTGGCACAGGTCGAACACCATAAGCCCGTCGGTGTCGCGAAGGCAAAGGAAGCAGGCATCATCGAACTGGTCAAGATGATTGACGGCATAGATGGAGCCGTTCACGGAGCAAGCTCCGGCGATGTCACGGTTCGTACGCATAAGCCCGTATTCTATGGACTCGTTGTCGGTCAGGTCCCAGACCCGCTCCAGATACGTGCCCGTGATGAACACGTCCAGAAGTTCGGCAAACGCAGCCTTGTTATAATCCTCGCCTGCCCACGGCTGACCTTCATACCACTTGACGTCTTCTGAGCCCCAGTTCTGCCCATTGACATATAAAGCGTGAAGCCAGGATGCAGCCCAGTATTCTATCTTGCAGTCAGGATTCAGCCGATTCCTCAAGTCACCCACCTGAGCGATAAAGTTCTTTATGACCGTACCCCTCCAAGTCCACCACTGCCGGTAATATTTACCGGGAACCTTCTGCCCGTCCGAACCGAAAGTATAGATGTCTTCAGGGAATTTCTCCACACCGTGTCCGAGGAACTTCTCGAAAGCGACCCTCGAGCTGTCGGAAAAATCCGTCTGTCCTCCGGGATAACGGCAGTAATCCAGACACAGGGCGTCCACCTCGGGGTAACGGGTAAGAACTTCTTCGATGGTCCGAAGTCCGTACTCCTGAGCAAATTTCAGACAAGGATTCATATTGACGCCCACTTCTGTGCGGTCGTCTTCAAGCTTTATCATCCCTTCCGGGGTGTACTTGAGACAGGTGTACCGTTTAAGTTCAGGATTGCGGTAAACAGCACCGAATTGCTCACAGGCCACGCCTACCGAAAAAGGTGCGACGGAGACCATTACTTTCAGGTCCCTTTTGTGTGCGGCATCCAGGAAATATCCCAGATAATCCCATCCGCGGTTCTCTATAACAACGCCTCCGTGTTCTGTCATAGTCGGCAGGAAGTCGCTGCGGTAAAGCACCTGACCATCCGCACCCTTGACATCCACGCAGACCTGATTGAAGCCCGTATCCTTGATTTTGTCCAGATACCAGTCCACGGAATCGCGCGTGGCGAAGCGTGCGAAATTGGCATCCGTACAGATCCAGGCCGTAATGGGCTTTTCTTCAGAAATGTTCTTTCTGCCGCAGCCGGTCAGAGCCGCAGCAGAAAGAACGACTAAAATCAATAATGTTATTTTATAAAAGGATACGTGAAATTTCATATCTTGCGATCACGAGTGTGCCTCCGAGAAGAAGTACCTGTCCCTTGTCCGTAGCCGGATCATATACATAGGCGGCAGACGGAATCGATGAAGGAGCAGCAAAATACTGCGTCTTCAGAAGATAATGGTCACCTTCTTCATCATCCGCATCTGTTGGGTCATTGTTCTGAATGGTGATATACACCTCCGGCCAGCCTGTGGTGGCAGCGACTACATAAGGAGTTCCGTTATAAGTGAATGCCTTGATGTTACCTGTAGAATAATTGCCATACTGGGCATTTCCTTCCGGAATACCGTTGGCTATTACACCAGGAACAGTCTCCTTAGTGGTTCCGCGCAGAGCCACATCTTCTCCCTTGTCTTGATAGCCTGTACGTGTATATACGTGGTATCCCATATTGTTTCCCATAGAGTCGCCTATGAAGAACACGCCGTCGAGAGACCCGGATGCAGGAGAAATGGTAGCACCCCAGTTACCGTCATTGCCGGTGTAAGTAGTGCTGAACTGATGCCAGGTAGGAGCAGTGAAATCTCCTGAATGGAATTCCCAGATATGGAAACTCTGATTGACTCCTCTGCCGCCGAAGATAGAGCAGAGAAGGAAATCTCCATTCACATCACCGCCGCAGTTCATATAGCCGAACATATTGCCGCTCTTGTCTGTAGCATTATTGTAAATGCACACTGGGGCCTTGTCATATCCGTCTTTCCAGACATATGCGTAGCCATATTTAATCTCGTCATTGACTGTCGTCGGAGTACCGTCTTCCTTGCATCCCACAGTAGCCACGACCACACCGTTAACATCATTGTTGATATTCAGAAGTGCGGCTCCTTCAGGAAGGCCTTCCATATTAAGTTTGCCCACAAGATTGGCATCGAAATCATAAATTTCCCCGTTTACGGTAGCGATTTTGTCCGTTCCGCAGAATGCTACGGAAGCGCCTGCTCCTGAAACGGTTGCAATGCCGAATTTGCCCGGAACCTGCTCATCGACAAGTTCGCAGGAAATCGTAACGTCAGCTTCGACTGCTTCAACAGACCAGGTAGAGGTGTGTGTACCGTCCTCCGCGGTAACGGTCAACTTGACCTTGCCGTCTATAAGATCATACGACTTGCCTTCCTCTATGTCTATCGTAGCTTTGTCAGAGACTTCAGCCTTGAGAGTGACATTTTTGAGAGCCTCGTAGTTATCCATAAGATAAACGAACTCAGCCACCTTATCACTTGAGTAAATAGACGCCTCAAATTCTCCGTTCACAGTTACAGCAGTAAGTTTTACAAGCTTGCACTCACTCGACTTTTCTACCGGAACCGGTGCAGGGTCATCTTTTTCAGGACTACAAGCGATCACGCACGCCGTCATAGCAGCGAGCAATGTCATTAATTTGTTGGTTTTCATACTTTTAATTATTTAATTTCTGGTTTTGTATGCTTTTATTACATATATGCGGCTTTCTCCGCTTATCGGAGAATAAACCTTGTATTCCTCAGTCCTGTCATCGAGATCGTGAATGCCTGTCAAGGCAGGGCTGACATACACGTCGTAATCAAGAGTAAACCTGATCTTCAGACGGGTCAGATCGTAATACCTCGCCACATTCTTCGGTATCTTGAACTCTATAAGATATTTTCCGTCCGAGTCCGGTTCAGAGGCTACCTCACCGGTAATCTGCGTAGCTGCCGAAGACTCGGCCGGGGTGCAATATGCAGCCTTGACGCTGCCGTCTATCGGATATTTTTCCATATCATAGGCCGGATCCACATCGGGTTTCGCACAGGAAACCAGGCAAAGCGCGGCCAGAATCATCATACTTATTCTTTTCATAACTACTACCATCCAGGATTGTTTTCACCAAGTAATTTATTGTTAGACTCTTCTGCGATAGGGATCGGGAACAGATAATATCTTTCAGGGAAGATGCGCGCGCCCTGAGAAGCGCCATCCACATCTATCTGAGCATAGCTGTATGACCCGTCATCATTTTTAGTCACATCCACTCCGTGCGCCACCTGTCCGTTGATCACATCTTCGGCCAATCTCCAACGTCTAAGATCCCAATAGCGGAATCCTTCGCCTGCAAGTTCCACGACTCTTTCGTGACGCAGATAACCCATAAATTCATCAAGAGATGCGGCCACAGCCCTATCCGGAAGGCTGACCCTGCGGCGGATAAGATTAAGCTGCTCCGTAGCGCCCGCCAGATCTCCGTTCTGGGCCAATGCCTCAGCCTTGTTCAGAACCACTTCGCCGAAACGCAGGAAGGTTCCGAAATGACTGCTGCCGTTCTTCTCCCATCCCGTGGCGTTCTCTTCCAGGAACTTGCGCAGGAAATATCCGGTAGTGGTCGAACCGACAGAACCGGTCCTTACGAAATCCAGTCTGGCATCGGTTCCTCCGGCATAAGTCTGTATCTTGCGATTCTCCCAGGCGGCCCCATTATACAGAATGGTGGCATAGAAACGAGGTTCACGTCCCGAATAAGGATCAGCCCCGCCAGTCCCCCAGTCGAACGGAGTACCGTCCGCCATCTCATATTCGTCCACCAGCTCGCTGGTAGGCCCGAAAGCGCCGTAAATGGTAGCGTTGTTATGATAAGGAGAATCTCCTACAGGGCGGAAGAACGTATCGTGACGATGAGTCAGGTTAGTCTGGCCGGATTTGCTGAACGATACGGTAATGATGTTTTCGGCATTGCCCTGGGTCGCGAACACATCCGAATATGACGAAGAAAGCTTTCCGCCATACTTGGCACAGGAATCCGCAGCATTGATGCACTCCTGCCAGTCCTTGGCCCACAGGGCGGCACGGCAGAGATATCCGTAGGCACCGGCTTTGGTGATCCTTCCGCTCTGGTTCGCATTCCAGGCCGAAGGGAGATGCTCTGCGGCGAATTTAAGATCGCTCATCACAAAATCCCAGCACTCAGCCTCCGTAGAACGGGGCTTGTCATTCGCATCATTAGGATTCCCTTCATCGATATAACCCTGATCAAGTCCGCCCTCGTCGGTACGGAGCACCACACCGCCATAAAGGCGTATCAGCTGGAAATAGCTGAGAGCCCTGAAGAAACGTACTTCCCCTTCGCGGATTTTCAGCCAATCCTCGCCCAGAGAGGAATAATAGTCCGGCGCATATACCAGGAATTCATTACATCTCTTTATGCGGGTGTAATTCGTGCTCCAGCATTCGAACGGACCGGCACCGACCTCCTTGGAGAACATTCCGCTCTCCAGGAGAGTCCTGTTGAACGAATGGCTGTACTGGTTCCACGAACTGCTCTTCACCAGATCGGAATAGGCGTCCGAAAAGGTGCCGGCATCATAGATCTCAGTAGCATACTTGAGGTAAGCATAAAAGTTATATACATTGTAGTCAAGGGCATCCTGACTTCCCCAGATAACATCCTTCGTATATTTGTCTTCCGGAGTCTTGCCCAGAAAGTCATCACAACCCAGCGCCACCATACTTAAGGCAGCGATGGCAAAAATATTCAATAAAGTCTTTTTCATCTTCGTTATGCCTTAAAATGTAATGTTCATACCCAGGGACACGGTCCTCTGCTGAGGATAATATCCGTTCGCTATACCCGGATTCTCCGGATCCAGATACTTGAATGCACTGAATGTCAAAAGGTTCGTACCTGCCACATACACCATGACTCTGCTCAGTGAAGTATACCTCTTAAGCACACTCGCAGGTATCGTGTACGATATCTGCGCATTTTTCAGTCGCAGGTAAGACCCGTCTCTCATCCAGAAATCAGAGGCCCACGCATTGCTGGCGTTGGTCTTTGATGCGAGACGAGGATACTTGCCCGACGTGTGATCCGGACGCCAGGCATCCTCCACCAGATAGAGAATGGAGTTTCCGCCGCCGTAGAAGGCCCTGGTAAAGATGGTATTGTCCGTAGTGTTGTTATAGGCGCCTGCCAGCATATAGTTGCAGAGCGTCGCACCCTGGAAGAGCATAGATGCCGTCCATCCCTTGTAAGAAACCTCCGCATTAAGAGAGAATGTCATCTCTGGGATCTGGCTGCGGCCTATCTTGACGTAATCCGAACCGGAAGTAAGCGCTCCGTCTCCGTTCACGTCCTGATACTTGATGCTTCCCGCTTCGCTGTATCCTGAAGGAGGAGTAGGCCAGGAAAGAGCCTCTTCGTCTGTCTGGAACAGGCCAAGCGCGTGGAATCCGTACAGAGATCCTATAGGTTCGCCGATGACAGCCCTGTATGAAGGATGATTGTCTGAAGTTCTCTTTGAGAGGACGCGGTTTCTCGACCACGAAAGGATACCGGTAATATTGTAGCTGATACCGTTGGAGAACCAGTTGTCGTGACGTACGGTAAGATCGAATCCCCTGTTGTCCACACGGCCGGAATTCATCCAGGTAGGATAGTATCCGCCAAGAGACGGAGAATAAACACCGGTAGAATCATATTCGAGAATGCGGGAAGTGTATTTATAGAACACGTCTGCATCGATGGAGAGCTTGTTCCCGAACAGTTTCGACTCTACACCGGCATTCCATACGTGAGTTCTGGACCAGGTGAGATCGTCGTGGACATAGCCCTTCGAATAGAATGATGCCTTGGCCGAGCCGCCCACCATAATCGTATTCTCCACAGCGCTGTATGTCTGATAGTACAGATCCTTGGACGTATCGTCTGAACCGAGAACACCATAAGATGCTTTCAACTTAAAGAAATCCACTGTACCTATCAAAGGTGCGAAGAAATCCTCCTTGCTGGTAACCCAGCCGAACGCTACTGAAGGGAAATATCCCCAGCGGTTGCCCGGAGCGAACTTGGACGAACCGTCCGCGCGCAAGGTGGCTCCGACAAGATACTTTCCATCATAAGAATAATCCAGACGGGAAGCAAACGAGAGCAGGGACGTGCCCCAGGCGTGAGATCCGCTCGGATTGGCACTTCCCTGGGTCATACCCAGACTGAGATCCACAGGAAATTCCGTAAAATAGCCTCTCTTATATGAAGTCATAGTGTCCGAATAGCTGCTCGATGCTTCACCCAAAACAGTGGCTGAGATGCTGTGAAGGCCGAAAGTGCGAGAGTAGTCTATCTGAGGACGCAGCGTATAATTGTATCCGAAGGAAGCGGATTTACTGTAACTGTTCTCCGAGATACCCTGAGATACTTTCTTGTCTATAGTCAGCGTCTCCACCGTGAACCTGTACACTTCATACGAATGCATGAAATTGCTGTTCTGGGTAAAGGTGAAATTGTATGCTCCGAACAGCTGCGCCTTGAGACCTTTCAGAACAGGATTGTTTGAAAAATCATATTCAAGCTTGGCCTGTCCGTCAAAATTATATCTGCGGGTTCTCTGATAACCGGAATCCGTAAGCCCCGAAAGCGGGGTACGATAATAAGTTCCGTGATTATAGGCCAGCGACAATCCCTCGTAGGTGGTAGCCAGAATAGGAAGCGCATAATATGCCGCGGTGATAGGGCTGAATTCCGCAACCGGAGCTATGCTGTAGCCCGGAAGATTCTGCTCCGTGGTGTATCCGGCCATATTCAGCGTGAGACTCAGTCCGTCAGCAAGCTTAGCCTCGATATTGGACCTTATGTTGATACGGTTGTAATCCGTATTCTTGAGAATACCTTCCTGATCCATAAATCCTATGGAAGTGTAATGATGGAGACGCTTGGTTCCGCCCGTAGCCGAGATGTTATGCTGGTGCTGGAATCCGAAATTGTTATAAATCTCCTTCTGCCAATCGGTCTCGGCATAGATGCCTTTCTCCTTCATCCACGCTATGGTACTGTCTGTCCAGAGCGGATCGTATCCGTCCATCGTGCGGGCGAGGTTGTGATAGTAGATGTACTGCTCGGCATTGCAGAACTCCGGCATAGCCGTGTTGTTCGTGAATGTGGCCGAACCGTCATAGGAGATCTTGGTCTCGCCCTCGCCGCCGCTCTTGGTAGTGACCAGGATCACGCCGTTCGCACCGCGCACACCGTAGATGGCTGCGGTAGAAGCATCCTTAAGCACGGTTACCGAAGCTATATCATTAGGATTCAGATAGTTGATTAAACCTTCCACTCCGTCTATTATAACCAGAGGGGTGGAACTGTTAAATGTGGACACACCACGAACCAGCAGCGTAGCGCTATCTCCACCCGGGGTACCGGATGTCTGTATGGTAGTGACGCCTGAAAGACGACCGGCCAAAAGGCTTGAAACATTGGTCGTCGGCGCCTTCATAAGGTCCTTGCTGGTAACCTGGGAAACGGAGCCGATAAGCATCTCCTTCTTCTGCACGCCGTAACCGATCACCACGGCATCCTCGAGGAACTGGTTGTCATCGTGAAGAACGGTCTGTATGGAAGTGTTCTTTGAAGGTGACAGATACTCGGTGGCATATCCCATACAGGTAATCTCGACAGATACGCCCTTCTCGGGAACGGACATTGACCAGTTGCCATCTTCATCCGTCATAGTTCCCTGTGTAGTGCCGCTGACCAGGACCACGGCACCTACCACCGGAAGTCCGGTATTATCGGTCACGCGCCCGCCCATCCTGACGGTCTTCACCGGAGTCTTCGGGGTCTTGGGAGCCTTGTCCCTGTCATAGGTCAACGCCACCCTCTCGGCGGAAATTTCTTTCCAGCTGATGCCAGTCCCTGCAAACAATTTGTCAAGTACCTCAGATAAGGAGCCCTGAATACGACCCTTGTCCGATACCTGTACATTAAGAGAATTCTTCTCATAAGAGAAGACAACTCCGCTTTGGGAAGTGATCTCGTTCAGCACGGCCTCTACGTTCTTCCCGGAGGCGTCCACCGTGATCTTTCCCTCTTGAGCCCAAAGACTGCCTGAGATGACAATCAAAGCCCACAACAAGGCGAAAATTTTCTTCATAAATCGGTTATCGTTTAGTGATAAATCTATTTAACGTATATATTTCTTCCTTTTCTTTCATATTGAACCTGAACTATATACTCCATCATAGAGAGCATATCCTCCAGAGTATCGCTTTCCGATACGGCAAGCCGGAAATAATTATTCCGGAACTTTGACGGATCGTAAATGAACCTCACGTCGTAGCGGTTCTCCATCATCGACACCAGATCATCGAAAGTGCAGCTGTCGTAAATCTTGTAATTGTACCTCCACTTGGTATAAGAGCTGGTCTGCACGGAGGAAAGAGCCACTCCGCCGTATTCATTAACCACAGCCCTGTTCCCAGGGAGCAATTCCGCCAGCACGACGTCGCGGTCGTTGCAGAGCGCCACTTTTCCCCTCTCCAGCACCACCTCAGTATCATCTTCGTCGCAACGGACGTTGAACGCCGTTCCCAGCACTTTCACCCCCACGTTCGGAGTATTCACAACGAACGGCCTGTCCTCGTCCCTGGCCACATCCAAATAGGCCTCGCCCATAATGGAGACCTTCCTGTCCTTCAGATTGAACGACGATCCGTATGCCAATTCGCCACCCTGCCGAAGATAGACCCTGGTGCCGTCCGGCAGCGAATAGAGCGTCACCGGCTCGTCATCATTGGCCAATACCACGGTCCCTCCGCGAGGAAGGAATCTTACGAGCGCGCCCACTGCGATGAAAAGCGCCATACAGGCCGTCGCGCTCCAGGCAAATGCGAGCGAACGGCGATAGCGGCGGTGAGAAGAATTGGCCCGTATGCGGGACCGTATGCCGCTTACGGCAGAGTTCAGCGCATCATCGGACGAGCAGTCGCACGCCACCTTCAGGGCAAGAATCTCCTTCAGGCGGAAATACTCCTGTCTGTTCTCCTCGCTTTCTGAAAGCCACGCTCGTATAAGGTCCTGTTTCGAGAGGTCCCTGCCGGCGATATATTCTATCAAATCGGAAATATCCATAGCGCTATACATTATAAACGCACGAAAAGCGAAAAGTACTTTGGAAAAACGAAAAAAGTTCCGCCCCGGGCGAAACTCACAGACTTTTGATCTTGCCACGCAGGAATTTGAGCGCTTGATAGAGGTGATTTTCCACCGTGCGAAGCGGAAAGCCGGTGATCTGCGAGATGTCCTTGGCCGGGAGCATACTTACATACGACAGACGAAAAACCTCACGGCGATCCCTCGGAAGTTCATCGGCCATATACAGAATCCTGTCATAAAGATCCTTGCGCCCCAACTTTTCAAAAAGTTCCTCGTCGCAATCCTCCAGCCACTCCAGATCGCCATTCAGGATGTCCCCCAGCCTCTGCTGGCCGAAAGATTTCCGACGAAGGCAGTCTATACTGCGGGTCTTGGCCACCCGAAGCAGCCAGGCATTAAGATGCCTCTCGTCATTAAAATCTATGTCCGAACGCTTCTCCCATAGCGTCACGAAAATGTCCTGCGCTATATCCTGAGCATCCAACGCACTGTGAATAAGAGAAATATAACCGACCACCCGCGGATAATACTCCCGGATGACCCTGTCAAATGTCTTCTCGTCATTCACAAACATACAAAACAAAATTAAGCCAAATTCGGCAAACTGCAAAGGGTCGCATTATAAGTTTTATTCAGGATTTAGCTATCTTTGCGAAAAACATAATACCACAATCCAATATGTACAGAATAAAATCTGCAGCGCTGCTCTGCGCAAGCATCCTTTTCATATTCTCCTGCACGCCGGGGACATCCTCCACAGACACTCCGACAGATCCGGACACCCCTGATGTCCCAGTCACTCCAGATGAGCCTGACACCCCGGAAGACGAGTGGAGCTGGGTGAACGGATATCCGAAGGGCGTGAGCGTAGAGGAATTCGAGGAGACCTTCTCCGACGGAAAGAAATGCCTGGGATTCATCGCCACCATTGATTTCTCTGCCAATCCAAACCTGACTTTCAACTGCATGTATGCCAAAGGAAAGAAAAAGCCAAGTGAAATCTTCGCGAACTTTTCAAGCAAAAAGGACAGCGCATGTCTGGCCATCAATGCCGGATACTTCGCCGGATACACATCGGTCAGCATGTGCATACACCAGGGCAAAGTAAAACAACGCGCCTGGCCGAGCTTCAACTGGCCAAGCGATGAAGACCCGCAAACCACCATCTATCCGGTACGTTCTGCCATAGGACAAAACGCTGACGGGACGTTCGAGATAAACTGGACATACTGCACAAACATTCCTTTCGCCACACATACCGCCTTCCCTTCAGCCCTGGACAACAACGAGAAGACCCAAACCTTTATGAGCGAGGCTCCAGGCGCCGACTATGTGGAAGGAACCTTTACCTGGGAGCCTTACGAGGCTGTGGGTGGCGGCCCGAGACTGGTTCAGGACGGCAGAAACGTGGCCGTGGAGAACTATTGGGCCGAATGCCTGGATGCTGGAGGCACTTCGGGACTGTCAAGGGTTAACCGCACCGCGGCAGGCATCACCGCCGACGGAAAGCTGATCCTTATAGTGGCTGACGGTCGCGGCCAGCGCGGGAGTGCCGGATATACGCTTTCGGAGCTTGCAGAGAAATTCATAAGCTTGGGATGCACGGACGCTATGAATCTGGACGGTGGCGGCAGCACCTGTATGGTGGGCGCCGAAGGTAAGATTCTCAATTCACCAAGCGACAAGACAGGAGAGAGAAGCGTGGCCACAGCCATCGTCATCGCCGAGACCAGACGCAGGTCGTAAAGACAATTTATTTATTCTTCCAAGTGTATGTTCTTCCGAAATGGTCGGTAACCTTTACCGTCACCTGTGCATCCGCCGATGAAGGAGTGGCATAGAACAGGTGCGAAGTCTGCCCGGCACCTATATACTTCCACGTAAACTCCTTCTCACGCCGCGCCTCCACGTCCGCCACTATAGTCCTGTCCCAGCCGTCATACTGCGTCATAGAGCCCTGCGGGATGCCGTTCTCCTCCCATTCCACCTTCCAGGTCGGATCGTAATTCCACACGTTGGCCACCACACTCTGCGGCTTCATCGGATCCTCGCCCACCCTGTAGGCGCTGAACTGGGTCTCGCGAGACAGGCCCACAGGCTTATAATACCAGTCCACAATCCCGTTATCTTCAATACGATACACGTAATATCCCCACGGTACTCCGTCACTGCTGTAAAGCGACTGCCAGAACAGACCGCTAAGCGGAGCGTGAACGTGCTCAAAGATATGCTCATTTATCAGATAATTCTGCGCATAATGCTCGTGAGCCGAACAAATATGCACATTATAGTCGCTCAAGACCTCATAAAGGGCGCTGCGGTTCGTCACTATCTTGTTATATTCCTCCTTGCCCCACTGCTTTGATGCAGCGTACCTGCTGTACGTCGGAATATGCAGGAACAGCACCACGGTACTACCCTTCTCCACACTCTGAAGGTCCTTCTCCAGCCAGGCCAGCTGACTCTCCTCCACATAGCCGATGTAATGCCGGGCGAAATAGAACACGTCGTCCAGCACCACGTAATGCATCTTCCCGCAGTCGAACGAATAATAGGTCGGCCCGAACTTGTCGGTGTAAATCACCTTCGAAGCCTCGTTCGAGCGCGCGCCGCCGCGGTAGTCGTGATTGCCCATAAGAGTAAAAAACGGCACCCCCACAGAAGCGCAGGCCTCCTGCACATCCACGGAGAAATCATCCATCCAGTCCCCGATTATGTCCCCACAGGACACACCGAACGCCGGCTCACCGTTACGGGCCAACTCCTGCCGCGCGTCCTCCGCAGCCTGCCTTACCAGGGCAATCTCATCCCTGTTGTAAACCTGCACGTCGGCCCAGAGGATGAACTGATGCGAAGTCTGATCCCCTGCCTCGCGGTACAGGACGAAATTTTCCTTCTGCACCGGCTCGCCGGTCAGCGCCCTGTAAAAATACGGCGCCCCGTTGCGCGAAGGTGCGCTGTAACCCGACGGAATGGTCAGATAGACAAAACGTGCGTCGTCGTGTGCGGTAAAATCATATCTGCCGTGCCTGTCGGTGAGGACGATGCTGAATCCATCGGTCACCTTGACCCCGGCAATGCCCCTTGAATTCTCATCACACACCGTTCCCTTCACCCTCGCTCCCAAAGCAAACGCCGGAAGGAAAGAGAAAACAAGCAATATCGTGACAAGCCCCTTTTTCATAAACCTTATCTACTGAATTCCGCTACCCAACCTCCGCCATTGGCAAGGGTGATGTCGATCACATCTCCGGCGGTAACGGTCTTTTTCTCAATTACATAATCCTCGGCCCAGACATTGGCATTCACTCCGTCGCGATGGATCGTGACATTCCACTGCCCCTCTTCGAGGAAGGACGTGTCGAGCGAAAGCGAACGGGCAGTCCAGTTGTTGAGAGCCGCGCTATACCATCTGCCGTCAAGGGTCTGCCTGCTCACAAGCACATATTCCCCCGCTTCGGCCTCCTGGCAGACGGTCTTCTCCCACACGGTAGGTATGGCGGCTATGAATTCCGTATAGTCAGGCACTTTATAGTAGTTCGACGGCGAATCGCAGAGCATCGTGAGCGGGCTTTCGAACACCACGAAGATCGCGGCCTGGTGACTGCGGGTGCCCTGGCTCATAGGATGGTTCCACCTGATGGCGAAATCGTCGCGGGTCGCGTTGTTCACGGCTCCAGGAGTGTAGTCCATAGGACCCGCCACCATACGGGTGAAAGGCAGCTTGAGGTCGTGGTCCGGAGAGATGTCATAGGAACATTTGTCGTGCTCCATACCGTACACGCCCTCGAAAGTCATCGCATTGGGATATTTGCGCTGCAGTCCGGCCGGTTTGAAGGCTCCGTGATAATCCACCAGGATGTGGCGGCGGCAGCTCTCGGCGGCTATACTCTCGTAGAGATTGACCATATTCTGGTCCTGCATCTGCATAAAGTCCACCTTGATGCCGGACACGCCCCATTTCTGATAGACGTCAAGTATCTTCTCCACGCCCTCGGTGACAAACGGGGTCCAGAGCGCCCACAGTACCACTCCCACGCCCTTCGAAGCGCCATAGGAGATGATCTCCTGAAGATCCAGTCCGTCCTTAGGCTCCGTTATGTTCAGGGTCGATTTGCTCCAGCCCTCGTCCATCAGGATATACGGAAGGCCGTACTTTGCAGCGAAATCGATGTAGTATTTATACGTGTCGGTGTTCACACCGGCCTCGAAATCCACTCCGTACACATTGAGCGCGGCCCACCATTCCCAGCTGATCTTGCCGGGCTTAAGCCACGAATAGTCACCGGGAAGCTCCTTCGAAGACAACTGCCAGGGAAGAGTATTCTCAAACAGGTCCCTGTCCGTACCGATGGTGAGCACCCTCCACGGGAACGACCTCGTACCCTCGGTGCGGGCTATCACATCTGCCAATTCCGTAACGGTGACGTCGCGGTCCGTTCGCATCTCGTAGCTGTCGATAACGTGCGGAAATTCCGCCGAGAGCGAAGTCCGCCCGCCGCTTCTGAGAAACAGGTTTGGATAATCGAACAGGTCAGCCTCGGTGATAACCATACGGGTCCCATCCTGGGTACTGAAACTCAGCGGCAGATACGAATATGTGCTGTTATCCACCTGGCTCAGAGGCATCTGCTGAAAATTGGCCTCGCAGTGGGTGATGTATCCGGGGTTCTTCTCCCCTACCCAGTAAACCTGCGCGTCATCGCAGAAATTCCACTGGCTCAGCTCATCTTTCACCTCTATGGAACCGTCAAATTCCGTCTCGAAGCGGTAGGCCACGCCATTGTCATAGGCGCGAAATACCACTGACCAGTCGCGTCCGAAACGAAGACGCATCTCGTTGAACCTGTCGGTGATCAGCCTGTTTTTCGTCGGCACGAGATCGGTCAAGATATTCTCCTCACTGTGCCTGTAGGCCCTGGGCCGAAGATACCCCTCACCCAGAACGGTCCCGTCCGCAAGGGTCAGACTTATCTGATTATCTTCCAGGAGTTTTTCGCCTTTATACACGACACTCCAGAAAATGCCTGACGACACGCTTACGGTAACTTTAATGTCTCCGGAAGGCGAGGCGAGGCGAAAATCCCTGGCCTGTGCAGAGAAAATCACTGCAGTCAGGGCGAATATGACAGATATCAGTTTCTTCATTGCTTGATGAATCTTACGGCGCAGCCTCCCGAAGTGGCGAGGTTGACGGCCAGTTTGTCTTTAGACGTCACCACCTGCTCCACATACTCGTAGGTGGTCGGAGACGTCTCGTATGATGTGGTCGGAGTATCGCGGTAGATCTGTGCGAGCCACTTACCCTTCCCGAGGAACGAGAGAGGCACTTCGAAAGATCTGGCACATTCATCTGTGATGGCCCCGAGGAACCAGTCGCTTCCGCCCCTTTCCTGGCGCGCGGTTATGATGTAATCGCCAATCTTGGAATCTATTACCTTAGTCTGCTCCCAGTCGGTAGGCACGTCCTTGATGAAATCGAAGGCCTTCACTCCCTCGTAAGCCTCGAACTCGTCGGAAGCCATCTGAAGAGGGCTGTAGATGACCACATATTCGGCCAGCTGCTTGCTGATGGTGGTCTTTACGCGGTTGTTCGGGTAGTAAGGGTTCATCGGCATAGAATAATCGAACGTTCCGAAGGTATAGTCCATAGGACCTGCCAATCCTCTGAGGAACGGGCACACCGTCTGATGCTCAGGCTTGCTTCCTCCGTCGTCAGCCCAGGAGTCGTGCTCCTGTCCGCGAATGGCCTCGCCCGTCATAAGGTTAGGCCAGGTGCGGCAGAGCCCCGTAGGGATGCAAGGCTCGTGCTCGTCTATATTTATCTGATATTCAGCCGCTTTTTCCACGATGGAATGCAGGCGGTTCACGCCGTACTGTCCGTCGTGTTCTTCCTTGCCGTCGATGAGAAGGTTCACGTTGCCGGTCTTCACGTAATGCATTCCGTAACGCTGATACATAGCGTAGGCCGAGTCGATCTGAGTGAAATAATGCTCCACATTGGCTGCGGTCTCGTTATGTATTACCATCTGCACGCCCTTCGAAGCGGCGTATTTCATTACCTTGTCGAAATCATAGTCCGGATAGGCCTCCACGAAGCTGAATTTGTCGCTGTTCTTCATCCAGTTGTTCTCCCAGCCCCTGTTCCAGCCTTCCACCAGCACGCCCTGAATGTTGTTCGCGGCGGCGAAATCTATGTATTGCATCGTTCTCTCGGTAGTGGCGCCGTGGTCAGGCCCGTAATACCAGGTCTTTCTGAACTTCTGGAGCTCCCACCAGATGCCTATGTATTTGCCCGGCTTGCACCAGGATGTGTCTTCAAGCTTGCAAGGCTCGTTGAGGTTGAGCATAAGGGAAGATTCTATCAGCGCACCCGGACGGTCGGTGATAAGAATTGTCCTCCAAGGACTTATCCTCGTGTCGGAGACGTACACCGCAGTGCCGTCCTGCCATTTCGTAAGGCTGGTCTTCAGGCACGCCGGCCCGTCTGGCACCAGATTGACCTTGGCAAAGTCGAGAAGCGCGGCCTCGTGGATGGAATAGTATCTGCCGTCGGACCCCTCGATCACGACAGGCGTGTAGGCGCAGTCTATATCCTCGAACCCTGTCTTCTTACCGTAGGCCTCGTAATAGATGTCGCTGCGGGCCATCCACCATATCTGATGGTCGGGCCTGGCGAAACGGTATTCGGTGAGTTCATCCTTAATCTTGATGTCACCCAGATCGTCCGGGAAGATGTATCTGAATCCCAGGCCGTCGTCGAACACCTTCACCTCCACGTCCAGATGGGCAGTATGAACCTTCATATAATTGTGATGGTCCCTGATGTAATGGTTCTGGCCCCAGACGGTTTCCCAGGTCTGGTCATACGAAGAATGCTCCACGCTGAGAATCTCCGTACGGTTACCCAGAACGTTGCCGCCCATAAGGGTGAATCCGAGAACCGAGTTCTCTATCAGAGATTCCCCGTCCTGACTTACGGTGTATGCCAGCTGCCCGCCCTCGGCGCTTACCGTCACCTTGATTCTGCCGTCCGGCGAATAGACCACAGGCTCGTCAGAAGCCTTTCTGCCGCACGCGACAATCGCCAGAACGCCGAATGCCAATGCTATAATTCTCTTCATCATCAATCCTGTTTAACGCCGGCCCATCGGCAGGCAAATTCCCAAATGTCCTTGTCATACTGAAGCGCCCTTCCGGTCACTGACGGGTCCGTTCCGTAAGGAGTCTCACCCACATAGGAAGTGCTCTTCGAATTCTGGAACGGCTCGCCGGCATCGAAGGCCGCGATCACGGCATCGAAGAATTTCTCCCAGCGAACCTTGTAATATGTGTCGCACAGCCCGTCGAAATCACGGTTCGCGTAGTCCCAGAGATGGAACGAATCGCCCCATACCGAGATCAGCGTACGTGCGTTGGTTTCAAAATAATCCTTTTCCTGCGGAGTCTGTCCCCAGCTGCGCGCATCATTTATCCAGTCGTCCAGCGAAAACTCGTGGCGGGTGCGAAGAACGGAAGTCATCTCGTCGCATAGAGCCAGGAAATCAGACTTGGCCTGCAGCATCGCGGCGCGGTCACCCTTTCTGTATGCGGCAGCGAAAGCGTCCCTTATGCCCTCGGCCCTGTTCGAAAGCACCTGACGGTGGACATTGGCCTTATCATAAGCGAGATAATTGCTCTCGCCCTCAACCTTGCTCATCAGAGCCCAGGCGCGCTCAAGGTCGGAATGGTCGTATCCGCGCTGGTAAACCGTGGTCCAGTGCCACTTGCCCTCCAGGCTTGGATGCGCGTTGATAACGCCCGAACTGCTGGTCTCGGTGTGGGTCTTGCTGACCTTGTCGGCGATTATGTGCCAAGCCTCGCGGAAAGCGTCGTCCCGGCGGCCCAGATGGCGGTCGGCGATGTTGTCCACATATTCATCCACTGACGGGGCGTTGTCCCAAACCTTCGCGAACACGGCCTCATAGACCGGCTCGTTCACGCCGAACCCTTCCAGAGTGGCGCCCACGCCCTTGAATCCCGGGCCGCCGCCACTGAGAGTCTCCTCTATTCTGGAAGCGTTAAGGTGCAGGTCTCCCTCGATTCCGGTCATACCGCCAAAGTTTCCGAGGTAGCACCAGATGAAGTCCTGCCCGTAGAAATTCTCGGTACGCTGCCAGATCTGCGTATAGTCGCAGTAATAGTCCATTATTATCATACGGCCCTGAGGCACCGCCGTAAGATATGCCTTTATGTTCTCGTCCGTCCAGTGCGCCGGATCGGCATAGAAAAGCCAGCCCATCTGCAGCCACACGGCATCCGGATCCACCGCTGCCAGACTCTCGTAGATGCCCTTTGACATCTTCGCCAGGGTCTCGGGGTCCCAAAACGGAGCGTCCACCTCGTTGAACGGATCCACGCCGTAGATGTGGTCGGTGCCGTACATCCGTGTCTGCTCCTCCAGGAAAGTCTTCTGAATGTCGGCGTAGAGGCTATCCATAGGGCTAAGGAAGGTACAACGGTACTTGTCCGCAAACCCACCCCAGTAGCTTACCCGGAACGTATCTATCTTCTCGCCTACTGCCTGTGCCAATTCTTCAGGCACGTGACCCGCGAAGGCCGGAAGGACCGGAGTCATATTAAGTTCGCGCTCGCGGCGCAGGATCTTCTTCTGGAGTGCGGCCTGACCGTCAATCCAACTCTGTGGGAGAGGCCCCTCCCAACGATCCAGATTGCACATTCTCTGCCACGGAAGGTGTGCCGGGCCGGTGAAGAATGAGCGTATCTGTTCATCGGACAGACCGTATTTTTCCCATACCTTCTGCCATACGGCCTCCTGTCCGGTGATGGCAAGCGGCATATTCACACCGTTAAGCGCCATCCAGTCGATAAGCCTTTCCCACTGCTCCCAGTTCCACCACGGCATCGTGTATCCGTAGGTGCAGTAGTTCAAAAAGAACCTCGTCGGAACCTCAGCGCTGGCGCTGACCTTACCCTCCACCTGCGGAAGCACCTCCGGCAGTTCGACAGGGTTGCAGTCATACCAGCTGACATTGGCCAGACAACAGTTCTGCAGATACCAGTTCAGGCCGACAGCCATAGAATTGGCATTGTTCGCACGGATATGGACCTTGCCTCCGACGGACTCGATCTCGTAAGTGTCTGTCTGAGAACTGATTTTCTCGAATACTATGGACTTGGCCTGCGGGCCCATTATGCGGCGGGCCAATCCGTCAGCACTCTTGATATCCCCATCGCGGGTGCAGGAGACGATGGTGATGAGCAAAGCTGCGGACAGAAGAATAAGTTTACGCATCATTATCTGCTATAATGTTTGTTTTTGATTCCGAAATGATCGCAGTAGCGGTCATACAGATGGCCGGCCTGCGTGTAAGAAGAATTCGGGCTCATAAAATGGCTGAATTCGAAGGTGATTACGTCCTCCATACCGGCACGGCGGGCCGCGTCGAGCTTGTAGAGGAGTTTCTCCCATTTGATGGGCAGGAACCGGATAGGCATATCGCGGTCGAAGCTTTCGACATTGGTCCAGCAGCGCATGCCGTACTTGTCGGCGAGCTTCTTGTTCACGCACAGGTAGTCGTAGAGGTCCCAGTAGTCCACCTGTCCGTCCTGGAACGCGAGGATGTCCACTGCGCCCTGAACGTCACGGAGAATCTCGTTCCACTCTCTCTCGTGCTCCTCCACGCTGGTGGCGGTGTCGCCCCACATCACCTGATCGGTCTTGACGCCGTGAATGTAAGGAGAGATCATACAAGGCAGGCCGCCGGACACTTCCTTCGCATGTTTGCCCACGCCGGCCATGATCTTGGCGATGTTCTTCGTCCTGCGGCTGACCTCCTGGCTGAGATACCAGCCCTGGAAGCTCTTGTGATGGCCGTACTTGGCCCAGACCTCGTCGATGAGGGCGTTGTTCACGTCTATCTCCTTCTGGTACTCGCCCTCGTGCCACCATTGGCCCGAATCATAAGTGCCGAAGTAGAATGCCATACCGTATTTGTCGGCGAGGGTAAGGAACATCTCCACCAGATCGACCGGAGGGTAGATGGCGGCAGGATTGGCATTGAGGACAGACTCGAAAGGAGCGGCTATCCACCGGCCGAGCCCGCAGCGGATCATAACCACCGTGTTGATGCCCATATCCTTCATCGCACGGAAGTCGCGGTCCCATTCCTTCACGCCCCAGTTCTGGTGCGGAATGTCCCAGCTTATCTCATCCAGGAAGGTGGCCCTGATAGGCAGGGCCTGACCTATTCCCGGAGTTTCATACAATTTGTCGTTCAGATAGTTCTGACTGCCGCTTCTGCAGCCGGCCACACTAAGGACGGCCAATGCGGCAAGCAGGAGGATTCGGAATCTTCTCATTTCAAGCCGCCATTTAAGTGTGTCGAGAAACAGCCCTTCCATTTGCCGCCCTTGAGAGGGAGAAGGACTTCGCCGGGGTTAAGCCAGAATGGAAGACAGTTCTCCCGAAGCTCTTTGAAATTAATTTCAGTGTTCATATAGTTCATTTATTATTGTTCGCGAATTGCGGCTCTAAAATACGAAAATCTAACGAAATTCCCGTTCATATTATAAACGGATGAAACGCCCGGAATACTTCAATCCGGAAAATTTTCTCCACATCCGGCAGGTAGGAAAATTTTCTCCGTGTCCGGCCGATAGGCAAATTTTGCTATATTTGCAGACATGAAAAAGACACTACTGCTTATAGCCGCCATAACATGTTCAATGAGCCTGACGGCTGGTGCGCAGGTATTCACCAACGCCACCGAACTTCCTCTCTACGGCAAAGCCCGCGAGGACACCAAAGAACGCTATGAACGCCTTCCCGCCGAATTCGAAGGCCGGAGCCGCGATGCCATCTGGTACCTGGGCCGCAACAGCGCCGGTCTTTACATCAGGTTCAATTCCAATTCCACCGCCATCTGGTGCCGCTGGACTGCCAAGTTCGGCAATCTTATGAACCACCAGACCCTCACCGGCACGCGCGGAGTGGACCTCTACGGAATGAACGACCGGGGCGAATGGCGCTTCATCGCAGCCGGACGTCCGTGGGCGGAAGGCAAGGCGACCCTGGGGAAACTGGTGGACGGAATGAAGGGTGAACCTACCGAATATATGCTTTATCTACCTCTGTATGACGGCATTACGGATCTTGAGATAGGAGTGGACTCTACTGCCTACATCAAAGGCCCGGAAGTGGATTCGCCACGTACCGACAGGCCAATCGTGATGTACGGGACTTCCATTCTTCAGGGCGGATGCGCGAATCGTCCTGGAATGGCCTATACCAATATCATAGAGCGCAGGCTCGACCGTGAGGTCATTAACCTCGGATTCAGCGGCAACGCCCTGCTGGACTATGAGATAGCTGAGCTTATGGCCAGCGTGGAGAATCCGGCCATCTACGTGTTCGACTATGTGCCGAACGCTTCAGCGGATATGATACGGGAGAAGGGGGAGAAGTTCTTCCGCATCGTGCGCGACGCCCACCCGGATGTGCCGATCATCTTCACCGAAGATCCTTACTTCCCTCACTATTACTGGTCATCAGGCATCCGCGAAGAAGTGGACAAGAAGAACGCCGCGCAAAAAGAACTGTTCCGAAAGCTCAAGAAACAAGGAGAAAAACACATCTATTACCTGAACTCTGACGATATGGTCGGCCGCGATGCCGAAGCATTCGTGGAAAATATCCACCTTACCGACCTCGGTATGATGCGCTACGCCGACTGGATTACCCCGTACCTCAAACGGTATATGAAGAAAAAATAAAGCAGGTGGGGCGTTCAAAAGTCTCACCAACACAGAATTTTTATGGACGGCAGCAGCCAACGTCTGACAGGGCGGAGGCTTTTCGAAGCGTTTGCCCGTACTGGGTCGCAAAGCGACAGCGCAGATTAATCCGACATCGCCCAGGCTAAAACTCTACGCAGCGGGAAAGCATTACGGCCTGGAGAGAGTCGATGATGCCGGCTTGGTATAGGGCGGAGATGCTGCGCTGGGGTGGAGCGGTAGTGTTCCTATACAAAATGATGGAGCGGGCGACGTCTCGGCGGCGGATGGCTGGATGAGCGGCGAGAGCGGCCTCGTCCGCCTCCCACAGATCGAAGCGGTGCGGATCGCGACATTCGACCAGGTCCGCGATCTTCGCAAACCGCTCTTCATCAAATCGATACAGTTCCATAAGCTGCTGCGTACAGCTGTACCCGCCCAGCCTTTCGCGATACTTCACCATCTGCGCCGCATAATACGGGCCAATCCCTGGCAGTGCATCGAAGGCGGCCGAATCCGCAGAATTAATGTCCACCTTCGGAATCCGTATAAATGGTCTTAACCGCGCGAACACACTGTCCGCCACTACATAGCTCTTCCCGAAATCCTCCGCCCGGTAGAACCTGCCGCCTTTCTGTCTATAGTGATCTATGCTTTCCGCCTGTTTCTGAGAGAATCCCAGCCGCTGAAGGTCCTCCACGCTCACCGTGTTCGGATTGAATGCAAATGTCTCCACCTTCCGCCGCTGTCTTCGTACCTTCTCCACGGCCTCACTGTGCTTTGCATAACGCCTAGTCGTATCCGTCCGTACCCGGCCCTTCACCCCCGCACCAGATTCCGCTGCAGGCAGATAGGCAGTTACATACACCGTGTCAGGCCGGTCACGCAAAGCCTCTATCCGAAGCACACTGCTGTGATGGATAAACAGGCATATCTGGTAGCCGACGATAAGAAATACGAAGCAGACAGCGCCGTACTTAAATGTCCTCGAGTTTGTACTTGTTGACGTGTTCGCCCCTTTTCGGGACTGGGGCTCCGGCAAGCGTGATGACGATCTCCCCTCTTGGTTCGTTTTCATGGAAGTAATTCAAAAGTTCGTTTAAAGTTCCCCTGTGATGGGTTTCGTGAAGTTTGGATATTTCGCGCGATACACAGCACTCCCTCTCCGGGCCAAAGACCTCGCTGAACTGCTCCAGGGTCTTTACCAGCCTGTACGGAGACTCGTAGAAAATCATAGTGCGCTTCTCGTCTTTAAGAGATTCGAGCACGGACGAGCGTCCCTTTTTCTGCGGAAGGAAGCCCTCGAAACAGAACCTGTCACACGGAAGGCCGGAAGAGACAAGTGCCGGAATGCAGGCCGTGGCACCTGGAAGTGTCTGTACCTCAATTCCTTCCGCAGCACATTCTCTGGCAAGCAGAAAACCCGGATCTGAAATGCCCGGCGTACCTGCGTCACTGATGAGCGCCACGTTCAGGCCCTCCAAAATGCGGGACTTTATCTGGTCCACGTTCTGATGCTCGTTGAATTTATGATGTGAATGCAGCTTGCCCTCTATCTGATAATGCTGCAGTAGCACGCTGCTGGTCCTGGTGTCCTCCGCCAATATCAAATCCGCCGACTTGAGGACCTCCACGGCCCTGAAAGTCATATCCGAAAGATTACCCACCGGAGTAGGCACTATGTAAAGAATACCAGGTCTCATAAATTGTGGATAACTTTTACAAATGGGCGGTGAAAACTATCGCCAAAGTTTATAACTTTGTAAAAGAATCATCTCACAAAACTACAAATGTTTTCAGAAAACTACAAAAAATCGGGCTGCATAGAAGTAATATGCGGTTCTATGTTCTCGGGAAAGACCGAAGAGCTCATCCGCAGGCTTAAAAGAGCCCAGTTCGCTAACCAGAAAATAGCCATTTTCAAACCAAGCGTGGATGTCCGCTATTCAGAAGTGGAAGTGGTCTCACACGACCTTCACAGCCTGAAATCGACCCCTATAACAGACGCCAGCTTTATGCTGGACATCCCTGAAGACATACAGGTAGTGGGAATTGACGAAGCGCAGTTCTTCGGAGAGAACCTCGTGGGAGTATGCCAGACCCTGGCCAATCGCGGCGTGCGCGTAATCATCGCCGGCCTGGACACCGACTTCCTCGGCAAGCCTTTCGGGCCAATGCCTGCCCTTATGGCAGTGGCTGAAGACGTGCAGAAAGTACACGCCATCTGCGTGAAATGCGGCAGTCTGGCCAACCATTCACATCGTCTATCGAAAAGCGAAGACCTGGTAGTCCTGGGAGAAAAGGATATCTACGAGCCTTTGTGCAGAGAATGCTACAACAAGGCTATCGCTGAAGAACAGAAGAGATAATCTCCTTAATTTCACGTTGCCACGTGGCGCTGTCCACGTGCGTATAGATCTCGGTCGTGAGTATACTCTCGTGGCCGAGCATTTCTTGCACCACGCGAAGATCGGCCCCGTTCTCTATCATATGCGTAGCGAACGAATGGCGGAAAGTGTGCGGCGAGATCTCCTTATCCACGCCGGCTGCCAATGCGCACTGCTTCACCATCTTGAACACAGACACGCGGCTCAGCTGCCTGCCGAACCGGTTCAGGAACAGAACATCCTCGCACTGCCGGTCCGGAATTGGCCTGGAAGCCAAGTATGAGGTTATGGCGTCGGCCACGGACGGGGCCAATGGCACGAGGCGCTCCTTGCTTCCCTTGCCAAGAACCTTCACGAACATCTCATCCAGAAACACGTCAGAAATCTTCAACGCACAGGCCTCGCTGACTCGAAGTCCGCACCCGTACAGAACCTGAAGTATGGCATAATCGCGGGGGCACGAAGCGGCCTGTATGATCGCAAGCACCTCATCTACAGAGAGAACCGTCGGAAGATACTTGCCAAGCTTGGGCGCGTCCAGAGTGCTGGCCGGATTGTCAGGCCTCTCCCCTTCGCTCACCAGATAGTCAAAAAAGGAATTGAACGAACTCAGGAGCCTAGCCTGTGAGCGCTTGGACAGATAGTCCGAGACGCTTACCAGATAATCGGTCAGATCCTGGGCACTCACCCTCGCCCAATCCACGGTGTTCGCTCCGGAGCGGCTTTGCAAAAACGCGTCAAGCGCCTCTAGATCAGAAGTATAGGCACTGACAGTATTAATGGAAAGTCCCCTTTCCACCTTCAAATAATAGGAATATCCCGATAGAATATCCATTGCCGACGTCTTATCCCCTTTCATACCGCGTAAAAAAGGAGTTTATCTGATGGCGGCGAGAATGCACCAGAGAAGAATACCGGACAGGATCAGATTAAGTCCGGTGGTAAGAATGAATCCGATAAATGTGCCAAGTGCGGCCTTGAACGATGCCCACACTCCTTTATCGGTCACGAAAAGTTCACCGATGAATGCGCCGAGAAGACTTCCGCCCACCATTCCTATGGGAGTCAGGAACATCCCGGCGAAAAGTCCAATGGTAGCGCCTATCGAAGCTGCCTTATGTCCTCCGAAAGTCTTGGTAAGAGCAGGAGGGATAACATAGTCGATAGCGGTAACTATAACGACCACTGCAAGCCATACCAGCAATGCGGTAAGGCTCACAGGATCGTCAGTATCAGCAAAATACATCAACAGCAGTCCTATCCAGCCGATAGGCGGACCGGCAAGCCCGGGAAGAATGCTTCCCAGAACGCCCACGATGCCGAGTATGACGGCCAATACGATAAGAACTGTCATCGATGATCAGAATTAGATGCGTTTAAGAATCTCTTCGGTCTGAGCCTCATAACCAGGCTTGCGAAGAAGTGCGAACATATTCTTCTTGTAAGCCTCCACGCCCGGCTGGTTGAATGGGTTCACACCCAGAACATAAGCGGATACACCGCAGGCAAACTCGAAGAAATAGAAGATGGCACCGAGGTTATACTCGTCTATCTTATCGATAGAAACCTCTACCTGAGGAACGCCTCCATCGATATGTGCGACCTTCACGCCAAGCTGTGCCATAGAGTTACAGTGCTCTACGTGCTGTCCGGCGAGATAGTTGAGGCAATCGAGGTTCTGCTCGTCGCTTCCGATAACTACGCTTCTGGCAGCGTTCTCCACCTTGATCACGGTCTCGAACATAACGCGGCTGCCCTCCTGGATGAATTGGCCCATAGAGTGAAGATCGGCGGTGTTGGTAACGCTGGCAGGGAAGATGCCCTTGCCGTCCTTTCCTTCGCTCTCACCATAGAGCTGCTTCCACCACTCGGCGAGATAAACAAGCTTAGGTGAATATGTTACGAGGATCTCGACCGCTTTCTTATAGTCGGTATGGAGAAGATTACGGATAGCTGCATACTTGACGGCTGCATTCTCCTCGCCCTTGACGAGAAGTTCCTCACGCTCGTCTGCTGCACCCTTGATCATCGCGCGGATATCGAATCCTGCGAGAACGATAGGAAGAAGACCTACCGGAGTAAGTACGCTGAAACGGCCTCCGACATTGTCAGGAACGACGAATGTCCTGTAGCCCTGCTGAGTAGCGAGGGTCTTGAGAGCACCCTTGTGAGCATCGGTAATGGCGACGATTCTCTCGCTAGCCTCTTTCTGGCCGTAGGTCTGCTCGATATATTCCTTGAAAATTCTGAATGCTACCGCAGGCTCTGTGGTAGTACCTGACTTGGAGATGACTACGCAAGCGGTGTTACGCACCTTGGCCAAGTCAAAAAGTTCTGCGATATAGTCCTCGCTGAGGTTATTTCCCGCGAAAACCACCTGAGGAACACCCTCCGGACGAACAAAACTGTGGCTGAGAGCCTCGATGGCGCAACGTGCACCGAGATAAGATCCTCCGATACCGATTACGATAACCAGATCCACACCCTTGCCTTTCCAGTCGTCGCGAACACTCTCACAAGCACTTATAAGAGCGTCGTCCACCTCTACAGGAAGAGTCTTCCATCCGAGAAAATCATTACCTGCACCGTTTTCTGCGATAAGAGTATCGTAAGCATTCAGGGCTTTCTCTACATAAGCCTTGTATTCAGCTTCCTTTACGAAGGAGTCGCAACCTCCAAGATTGATTTTAACCATAATATTGATAAATAACTACTTTTAATCTTATTCCTGCCCATCCGGCCCGCTACCGCTTCACGTACGCACTTTCTAAAAATCGCCGCACGCCCCACCGTTCTAAAGCCATAATAAGGTCAGGACAAATCGCACAAAATTATACAATTACCGCAAATTTCGCAAATGCACGCCCAGCCTCGTATCTATCAACAGCCCACGATGCAAAGCCGCACCTCGGCCGATTTGACCTGACAGGCCTTAATCACCTGAAAGCTGATCATCGCAGTCCCTCGCCAATGCCGTGGCTGGCAATTCAGAGACCGCTGTCAAGTTCATGCTGGCCTAAAACATATCTGAGTGCACCACTTCGCCTATGCCATGGCTGGCAATTCAGGGGCAGGAATTGCAGTATAAATGTCTTTGGCTAATTGTTTTTGAAAAGTTG
>CAVFXO010000055.1:0-20060 GCA_963626825.1 bacterium | reverse complement strand
CCTTGCCGGGAAATTCAATTCGCTTTGAATGAAACTCCAATTTATTTGGCGGTGCCTTGGAAAAGTTTGGAAAGACGTCGCAAGGAGTGCCGGAATTACTCTAGAAGTCCCCCCAAAAAATCACTCAACATCTCAAGCCAACTGTCTATCAGCAGCTGGACCAATGCCATCGCGAAAACCCCTAGCGCAGACACTATTCTTGCGAAGAAAGACACAATTAGCCTATCGTCAGCCGAGACACCATCATCGCGAAAAATCCCTTACCGCAGACACTACCATCGCGGAAAAAACACCATCGCAGACACTATCATCGCTGAAAAAGGCACAATTAGCCTATCGTCAGCCGAGACACCATCATCGCAAAAAAACTATCGTAGACACCACCATCGCGGAAACCCCTATCACAGGCACTGTCATCGACCGGATGGTAAAAACATCGTATCGCTTCGAGATGAAAGGTGAAAGTCGGAGAAAATAACTTATCTTTGTTGAGCCAGGCAGTACTGCTAACCAAAGTAATTGGTTACAGCCGAAATGCCTGGATGATCTTAAACGAAATAATCAAATATGAAAAGTTTTGGAAAGAAAGCGTGGCTTCTTCCGCAGCCGGTGCTGATAATAGGAACATATGATGAGAATGGCAAACCTAACGCGATGAACGCCGCCTGGGCAGGCCAATGGGATGCTGATCAGATTATGATCTCAATGGGCAGTCACGCCACCACGAAAAACCTTAACAGGTGCGGTGACTTCACTGTCGCATTCGCCACCGCCAAGACCCTGGTGGCTGCCGATTACGTCGGAATCACCAGCGCGAAAAACACACCTGAGAAGATAACGCGAACCGGTTGGACAGCTGTAAATTCAGAGTCGGTCAACGCCCCAGTATTCACAGACTTTCCACTCACCCTTGAATGTCGCATCTGCAGAAAAATAGACGAAAGCGAAACCGGATATTATATCATCGCCGATATAATCAACATCATCTGCGATGAAAATTATCTATCCGAAGACGGTAAGCCGGACATCGAAAAGATGCAGCTTATCACCTTCGATCCCGTACATAACGGATATATTCAGCTCGGAGGCAGAGTCGGCAATGCCTTCGCTGACGGAAAAATGCTGAAATAACGCACCTTGAGATTCGCGAACAAAACTACATTTATCAATATGACACACGGACACGAAGTTCTTCATATGATGGCGGGAAACAGTTACAAGACAAGAGAAGAACTTATAGAAGATATGACTGCCTCCCAGCTGGGGGATTTTCTCGAAGCCAGAGGCAAATTCAAACCCGCAGGCGCAGATGATTTCACAGTGGACATCACTAAGGTCTGCAATCATTAAGAGATCTCGCAAAGAAGCCTAGATATGTCATTTTACGTCAGCAAAATAATTACCACAGCGCCGAGCCGCTTCGCTACCCCCTTGCAAGAAAAGGTGTATCAACGTCTGGCCGATTTGGATATTTCCTTCGAGCGTGTGGACACGGATCCCGGAATAACGATGGAGGACTGCCAGAATATCAACGCCGGAATTGGCGGAAGAATCGTAAAGACACTTTTTCTGTGCAACAGACAGCAGACTATCTTCTATCTTTATGTAACGTGCGACGACAAGCCCTTTGTAACCAAGGACTTCGGAGTAGCGCTGGGCATCCCCAGAGTATCTTTCGCATCGAATGAGCTTCTGCTGAATATCGTAGGTACGGAACACGGCGCATCGACTATTCTGAGTGTTTGCTTGGATTCGGCACGAAAAGTCAATGCAGTGATAGATAAAGAGATACTTGAAAATGACACTTTCTGCTGTACAGACGGCACCGTAAACTGCTTCATCAAGCTTCGGACTGAAGACCTTTTGAACAAATACCTTCCATCCTGCGGATGCAGGCCAATAGTTATATAATTCAAACCCACAGGCGAAGATAATTTCACTGTGGATATTACCAAGGTGTGCAATCACTAAAAGAAAAATGCAGATGCGCAGAAAACATATTTCAATTCTTCTGGCGGCGGGCGTGGCGATGATGCTGGCGGCGTGTCAGAACGGACATAACGGACAAAAGAACGAAGCGGACGAGATTCCCCCTATAGGATTCCGCGAAAGCGATTACCATAAGGAAAGCACCTCGGTCAGAAGCGGAGAGACGCTCCCCGCACTACTCAAGCGCATTGGCCTGCCGAAAGATTCGGTAGGGGTGATACTCGGAAGGCTTGACACGCTGTTCTACCCGCGAAAGATGAAAAGCGGGCAGAAGGTCGAGGCCTACTACAGCGGGGATTCCCTGAACTACAAGCTCGAATACGCAGTCTATTCGCACTCGAAGACGAAGGTAACCGTCTTCAAATGTGCGGATTCCCTGTATCTGTGGAATTATCAGCGTCCCGTAACCCACGAACAGAAGTCCCTCGATGTGACCATCAACAGCTCCCTATGGGCGGACCTTACGGCCAAGGGCGGCCCGGCAGACCTCGTGATAGAATTGGCAGACATATACGCCTGGACAGTCAACTTCTTCGGCCTGCAGAAAGGTGACAGGTTCGAAGTCGTGTACACCGAACAGATGTGCGAAGGGAACGCCATCGGCCTGGATCAGGTAGACTTCTGCAGATACACCAGAGGTTCGGACGAGGTCTGCGCCATCAGGTTCGACACGCATAACGGATCTGACAAATACTTCAACCAGAACGGCGACAACCTCCGCAAGACCTTCCTCAAGGCTCCGCTCAAGTTCACCCGAGTCAGCAGCAAGTTCACGATGCGCCGAAAGCATCCTGTCACAGGTCAGATCAGGCCGCACACCGGAGTGGACTATGCAGCACCGAAGGGAACTCCGGTCGTGGCTCTGGGAGACGGTACCGTGCTCTCGGCCGCCTGGACGAACAACGGCGGAGGCAATATGATAAAGATCCGGCACAACTCCGTCTACACCACCGGTTATCTGCACCTTAACGGCTTCGCCAAAGGCATAAAAAAGGGTGTCAAGGTTAAACAGGGCCAAGTAATAGGATATGTAGGCTCGACCGGACGAAGCACCGGCCCGCATCTCGACTTCAGAGTATGGAAAAACGGCTCGCCTATCGATCCGCTGTCGATGAAATCACCTGCCGCCGATCCGCTCCCGAAGCAGTACAAGCCTCAGCTGGACTCACTTTATACACTTTACACTGCCATTTTAAGCAGTGATAAAAAATAAGCCAATCTTATGGAGATTAAGCCAATAGCCACCTTCCACTCACCTTTCAGGGAAAAGTTCGGCATACCGCGCCAGAGCGGCGTGGTGGAAAGCCTGACAGGCGAAGTGGTTCTCGAAAAGGACTTTGCACGTGAGGAAGCCCTTCGCGGAATCGAAGGATTTGACTATCTGTGGCTTATCTGGGAATTCAGCCTTAACGGGGCCCATACGCATTCGCTGAGCGTGCGCCCGCCAAGACTCGGAGGTAACGAAAAAGTGGGCGTATTCGCGTCGCGCTCCCCTTTCAGGCCAAACGGCCTGGGACTCTCCTGCGTAAAACTCACAGGAGCGGACCTGCAGAAAGGCATTCTGATAGTCAGCGGCGCAGACCTCGCGGACGGCACACCCATCTATGACATAAAGCCTTACGTCCCGTACAGCGACGCACATCCCGATGCACGCGCCGGATTCACCGACGACACAAAGTGGAAGGCGCTCGACGTCATCCCGTCCTGTCTGGAAGTAGAGCGGGAGCTTAACGACGCGTTCGAAGCCGACCAATTGGACGCCCTGTTCCAGACTCTGGCCCAGGACCCGCGCCCGTCAGTACAGAAAAAGAGCAACCCCGGACGCACCTATGGACTGCTCTTTTATGATAAAAACGTCAGATTCCACGTCGAAGACGACACTGTGGTAATAGACGAAGTCTGCTAAACGATCAAATTCAAAACTATCTGGCGACGACTGCGCGAATCTGTAGGCCCTGATAACGGGAACGTTGCGGATTTTCGGAAACACCGCGATAGTGATTTTTTCCAATCTGCAGATAGTATGCGCACTGTGTATTGCCACTTGCCGGACTCGTGCTTGACCAATAATATCCAAAACTGCCGTACTCTTGTTTTCCGGTTTCGCTCACATATCCGAACTCGGCCGGGAGATAAATGGAATTGCCGTTGGGACCGGTGACTTTGAAGCCGCCGCGGCTGGTGTGTTGAACATCATCCCTACTTTCAGGCGTCCAAGTGCATTTGTCGTACAGGTCCTGAAACTCATCCCTGCTCGGCATCCGGCACCAAGCTCCCCAATTCACATAAGCGGCATCATCTTCCATCTCAAGAGTGGTCTTATCGTCAACTATGGGATAGTATTTTTTAATGTCGCTGGAACCAGTTCCATACTTGTAGGAGCTCCAGCTGAATGAAGTTTTATTCTCATTCAAAGTCTCAATCTCTGCCCAGGCGTAGTAGTCGCCGCAGTAGGCGGCAGATGAAGCGCCAAGATTGGTCTCAGCCCAGAGCAGTCCGCTCGGAAGACCGAGATCCACGAACTTATGACCTTCTACGTAATATGAGTAGTTCGTGGTAATCTTTATGGGTTTGATCTCACTGAGCCCGACGGAGATGCTCTTATCCGAAACGGTATAGCTCGTCACGAGGGTGGAACCCGATTTCGTATGTTCACCGTTTATGCTCACGGAGACTTTCATTTTGGAATCCACATCACAGTAAGGCATAGGGAAGAAAAACACTCCGCTCTCCCCTTCCGTCGCACCGGAATACTTGATGGTCACCGTTTTATCAGAATCGGAAGTGGAAGTGGAAAACAGAGCGTAGTTACTGGTCATTCCGTCGAGAGTCAGGGTAAAATTGCCGCAGATCTGACGGTCCGAAGAGAGGCTCACCGAGCCGCTCTCCGCGGGCATCTTGTCCACCTTTATGCAGAGCACACCTCCCAGATGCTTGAGCTCGGTGGAGATATTGTCTTCTGATAATTTGCTTATCGCTCCCAGAGCAGGCGGATTGGCACTGTTGACAGCCCCATAATAATCAGAATCCACGCTGGTGTAGGTGTATTCGGACGGGAGGCAATAGGTCAGTACATTGCCGGAAAGTTTGTGTCCTTCGTTATAGGGATAGACGGCATAGTCGCCAAGTTCACCGGGAATGGAGCCCCCGAACAGCGTCTTGTACCAACCGTCGCCGGTGTACTGAGAATCGGTAATCGTCAATTTGGAAAAAGTTTCGGAGCCCTCGACACTAACACCTATCGCGTCAGACATCTGCCAACCGAATATGGCCTTAGTGTTATCGCCAGAGCTTTGGATAAAGTTAATCTTGGTTTCGGGTTCTTTGGACATCTCAGCCCCCAGAACCACATAATGTTCTTCCTCCGCTTCTGGAGTCACTTTACCGCAGCCAGAGAGAAGAAGCAGGGAAGCCGCGAAAGAAATTACAACAATGCTCTTTTCCATACTACCAGTTTTCTTCATCTGAGATGCTACCATCCTGCATCGATGTCTCCTGAGTCAACGATGTACTTGAATTCAAAACGCAGCACGGTTCTGATTCAAAATTAACAAACTCCGTTTCGGGAGCAGAATAGATTTTTTTTCTTATATCATTCATAACACTTCCGTATCACGGACAAATTTAATAATTTTTTCAGTCATAACTCAAGTATGATAACTTTTCGTAAATTTGGCGGATTTTTTTAAAGATATGAAAAGACATCTGATATTCTCTATCGTGGCGGCGACCGTATTTCTTCCTGCCTGTCATAAAGACCCGAACACGCGGAATAACGTAGAAATTTCGGGTTATATCGTGGAAGTGAACAGTTATGGGCAGCCCATTCCCAGCTTTACCCCGGCACAGATGAGTGCTGCAGGATTCGACTATGCCGACCTGGTGGATGTAAAGATAGGAGACAAAGTGTTCCTGAAAAATGTCCCTTATGTCAGCTCGTTTAACGAAGTCGCCATTCTGGGACCTTCTTACGTAGATTATAACGCCCACGGAGACGATTATGGATTCGCCATGCTTAATGGAGATTTCCATTATTACATTGGCGGAGAGGTCGGTGAAAAGGTTACGATGACACTCTCACAAAAAGGCGGCTACAGCAAGACTTACGCCCTGATGAAGTCCGTTTACCCTGAAGAACGCCGTGATAACGAAACAGCCGAGCAGTATGCCAATTTTCGTATGGTTACTACCACCGGCATCACCCCGGGCGTACTCTACCGCTCCAGCAACCCTCTTAATTGTGTAAATAATCCGGGTAGATACGCTGTAGTGGACAGCTTGGCCCGAAAGATTGGCATCAAGACAGAAATCGACCTGGCGGACACCCCCGAGAAGGTAGAAAAGTATATGGCTTCAGAAGGCTATGCATCTACTTATTGTCCAGAACTTTATAGAACGAATAACACCATCGCCTGCGGAATGATGGCTAACAGTTTCTGCGATGACTTTAAGACACGTCTTGGCAGCGCCGTTAAATTTATGATAGAACACGAGCCACCATATCTGATTCACTGTAATGAGGGCAAGGACCGCTGCGGATTCGTCACGATGCTGTTCGAAGCGCTTTGCGGGGCTTCAGTAGAGGAATTGCGCCGTGACTATATGGTCACGATGCTTAATTTCTATCAGATTCCGGATGGCGGAGAGTCCTATGAACTAAGGCAGTCACTGTCCATAGACAGGATGATCTGGCTTATGTGCAATGAAGAGGCTCTGGAAGATTACAAGAAGATAGACTGGAATTCCACAGACGTCTCGAATATAGACTGGGATGGTCTGGGAATGTATCAGACTCAGCTGCAGGGTGCCAATCTTCAAAACGCCGCCACCAAGTATCTTCGAGAATGTGGCCTAAGTGAAGAACAGATCACCGCTTTCCGAAATATCCTTACGAAATAATAAACACCAATACACAAAAAAAGCAGTCCTGGGCGAACCTATGGACTGCTCTTTTTTAATGCTAGAAACGCTCAACTCCACTTCAGCACCGGTTCACGGGCAGCGAGAGTATCGTCAGGACGTGAAACTGGAGTATTGTGAGGCGCATTGTGCAGCAGATCAGGGTCTTCCGCAGCCTCGCGGGCGATCTTCTCCATCACTTCTATAAAAGCGTCAAGCGTCTCTTTGCTTTCCGTCTCAGTTGGCTCTATCATAATGGTCTGATGGAACAGCAGCGGGAAGTAGATGGTCGGCGCGTGGTACCCATAATCCAGCAGCCTTTTGGCCACATCCAGGGTCGTAACCCCGTTCGGCTCTTTAAGGCCGTCGAACACGAACTCGTGCTTGCAGACGCTGTCGATAGGCAGCTTGTAGCTGTCGCGAAGGGACTCTTTGATATAATTGGCATTAAGAGTAGCGAGCTTGCCCGCCATCGAAATATGCTGTTTACCGAGCGAGAGTATGTATGCCAATGCCTTTATGATCACGCTCGTATTCCCATGAAAACCAGATGTATGCACTTTCGGCAGCAGCTCTACCAGTTTCTCGCTTACGCCCACAGGACCGCTTCCTGGACCACCGCCTCCGTGTGGAGTCGAGAAGGTCTTATGAAGGTTCAGGTGCATTATGTCGAATCCCATATCCCCCGGACGTACTACGCCCAGAAGCGGGTTCATATTGGCCCCGTCATAATAAAGGAGGCCGCCGCAACCATGTACGAGAGATGCGATCTCGCGGATGTCACGTTCGAACAGACCGAGAGTGTTAGGGTTGGTAAGCATTATACCTGCCAAGTCATCACCCAGAAGAGGTTTAAGCGATTCTACATCCACCAGTCCGTGCTCATTGGACTTCACCACCACTACATCCAGTCCGCAGATGGCGGCACTCGCCGGATTCGTTCCGTGAGCGCTGTCAGGGACGATGATCCTTTTACGGCCAAAGTCTCCCCTGGACTCGTGGTATGAGCGCATAAGCATAAGACCGGTAAGTTCCCCGTGGGCACCCGCGCAAGGCAGGAACGTAAAATGCGCCATGCCGGTAATGGCTGCCAAGTATTTGTCCGTCAAGGAATAAATCTCTTCCAGACCTTCACTTGGCATAAGAGGGTGAGTGCCCTGAAATGCAGGAATAGAAGCGACCTGTTCGTTAACCTTAGGATTATATTTCATAGTGCAGCTGCCGAGAGGATAAAACCCGGTATCCACACCGAAATTCATCTGCGAGAGATTCGTGTAATGCCTTACCACATCCACTTCACTGACTTCAGGAAGGTCCAGCTCAGACCTGCGCCTGAGCACCTCTGGAATCTGCACTTCACCTTTAGAAGGCCTTAAAGAAAAGCCTTGACGTCCCTTTACGGAAAGTTCCTTAATAAGCTTGTCGTAGTACTTCATAGCCTTCTATTTTAAAGATTTAACAACCTCTATCACCTTCGTAAGCTCCTTCTCGTCGTGCTTTTCCGTTACGCAGAATGTCACATATCCGTCCTCGGTCTGAAGCGCAGCGAAATACCCGGCGTCATACAGGGCCTTCTGGATAGTCTCGGCGCTGACAAGAGGTTTAAGCACAAACTCTTTAAGGAACGGCCTACCAGGGAACGGATCCTCGAAAAGGCCTGTCTGCAGCAGCTCATCCTTAAGCCAATGCGCTCCTTCGAAGCTTAATTCATTAACGCGTCTGAGTCCAACGGGGCCCATAAGCGAAAGATAGATCGTAACCCAGAGGGCCATCAGCGACTGGTTCGAGCAGATGTTCGAAGTGGCCTTTTCCCTGCGGATATGCTGTTCACGAGCCTGAAGAGTAAGCACATACGCACGCTTGCCCTGCTTATCGACGGTCTGGCCTACGATACGCCCCGGCAGTTTACGCATATAATCTTTCCTGCAAGCCATAAAGCCTACATAAGGACCGCCATAACATAGCGGAATACCCAGAGGCTGACCATCTCCCACAGCCACGTCAGCGCCCCATTCTGCAGGAGTCTTTATAACTGCCAATGCAGACGGATCGCAGTACTCGGCCAGCAGTGCGCCGGCGCCATGCACCTTCTCTGCCACGCCCGTGTGGTCTTCAATGATACCGAACCTGTTGATCTGAGGAAGCAGCACTCCCGCCACTGTGTCATCCAGAAGCGAAGCGAGCGACTCCAGCGAAGTCTGCCCGTCGGCCAGGGCGATGTATTTGAGCTCGATGCCCGAGAATCGGGTGTAGGTCTCAAGAGTCTCCAGTACGTGCGGAAGTAGCCCGGAGCTGACCAGCACGGTGTTACGCTTACGTGTGGACGCCACACAGAAACGCACGGCCTCAGCCGCAGCGGTAGGCCCGTCGTACATCGAAGCGTTCGATACGTCCATCCCGGTCAGCGCGCATATCATAGACTGATATTCAAAGATATAGCGCAGCGTTCCCTGTGAGATCTCAGCCTGGTACGGCGTATAAGCCGTCAGAAACTCACTTCTGGAGCAGAGATACTCCACTACCGAAGGGGTGTAATGGTCATAGGCACCCTGCCCTACCAGGACCTTCTTCTGAGGACATTTTTCAGCGAGTCCATTAAAGAAATCCTTTAACTCCTGTTCGCTGAGTGCATCCGGAAGATCATAGTCACCCCTGTATATAAAGTCAGAAGGGACATCGCTGTAAAGGTCGTCAAGCGACGAAAGCGATATCCTTTCCAACATCTCCCTTATATCCTTTTCGGTATGAGGGAAATATGCAAAATGTTCAGCCATATTAAAGAATGGTCTCGTATTTGGCGGCGCTCAGAAGTCCGTCCAGTTCAGAAGTGTCCGACATCTCCACCTTCACGATCCAGTTCGTGTAAGGATCGGTGTTGATAAGTGAAGGATCGTCCTCCACGGCATTGTTGGTAGCGATCACGGTACCGCTCACCGGGCTGTAAAGGTCGGCAGCCGTCTTCACGCTCTCCAGAGCGCCAAGCTCCTCGCCTTTGGCCACGGAGTCCCCTTCTGAAGGCATATCCACGTAAGTGATATCCCCAAGTTCGCTTTGAGCATAATCTGAAACTCCTATGATGGCGATATTTCCGTCCATCTTCACCCATTCGTGTGACTCACTGTACAGGAGTCCTGCAACAATTTTACTCATAGTATCTATTTTTTATAATTTGTCTGATAGAATCTCTTCTTAACAACCTCGGCAGGGAACACTTTATTACGTATTTTCACCTGCAGCTGTGTGCCAATCGCACCGTAACCGCTTTCCACCAGCGCGAACGCCAGACTGCGGTCCAGCGAGATGCTGTGATAGCCTGTCGTAACCACTCCGACCTCCTCTCCGTCCGCATTCAGCACCGCATACCCTGCGCGCGGAATAGCCCTGTCCTTGACCTCCAGGCCAATGAGCTTGCGCTCCACGCCCTCAGCCTTCTGCCTTACCAGAGCTTCCCTGCCGATGAATTCCGGCTTGTCCAGCTTGCAGAACATCGAAAGACCCGCCATTACCGGAGAAATCTTTTCCGAAAGCTCGTCACCGTAAAGCGGAAGTCCGGCTTCGAAACGCAGGGTGTCGCGACATCCGAGCCCGCAAGGCTGAACACCCGCCTGCATCAGAGTATCCCACATCGCACGTATCTTCTCCACGGGAGCATAGATCTCGAATCCGTCCTCACCGGTATAACCTGTACGGCTTATTATCATATCCCCGCTGACACAGAACGTATAGAAAGTGAGCTGCCTGCCTTCGCTTATGCCAAGCACTTCCTCCAGTGTCTTCTCGGAGTCCGGGCCCTGGATGGCCAATTGGCCCCAAAGATCACTCTGATTGTCGATCTTGACGTCGAATCCGGAGGCATTGTCCAAAATCCACCTGTGATCCTTGTCGATATTACCGGCATTAACCACGAGAAGATATCTCTCGTCTTCGAAACACCTGTAAACCAGAAGATCATCTACGGTGCCGCCGTCCGGATAAAGCATCATTCCGTAAAGGATGCCGCCCTCGGCCAGCTGGGAAATGTCATTTGTAAAGATATGGTTTACGAACTTGAGGCTGTCGGGACCGCTGACGAAGATTTCTCCCATATGGGAAACGTCGAACACGCCGACGGACTCCCTAACCGCCTTATGTTCGGCGATGATGCCGGCCTGATATCTGATAGGCATATCGAAGCCTGCGAAAGGGCTCATCTGGGCGCCCAGGGCGATGTGTCTGTCGTGCAGACAGGTGATTTTATCCATAGTATTAGCGTTTGATTATTTCCAGGTCCTTCTTCAGGACGATCTTGGGTTCCATTATGGCCACCTTCTGGATGAGGCGGATCTGATTGGCCAGATTAAGATAAACCTTGTCCTCGTGCTTGCCCTTCCTCCACCATTTGTAGAAGCCGACGGGGTCGGTCTCGAACGGGATACGGGCAATGATGCCGGTGCTGTAGCCGGGATAGTCGATAACAAGCTTGAGGCCCATAAAACGCTTGAAATAATCCGGGTCAGCCCTGCGCAGCTTGCTCTCGAGGGGGTTCAGGAGTTCCATCTCGTCGAGCTGGATACTCTTGTCCCTGATATACATCTTATGGATGCGCACCGGGTCCTTGCAGATCCAGATGCCCATCTTGTATGTCACCGGCCCTTCTTCGGTGTCGAGTGTCAGATAATCGTTAGAAAAGTAAAGCTTCTCGCTGTCGAGAGGATATTCTTCCAAGGTTTCATTTTCCATATCCTAACAAAGGTAATAAAAAAAAGGGAGTCTCGTACAATCAAGACTCCCCTAATAATATATTTTCCTTCTGATTATTTGGTTCCAACCATCACAATCTTCGAGAAATTGTTCTGATCGAGAAGAATCTGAAGGGCACCGGTGATCTCCTCTGAAGTGATGCCGTCAAGTATGGTCTCGTAATCGGTGTTGAGATCCACGCCATAACGCAGATAGCTCATCATTATGTTATGCCAGTAAGAAGTCTGCTGGAGGTTCTCCTCGTGATCCTTAAGAAGGTTCTTCTTGGTCTTCTCCACATCGACCGAGCGAGGTCCGTCCACGGCGAACTGCGCGACGATCTCCTCCACACGCTTGTTCAGATACTCGTATCTTGCAGGATCTGTCTGATATACGATCTGGAGCAGTGTCCTGTCAAGAGGTGAAGGTGAGGCGGCCACATAAGAGCTGATGCCGTAGGTACCGCCCTCTTTCTCGCGAATCTCCTCGTGAAGGATAAGCTCGAGGGTTGAACCGAGGAGTTCGTTCAGGAGGTCCCCCTTCAGGGTGTAGGCCGACGGGGTACTGTAGCAGAAGAAGTTGAGCACGTAAGGATCCTGCATCTGGCGGGTGAATTCGCACTCGCGCACACCGACAGCGTAATTGAACGCTCCGGTCCTGTAGTCCTCCTTCTTGCCCTTGGCAGGAAGAGAAGCCACATAAGTCTTGAGAAGCGGAAGAAGTTCCTCTTCGGAGATGTTGCCGGTGATTACGAAGGTAAAGTCTGCCGCATTGGCGAAACGCTCTTTGGCGATCCTGATAGCCTTGGCATAGTCAACCTTGTCCAGATCGGCGTGCTTGAGGGTGTATGAGTAGGCAGGATTGTCGTAGATTACGTGAGACAGAGTGTCGCGGAACGCAGTCATAGGCTGGGTCTCAGCATTGGCAAGAGAAGCGGCGGTCTTGGTCTTCCAGGATGCGAAGGCCTCCTCGTCGCTGCGAATGCCCGTAAACTGCAGGTAGCAAAGCTGGAAGAGAGTCTCGATGTCCTTAGGTGTAGAACGACCGCTAACACTCTCACTATAAAGAGATACGGATGAGCTGCAGCTTACGTTCTTGCCGGCAAGGACCTTGGCCAGGTCGGTGGCGCTGAACTCTCCTATGCCGCCGATCCCGATGAGGTCGTCCACTGACGAGAGCGTAATGTAGTCGCTTTCAGGATAGAGCACGAGTCCACCCTTGCTGAAAGCGTTCACCAGAACCTGATCCTTATTGAGGTCGGTTGACTTGAAATAAACGTTAACGCCGTTGGAGAGGGTGTAATGCTTATAACCGAATTCCGAATCCTCGGTCTTCTTCACCTTGCCGGCCTTGCGGAGCTTGGATACGAGAGGCTGGTCGATGACCTCGTCCTCGTAAGGTGCGATATCTTCGGCTTCCACGCCCTTGAGCGCAGCGAGAATCTCGTCGTCGGAAGGATAAGTGAGTCCGTCCTTCTCAGGAAGCATATTGACTACCACCAGGTTATTCTGGATATTGTACTCTTCTGCCACGAACTGGTTGATCATCTCGACAGGGATGTTCGGGGCCAGCTGGTTCATAAGCGCGAATTCAGCCTCGATGCCCGGAATTGGCTCGTTGTCGATGAAGTGGCGCACAAGCTCAGAACAGTATGATGCACTGTTCTTCTTCTCGCGCTGGTTGTATTCGCTCTCAAGAGATGAGAGATAGTCGGCGCGTGCACGCTCATACTCGCTGGCGGTAAATCCGTTGCGAACGATACGGAGCATCTCGCGGTAAAGCGAGCTGACGCTCCGGAGAAGCTGATTCTCGTCATACATCACCACGCCGAGATATGATCCGCAGGTCTTGGAGAGCATAAAGTCCGAATCGCCGATTCCGCCGCCGACGAAGTCCGGGTCTGCCTTCTGGGTCATCTCGTTAAGACGGGCCTCAGCCATAGACTCCATCATATGCTGGCAATACTGCACGAGCACATAGTCAAGGTTGACCTTGGCCTCAGCAGGGATGGCAGGGTGCTTGAGGAAGATGTAGGTGATCGCATTGGACTGCTCCCTGTCAAGGCCAGTGGCGATAATAGGATCGACATTGTCCTCCACCTGGGTATAGACACGTTCAGGCGCATCGGCAGGGGCTGCAGGAAGGGTCGAGAAGATATCCTTGATCTTGGCTTCTACCAGATCGACATCGAAATCGCCCACTACCACTATACCCTGCTGGTCAGGACGATACCAAGTGTGATAATAGTTACGAAGCGCTTCATAAGGGAAGTTGTCTACCACTTCCATTGTGCCAATTGGCATACGCTCACCGTACTTGTTGCCCTGATATACCTTAGGGAGAACCTGATCATAAATACGCATAGTGGCATTCTGACGGCTTCTCCACTCCTCGTGGATGACTCCGCGTTCCTTGTCTATCTCGTCACCTTCGAGCAGAAGGTCGCCGGCCCAGTCGTGAAGAATGAGCAGGCAGGAGTCGATGGAATCAGGATATTTGGCTACAGGGACGTTGTCGATGTTATAGACGGTCTCGTCGATGGAGGTGTAGGCATTCAGCTGAGCGCCGAACTTAACACCGATGGACTCGAGATAACTGATAAGAGAGTTTCCAGGAAAATTCACGGTGCCGTTGAAGCACATATGCTCCAGGAAGTGTGCAAGACCTCTCTGATCATCATTCTCAAGGATGGAACCTACCTTCTGGGCGATGTAGAAGTTCGCCTGTCCTTTAGGCTCCTCGTTGTGACGGATGTAATAGGTAAGCCCGTTTTCAAGCTTTCCTATACGCACGTTCTCGTCAACCGGGATAGGAGGCATCTGCTGGGCAGAGAGCCCTACGCTGGCTGCGAGCGTGGCCAAGATTACTAGGATTTTTTTCATGATATTATTGATACACTAATAAATTTCCAACTATACAAACGCGGTTTTTCGCGATTTGCTACATAAAATCTCGTAAATTTAGCACAAATTTTGCACCATAAAAAAAAGTACTGAAGAAAATTATGGAAACCAAACACATTGTACCCCTGACGATTCCCAGTTATCTGGTAGATTATACAAAACGTCTGCGCCCGGCTTGCTTTATGTCCATCGCGCAGGAAATGGCCGTGGAAGCGGCTACGGTGCTGCATTTCGGATACGAAGATATGGCCGCACACGATCTGGCGTGGGTAGTAAGCAGGACCAAACTCATTTTCAACCGCGTGCCTGTATGGAAAGACAAGGTCGAATTTCAGACTTGGCACAAAGGAATAAACGGACTCTACTTTTTAAGAGACTATCGGATGGTAGGTGAAGACGGCGAAGTGCTCATCGACGGCACCAGCTCGTGGATAGCGCTGAACACGAAGACCAGATCGCTGTTCAAGACCGAAGATCTGGGCCTATACTTCGACATTACGCCGCAGAATACGGAAAGCGCTATTGAAGCGCCTGCCGGAAAGATAGTGGCTCCTAAAGACAGTGAACTGATCGCAAGTCATAAGGTGGAATATTCGGATGTGGACTTCATCGGCCACGCCAATAACGCCAGCTATATCAGCTGGGCGATGGACTGCCTGCCGGAGGCTCTGTTGCGCGGCAGCTTCCCACACATAGTGGAGATCAATTTCAACAAGGAAACCCGCGGGGGCGAGACCATAGACATCTATCGTAAAGTACGTGAGGATGACACCGCCACGGTGGTCATCTTTGAAGGCAAGGTCGCCGGCCTCACGCACTTCACCGCCAGATTCACATACGACAAATAACCAAAAAGGTCCGCAAGTTCACGCCTGCGGACCTTTTCTTACTGAAATTACATTATATCAAGCTGAAGGAGGCCTCGTTCCGGGTGGTGGAGTCTCCGCCGATATAGACCTTGAATTCACCCTTTTCAGCACCGTACTCCATCTGCTGATTCCAGAACTTGAGAGCCTCCGGGCTGATCTCGAACGACACCGTTCTGGATTCACCGGGCTGAAGTAATACCTTCTCGAAGCCCTTCAGTTCACGAACCGGACGTGATACACTACCCTTTACATCCTGAATATACATCTGAACGACTTCCTTGCCCGCCACCTTGCCGGTATTGGTTACCGTCACGCTCGCAGTAAGAGTTCCATCAATGCTCATCTCGCTGCTCGAAAGCGTTACAGGGCTATATTCGAAAGAGGTGTAACTAAGACCATATCCGAAAGGATAAACAGGGTCGTTGTCCACATCCAGATAGTTGGACCTGAACTTAATGAACCACTTGTCCTGTCCGTCAGGTCCTCCAAGAGGACGTCCGGTGTTCTTATGACCATAATAGATAGGAATCTGACCTACATTCTTAGGGAATGTCATCGCGAGCTTTCCAGATGGATTCACATCTCCGAAAAGCACATCTGCTATAGAATATGCTGCCTCGCTACCGCCAAACCATACATTAAGGATAGCAGGCACATTCTCAGCCTCCCACTGGATGGTAAGAGGACGACCGTCGAAAAGAACCAGCACGACAGGCTTGCCGAGCTTGAGAAGTTCCTTAAGAAGAGTCTTCTGCACGTCCGGGATGCTGATATCGCTCCTTGAAGAGCTTTCTCCGGACATCTCTGAAGATTCACCCAGAGCAGCCACTATCACATCACTTCTACGAGCCACCCTCAGAGCCTCATTAAGAAGCTGTGCATCTGTCCTGTTATCACGGTGAAGTTCCCTTCCAAACATAGTCGAGCGCATCTCCAGATCATAATCGGAGCAGAGGTTGCTTCCCTTGGCATAAAGAACGTTCACATCTTTTCCGGCCACTTCCCTGATACCGTCCACAAGTGTAGTGCATTCAGAATGGCGTGCAGCCACACTCCAAGTACCTGCCATATTCTCAGCGGTATTGGCCAGAGGGCCGATTACGGCGACAGTTCCGCGACGCTTAAGCGGAAGCACACCTTCGTTCTTCAGAAGCACATACGATTCGGAAGAAATTCTACGAGCAGCTGCTTTGAACTCATCGCAGCGAAGAAGCCTGGCAGCTTCATCTTCACGGCAGAATCTGTACGGATCATCGAACAGGCCAAGCTTGTATTTGGCTTCAAGCACACGGCGGCAAGCCTTGTCGAGATCCTTAACGCTAAGCTCCCCTGCCTCTATGCCGGATTTAACCTGCGAAAGGAAGGCTTCAGCGACCATATCCATATCCATTCCGGCCTTAAGAGCCTTGACAGCCACTTCGTGATAGTCTCCTACTCCGTGAGCGATACACTCATATATTCCGGTATAATCCGATACCACGAATCCGTCCCATCCCCACTGATCACGAAGCACGTCGGTAAGAAGCCACCTGTTCACGCTTGCAGGGACATCGTCCACGACATTGAAAGATGCCATAAAACTTCCGGCACCAGCATCTGCGGCAGCCTTATATCCGGTGAAATACTCGTTATACATCCTCTGATGCGACATATCCACGGTATTATAGTCACGTCCTGCCTCAGCACCGCCATAAAGGGCGAAGTGCTTTACGCAAGCCATAATCTGATTATTCTGAGAGTACTGCTCTCCAGGACGACCCTGATATCCGTATACCATAGCCTCAGCGATGCGTGCATTAAGATAAGGATCTTCGCCGTTACCTTCACTGACACGTCCCCATCTCGGATCGCGGCCAAGGTCCACCATTGGGCTGTATGTCCAGGCGATACCGTCGGCAGAAGCTTCTGCAGCGGCGATACGGGCGGACTCCTCTACTGCTGCCATATCGAATGAGCAGGCAAGTCCCAGAGGAATAGGGAAAACGGTCTCGTATCCGTGAATGACGTCCATTCCGAAGATAAGCGGAATGCCAAGACGCGATTTCTCCACGGCTATCTGCTGATATTTTCTGATCTCGGCAGCTCCCTTCACGTTAAAAAGGCCACCTACTTCGCCTCCAGCGATTCTATCGTCCACATTGACGCTCTTTCCTTCACCGGTAACGATCGTGCCCGCCACAGGAAGATTAAGCTGACCTATCTTCTCTTCGACGGTCATCTTCTTCATCAAAGAGTCGATAAAAGAATCCATCTTGCTGTCGCGGCCGCCGTAATTAGTGGCGCAGGAAACGCACAGAAGCGCCAGAGCAGAAAGTCCAAATATCTTTTTCATCTGTCAGTATGAGTTTTAGTATGTAAATCCTAGTCTGTCAAGGCCTTTGCGGACGTCAGTGTTCTTCATAAAGCTATCCCAGAGCAGTCCGGTCCTGTAATTTTCCATCATCACCACTATAGGGCCTTCATCTATAGCAATGTAGGACGAAGCGAACCAGCCTTCCTTCATCGCGAAAGCGTCCCTGAATCCGTAGGTTCCCCAAAGCTTGTCGCCAAGCGTATAATAGAAGAATTCCATAGCGGCCCTGGCCTGTTCCGGCACATAAGGGAAGGACCCCAGCGCCGCGGTAGGAGCTACGGTACCGGTGTCATTGGCAGGTGAAGATGCGATATAACCGTCGTAGTAGTCCGACGCCGTCAGGCCCCAGCACTGAGAGCTGTAGCCGTAGGTGCCGGTATGATTGGCACAATACTCATAGTTGGTCTTCGCCTGAGCTGTGTTGATGTCCCAGTAGTTGCCGTATTTGTCCGACAGATTGCGCGGATCCAGGCCCATAAACGAGTAATGGGCGAAGAAAAGAGGCGATTTGGTATTAAAACTGATGGACCCGTTTCTCGCCCAGCCGGCATCATATACATCTGTGTCAATAGGATAAGTCGGAGACGAAGCCGCCAGCACGTACACTATCAGAGCCTCGTTCCAGCCTTTTATCGGCATATTCATCTTCCACCCGTACTTTGGAGACCAATGCCAATAGAGCTTTTTCTGGCCATCCCTCTGGAACCAGGTCCACTCGACCTCTTCCCAGAGTTTCTGAATGCGAGTACGAATTTCGTTTTCCGTGGCATTGTCCTGCGTAAAGTATTCCTTTACAGCGAGCAATCCCTGTATCATCAATGAGGTTTCCACCAGATCGGCACCGTCATCATAGGTACTGAACGCTATAGCCTCACCTGTCTGTCCGTTAAGCCAATGTGACCACGCGCCGTGGAAGCGCTGAGCCTTCTCGCCCAGGAAGGTCACGATTTTGAGTGTCCGCTCCGCACCCTCGGTGCGGGTAATCCATCCCCTCTCGACACCCACGGGGATAGTCATCACACCGAACCCGGATCCACCGGAAGTCACGATGTTCTCCGAGCCGAGCCTTTCGCGCGAAAGTCCGCTGGTCGGATGGGCATAGTCCCAAAAATACGAGAACGCCCGCTTCTGGACCTTCTCGAAAAGTTCATCGTCGCTGATTCTTTCGAACTTGTCGGAAGGATCATACTGCGTTATGAACGAAAACTTGTAGCTCTCGGTAAGATTGACACCGAGATTTTTCCCCGCATAAAGACGCAGGGTGATTTTCTGAAGATACGGCAGCGCGGTATTTGACTTGATGTGCAGATCCTTTCCGTCCGTAAAGAAGTCAAAGTTCGAAATGGAAGTCCCGCTGCAGCTTATCCGGTCCAAATCCAGTTTGTCCGCATTCAGGTCTTTGGTAAAATTGAACACGAACTCCACATTCGCGCTCACCCCGGTAAGGACCTTGCTCATGGAGATGTATTTCCCATTGTAACAGAGCGACATTACTTCTGCGTTGGGAGCGACCTCCTCCTCTGACGAATTCTGTCCGCAGGAAGATATCAGAGCCAGAAGGGCCAGAAAAATTATTTTTTTCATCAGATGATATTAAATGCAGGCGGACCCGTGAAGGCCCGCCTGCACAGTAAATTTATTTATTGACAATTGCGCTTTCTTCGCTGTAAAGCGCTGCAACCTCATCGGCAGTAAGAGCGCGGTTGTAAAGACGAAGTTCATCGATAGCGCCGCCGTCAAGCCAGCCCATCCATTCGTCTGTAGCACTATCCAGAGCCTTCGGAGCCCAGGCACCGACTATAATCTGATCGGCAGCACTGAACCCGAGATCCCCCACCGGAGCAGATCCATTCATACAGGTCACATCCGATTTCGGAGTGACATCCACACCGTTTACATATACGTGATACTCTGAAGCGGCGTTATCATAGATGAAGACAAGATGGTTCCAGACACCTGCAGGATAACAACTTCCATAGCCGTTATTCCAGGTCTTCCAGAGGTTGCCACCGCTGAAACGTGCTACGGACTTATATGTAAGATATCCGGCACCTGCTGCAGTACGGTCGATGGAAATAGAAAGATTACCCCAGGTTCTGTCAGTGCCAGTACCTGTAATCTGGAAAAACAAAGGAACTGCAGCCTGTTCAGATGGGATCTCAGCCTGCTTGATCCAGGCAGAAAGGGTATATCCCTTGATGTTGCGGATAGGACTGGCAGCAGCTACGTCATAAAGAAGATACTGGTTCTCACCACCGGTGAAAGCCTTGCCTGTACGTCCGGCAACGAAATTGGCATCGGCAGATGCGCTCTTGGCAGCGACGGCCA
>CAVFXO010000054.1:0-21890 GCA_963626825.1 bacterium | reverse complement strand
CCACGATCTCAACAGACTTAAAGAATGCATCTCCATCCTTACCAGGCTCGCCGTCCTTGCCGTCTTTGCCGTCCTTACCGTCTTTGCCGTCCTTACCGTTGTAAAGGGCGAGTACCTTGCCGTCATCAAGGGTGATGGACCATCCGGCTTCGGTCTGCTCCACAGACGTAATGAAATTAGCTTTCTGCAGCTCTTCGATAGCCTTCTTGTTGGCCTCTACCTGCTGCTCAAGTTGAGCTACGCGATCCTCCAGTTTTTCAATTTCCGGAGAAAGATCTTTGGCACAGCCAGCCAAAAGTACAGCCGCACCTAAAAGCATCAATAAACTTTTCTTCATAAATAATGTTATTAATAAGGTTGAAATTTATTCATTTGCTACTTAATCTCGAACAAAGACAATCCTGTTCCTGTAACAAATGCGGCATAATAGGTCTTGTCACCTATCACTCTGAAGGTGCCGTCGCCGCATCCGTTGGCGTTCTTCACATACTCCCTGTCCTCGGTAGCATTAGGGTCGCCGAGCCAGAACTTGTATGTATTCGTAAGATTGTCTATACTTTCTGAAAGGGTTTCCCGTGAAAGGGCGGATATGCGCATCTGACCATCATTATAATTGTTGCGAAGAGCTACATAGCCCATATAATTCTCCTCTTTGAAGCTGAAGAACCTGATACCGAGAGTAGGAGAAGATATCATCGCGCCCGGGAACGAATATTCGAGCGTGGCCATCGTGCCGTCAACGGTGAAGAGTCCGGCATTCACTCCGGCCCCGGCGCAGATATACTGATTATCCTTATACGGATAGAACCCCGCATAGTTTCCCATCTTGGTGTCGAGATCAACCACTACAGGGGTGGCACTCACCTTGCCGTCTGCAACCGTGAAGCAGTAAACCCTGGTCCCCGACGAACTGTCATAACACCAGATCTTGCCGTCTATCCAAGTCCCTTCTGTCACGATATGGTCTCCCATACGGACGTTTTCGGTAGTGGTATAAGAAAGAATCTGCTCAGGATCTGAATTCACGTCGTCCCAGGCATAGATAGAGAACTGATGACCAGATCCCATTGTAAAGGATGCGGCGATCACCTTGTCCTCAAGCGTAGCGATGGCGAAGAACCTGGTGCCTTCAGGAATACCCTTCTGAGAAAGGATTCTAACCGAATTAGGATCGGATATGCTTACAGCATACACACCGCCGGTAGGATTGACCGAGTCCTTGTCCTTCGAAAGAAATACATACTCGTCATTCATCGCGATGGTGCGGATGATATTCAACTCTCCGGATACCTGACTTCCGAACCAGGTGGCGTCAACTCCTTCCGAGAAAGGCTTGTAGTAAACGCCCCATACGCGGCTGATCGAGCTGATGCCCGTGGTAACGGCCTTGATGTTGAGAGTCTTCTCGACGGAACCTACGCGTGCAACGAAATTCACACCGTTAACTTTGTCGGAGAAGTCCACGGTGGCTCCGCTCACGATCTCGGCGTCGCCCACGAACACCTTGGCATCCGACGGAGACACTTCGAATACAACTTCAAGCGCGGTAAGATCGGCTCCCCCGCTGACCTTAACCTCACCGCCAAGAGCATTGACTCCGGCGACGGTGAACGAATTGAACTTTATGACAGGTTCTCCCACAGTAACGGCGAAAGTGTATTCAAAAGAAGTCTCCTCCTTTACGAACACCACCTTCTGCGCGCCTGCAGAATAGTTGTAAACTTTCGAGTAGTTGACTTCCACTCCCTCTTCGAGATTATTGAACGTGATCTCCAGGGCCTTGATGTTATCCTTGTCGGCATAATCGGCATAAATATCCACCGCGCGGGCGGCATTGTCCACATTCACGATACATTCCTGGCTCAGGCCTGAAACGGTGATGTTCGATTCTGCGAGGGAAAACTTGACTTCCGGCTTGACCGGGTCATCTGATTTGCAGGCCGCAGATATGAGGGCCAATGCAACTAAGGGAAGGAATTTAAAAAATTTCATAAGCAAGGACAAATATAATCAAAGATTTTGCTATAAACAACGGGTGGTTATTTTAAAATTTTTAAAAATCCCATCGTCAGCCACGACATTAAAATAGGTAACGGCATTATACAGATCGAACCATCCGTCTAATCCACAGCCTTTTCCGGTGCCGTTTTCATCGGTCAGGACCACCTTGGCAGTGGAAGGAACAGTCGCCTCCAGACGACATCTTTTTAATGTAGACGAATTAAACTTGTCCGCATCCGACGGGAATGTGTAGCTGGCAAGCCCCTTGTCTTCCAGATACATTCCGCTCAGAAGGTCCACTTCCTCATAGACTGACAGATCCTTCTCGTCATAATATACGAAGGCCTTCAGGGAACGAAGTTCCAGAGAACCGTCCTTCTGCCTCTCATCTGGTTTTACGCAGGAGCACAGGGCGAAAACCATAAAAAGCCCCATAATAAATCTTTTCATAACTGCTACCAATCACTATTCTGGCGCGCGGCCGTATTGTTCTTGATCTCCGTTTCCGGAATAGGGAATCTGTCGAATTTCTCCGGGTATCTATGCGCTGACATATCGGCCGACACGCTTTCCGCGGTGAATCCTCCGGAGGCGGCGCGCTTCCAGAGCACTCCCGTATAAGTCTTTCCGTCAAGCGTTTCACGCGCCCGTCCGGTCCTTCTTAAATCCCAGAATCGGTGTCCCTCGTAACAGAGCTCTATCATCCTCTCGTGAAGTATCACGTCGAGCGCCTCGTCCAGAGTGCCAACCGCGCCCGTAACCACGTCGTCGCGGCCGAAGCGCACCTTCCGCAGCGCAGAGACCGTCTCGCCGGCCTGAGCGTAATCGCCCCCGCGGGCCAGGCATTCAGCCTTGATGAGTTCCATCTCGGCGTACCTGAATTCGGGCCAGGGCTGATACGAGCCGTTCAGTACGAAATCTTCATTGGACTCATCCAGAAGTTTGCGCATATAATATCCGGTGACGGTGTTGCCCGGCGATTTAGTGGCCCCATAAGGCATATATTTCTGATCCTCGCCGCCCTCAAAACATTCAAGCGCGCGGCCTTTCCAGAGCGCGCCGTTATACAGCACGCAGGAGGCCAGACGCGGGTCGCGCGAGGCGACATTGGCATCGGTAATGAAACGGCGGGAAGCGTCCGACGGGTCGAATGCAGTGCCGTCGGCGTTGTCGAACTCGTCCACGAACTCCTGAGTAGGGCCGGCATAACCGCCACCCTTGCTTCCGTTAAGGCAGTAGTCTCCCGGCATAGAGTATTTCTGGTCAAAACTGTGGGTGAGTGTGGCGCTCGAATAGGCGATGCCCCAGATCACTTCGGAATTGTCCAGCGATCTGAAGATCTCGTCATACGAGGCGATATACCCGTACAGGCCGCTGTCCTCGATGGCTTTCACCGCACTGAGAGCCTCGTCATAGCGCTGAGCGTAGAGCATCGCACGGGCCTTGAGCGCATAAGCGGCATACCTGTGGACCCTGCCAAGTGAAACGAACGGCTCCGGAAGGTTCTGACAGGCGTATTCCAGATCTTTAGCTATGGCATCCCAAGATGCGGCGACGGTGCTTCTGGCGGTGTTCTTCCCCGCTATATTCATCTCGGAGATGCTCTTGTAAACGATGATGCCCAGATCGTCCTTCTCCGAAGAATGGACCTTCATCATATTGAACTGCACGATGGAGCGGAAGAAGAGAATCTCCGCGCGGATGCGCTTCTGCTCGGGTTCGGTGAAATTGGCACCGTAATCATCCACGGCCTTGAGGGCTTCGTTGAGACGGCGAATGAGACCGTAACCGGTAGTCCAGCAGTCGAAATAGTTCTGGTCCACCCTCTGCTGGCCGTCCACGGTCATTATGAGGTTGCAGTCACCCGTACCGGCGGCGATGGCTCCATACTTGAGGATCTCGGTGAGGCCGTCGGACAGGTTGGTGTTGGACCCTCCGAGAGCGCACGAGCCGAAGCTACCCCACTGCGCTCCTATAGAGTAGAACGAGTTCAGGTAGAGATTGGCATTCGTCGTGTTCTTCATCGCGTAGGAGATGTCGTATCTGTCCGTAGGCTCGAGGTTCACTGAACTGCAGGCCGTTCCAGCGAGGGCGGCCGTCATATATAACAGAATGTATCTTCTTTTCATATTCTAGAATGTTAGGCTCGCGCCAAGGCTGATAACTCTCTGCTGCGGATAATAACCGTTATTGACGCTTGGCGCCTCAGGATCGATGCCCAGAGCCGACAGCGCCGAGAATGTCAGGAGGTTCGAGCCGCTGACATACAGCCGCAGGGACTCTACGTAGAATTTCCTGGTGAGGGACTTCGGGAAGGTGTAGCCGATCTGGACGTTTTTGAGTCGCAGGTAAGAGGCGTCACGCGCCCAGAAGTCGCTTGTATAGATGTTGTTGGTACTGGACTGCGTGGACAGGCGCGGATATGAGGCGTCGGTATTGGTCGGAGTCCAGCTGCCTTCCACGAGGTATTTTGGAGGGTTGCTGCCCCACTTGAAGGCCTGCGTGTAATAGGTGCCGTCCGAATAGCCGAGCGCCGAATAGGTGCCGCAGAGCATAATTTCGGTATTCGTGGCACCCTGGAAGAACACCACGGCATCGAATCCCTTCCACTTGAAATTGAAATCCAGACCGAACATCACCTCCGGAATGGACGACCCGGCGATCCAGGTTCTGTCTTCTGACGTGATGCGGCCGTCGCCGTTAAGATCCTTATACTTGATGTCTCCCACTTTTACGGCATTGCTCGTCTTGGGTGAGGATGCCAAGTCCTCCTCGTCGCGGTACAGGCCGTCCGACACGTATCCGAGCACGGCGCCGAGAGGCTGCCCGAGTTTGCTCTGATAGGACGGAATATTGTCTGAATCGTTGATGGAGATGTAACGGTTCCGGGCAAATGAGGTATTGGCCCCTATCGTGTAATACAGGTCCCCAACCTTGTTCTCGTGCTTGACCGAAAGTTCGAATCCGCGCACGTCCACCTTGCCGCTGTTCACGATGGCAGGGAAGTTCGATCCGATGGACGGAGGGTTCTCCCCGGCCTGGCTCTGCAGAATGTTGGTGGTCAGCTTGTAGAACACGTCCGCCTCGGCGCTCAGAAGACCGTCCCACAAACGCAGGTCGGCGCCCGCATTATAGGTAGTGGTGGTCTCCCAGGTTATGTCGCTGTTCGGAACGGAAGTGGTCGAAATGCTCTGCAGTGCCTTCCCGTCCAGCACCACCGAAGGCTTGGTCGAGAGCGATACGCCCTGGACATAGAGGAAGTCCGAGATGCTGTCGTTGCCGAGAATACCCCACGAAGCCCTAAGCTTGAGAGCGTCGTTCATTCTCCATCCCAGGGACAGGGCCGGGAAGACGCCGAGCCTGTGGCCTTTGGCAAATTTGGCCGACCAGTCGTTGCGAAGCGAAGCCGACACTATGTATTTTCCGTCATAGACGTAGTTCACGCGGGCCAGGAGTCCCTGACGTCCGGTGTTCGAATGGTACCCGACTACGGAATTCGGCAGGACGTCCGTGGAGAAATTCAGGTCCGGAATCTCCGTGATGGCGAAATTCTGCTTTCCGGCTGCGAAGTACCTCGACGAGGTGCCGCTCTGCTCCCATACCAGGTCGGCGCCCACTTCGTGAAGATCGAAGGTGTTCTGGTAATTGAGCTGGGCCGTGAAAGTGTATCTGGAGAACAGCTGGTGCGATTCGGTGAGCTGGTTCACGCCGGAAGCCAAATGCGGGCTGTTTCCGGCGGTAAGGGTTAGTTCTTCATCCAGACTTGAATATTTGGGAGTGACCTGGGTGCAGGGCAGAAGGAGCTTCTTCTGAAGCGTGTTCTGGAAGTCATAGCTTCCCATAGCCTTGGCAGTCAAGCCCTTGACGAAAGGTACGTTATACTGAAGGGTAAGCCCGGTCTGCACGAACGAGCGGTTCTTCTCCTGGAATCCGGACTCGTCGCGCGCCACCAGAGGGTTCTGATAGCCGATGTAGGTGCCGTCAGGAGTCTGAGGACGGGTGGTAGGACGTGCCGTGATGGCATAGAAGACTATATTCTTATAGCCGTACTCAGCGCCGCCGTTGTCCAGCGAAGCCGTAGGATCGCTCGAACCGGCGCTCACACCGTTCTGGTGCCTGTTCTCAATGCGTCCGGACACGTCCAGCTTGAGCGTGAGGTCGTCGGACAGGTTGATGTCGATATTGGAACGAAGATTATATCTCTTGAACCACACGTTCTCTATGATACCGTCCTGGTCGAGGTAGCTTCCGCCCACGAAGAAACGGACGTTCTTCGAACCGCCACTGACACTCAGATTATGATTCTGCCCACAGGCCACCTTCTTGAATATCAGGTCAAGATAGTTCGTGTCGCCCAGAATCCCCTGAGGATCGTTCCCATTCTTGATGTATTCGATCTGCTTGTCCGAATATTCTCTGGTCAGTCCGTCCAGGTCGCTGGCATAATTATGCCAATACGCATATTCGGGACCGGTCAGGAGCTCGAGCATATCGGCGTTGGTGCTCATCGTGAACGCGCCGTTGTAGCTCACCGTCGTGCTGGCCACATCACCGCGGCGGGTAGTCACGAGGATAACACCATTGGCACCCTTCACACCGTAAACGGCTGCGGAAGCGGCGTCCTTAAGAATGGTAACGTCAGCGATTTCGCTCGGGTCCAGGTTCGAAAAGTCGCGCTCCACACCGTCCACGAGCACCAGCGGAGTGGAAGTTCCCGTCGTGCTGATGCCTCGGATATAGATCTGCGAATCGTTCTCTCCCGGCACGCCCGAAGTCTGGCGGGTAACCAGGCCCGGCAGCTTTCCGCCCAGCATATTACTCATATTGTCCGTAGGGGCGGAGGAAAGCTTCTCGCGGTTGATGGACGCGATACTGCTGGTGAGCGTTCCCTTCTTCTGCACGCCGTAACCCACTACCACCGCCTCCTCCAGGAAGGTAGTGTCGTCACGAAGCGTGACGTTGAACACTCTCTTGGCCCCGACCGGCTCCGTGGCTTCCTGATAACCCATCAGGGTGAAGAGGAGCACTGCGTCGGACGAGCCTACCGTGAGGGAGAAGCCACCGTTGTCATCGGTCATAACCCCCATAGTGCCTGATCCCTGCTGCATCACCACCACACCAGGCAGCGGCTCCCCGGAGCTGTCCACCACGCGTCCCCTTACAGACACCTGTGCGGAAAGGGCCGTAGCCAGTCCGAGCAGAGAAACAATCGTTAAAATGAACTTTTTCATTTATCCTTTGACATAAAATATTCCAGATGACCGCCGCGCATTATCTGTTCGTGAGTAATGTACGGGGTCGTAACCGTCTTGCCGTTGAACCTGACCTCCCTTATATACGGAGCGTCGGGACCGTTCCCGTGTGCAGTGATACGCAGCGTCTTGCCGTTTGCCAATCTGACCTTGGCCTTACGGCAGAGCGGGCTACCGAACACGTACCTTCCGTCCGCCGGGAACACCGGATAGAACCCGAGCGCCGAAAAGACATACCAGGCCGACATCTGGCCGCAGTCTTCATTGCCTATCAGCCCGTCCGGCGCAGTGCCGTAAAATTCGCCATAAACCCTTCGCAGCAGTTCCGCAGCCTTGTCGCCGCGCCCCAGAAGCGAATACAGATATATAATGTGATGGCTCGGCTCGTTCCCGTGTGCATACTGGCCAATCATTCCGGTTATATCGGCCGAAGCACCTTCATTGAGGGCGGAGTCAGCCGAGAAAAGCGCGTCCAGCTTGGCCGCCAATCCGTCCGGACCGCCGTAAAGCGCCGTCAGTCCCGGCACGTCCTGCGGCACCAGAAAGCTGTACTGCCAGGCGTTACCCTCCACATAATCGGCCTCTTCGTGAAGCGAATATGCCGGATCAAAAGGCTCACTGAAAAGGCCCCTCGAATCTACCCCGCGCATAAACCCGGTCTGCGGATCGAAATGGCGGGCATATCTCTGTGCCCTGACCTCGAATTCAGCGGCCGTGGCCTCATCACCCAGGCGCTCCGCCAGAAGCGCAATGCACTTGGCATCTATGCAGTATTCCAACTCTACCGACACGGACCAGTTGACCTTGTCGGAAGGCAGATAGCCGTATTCGTCCCAGATGGACATCCCATAGACAGACTGGCCGAGCATCGTCTTGCAGGCATCCAGAACCCGCTGAGGATCAACGCCTTCTACGCCCTTAAGCGCCGCCTCGCAGAGCACCGCTATGCTGTGGACTCCCACCATACAGTCGGTGTCCTGATCACCGAGCTGCCATACCGGAAGACGACCTGTACGGTCATAAATGTCAAGCAAAGAATTACAGTAATCCCCTGCCCTGCTGTCCGTCAGGTCAAAAAGCGGATGGACTGCCCGGTAAGTGTCCCAAAGTGAAAAAATGGTGTATTCGTCCGGCTGTCCGCTGTCGCTGACAAGCTGCGGGGCCATAGCCGTATGGTAAAGCGCAGTGTAGAAAATGGTATCTGTCTGAGGGGTTATACCCTGGAATTCGATGGCGGAAAGTTCCTTCTTCCAGGCCTTCCGGGCTCGGGAGAGGACCTGGTCAAATCCGCGCGAAGCCTCAGCCAGATTCGCATCCAGCCCGTCCTCGCCCTGCTGCGACACGGCTATCCTTAGTTCGAGCGTGCCGGGATTCTCCCCGAAACACAATATCGCGCCATCATCTTCAATAGGAATTATGTCTTCTATCGGGAGCGAAGTCCAGGCCTTGAACCAGATGCTCTGGTCAAAGGTCCATTCGCTGGAAATTCTTCTTCCTCTGACTTCATTCTGCCCCACGACCTCCAGATACCCTCCGGTATAGGCCTTTCGGAAAGTCAGGGACTGAGCTCCGCGCTTGAGGTCTATCTTCAGGAAGGCCTTCTTCCCTTCGGGATAAGTGATCCTGTACACGGCGCAGCGGGCGGTTGCGCTGACCTGAACCCTGATGCCGCTTTCCCGAAGGAGGGTCTCGTAATATCCGGGCTCGCAGAACTGGCTTCCCTCCCATATCCATTCGGTAAAATCCTTATCCTCACAGATCTGCGGGAGGATCACGATGTCCCCGTAATCCGCCACTCCGGTGCCGCTGAGCCGCGTCTGGGCAAATCCTGCCAATGTCAAATCGCCGTCATGATAACCGGAGCACCAGTCCCAGCCCAGGGTCGTATTCATCGGCCCGGCACAAACCTCTCCGTGAGGGACATTGGCCCCGACAAACACGTGGCCGTGTCCGCCGGAGCCGATAAAAGGATTAACCAGCGTCACGCTGAGCGTAACTAGAAGACTTCCTATATTCATTTTGTATTATTCCAAAGCCTTGTCTATGCCTTCCTTTACGAATTTCCACTGGTCGGCCATCTTCAGATGTATCATATCGAAGAGGAAATATCCGTCGCAGGCGTCGTAACAAGCCTTGACCGAATTCACTATGGCCTGCTCCCTGACTTCCTCGGAATACTGCTGTTTCAGATCCCAGTTACCCACGTCAGGGCCACCGCACACCAGCGGACAGGCTGAGCCTATCTTCTCCTTAGCCAGTTTGCAGAACCCTTCCATAGTCCATTCCTCGTCGCCGTAAACCTTGGCAGGCGAAGCGTAGGCCCCGATGAGCATCTGGTCGAGATGGTCAGCATACCCGTAATTCTTATAATCCTCACTCGCCCACTCCGGGAAATCCCTGTGTGCGTCGTAGTCAGGACTCGCCCAATTGACACCCACATCATAATATTCTGAATACCAGCCGCCCACATACACTCCGAACTTGATATTCGGGTTCACGGCATGTGCGGCGTCCGCAGCCTTCACGATGAAATCGTGTATGACCTTGGCCCTCCACTCGTTCCACTTCACGAAATATTTCGGCTTGACCTCGGGCTGGGTAGCATAGGTAGTGCCTGCCGGAAGCACGTCCGAAGGCCAATTGATGCTGTCCACACCGATGTACTCCATAAACAGCTTTCTGCTGAGCTCGGAAAAGTCGCTCTGAAGCCCGGCGAAACGGCACCTGTCCAGGAACATTCCGTCCAGATCCTTATATGCCGCGAGGTCTTCTATCAGGCCAATGAGATATGCCTGCACCTCGGGATGTGCGGGATTGAAGAACAGCGCGCTGTGCACATCCCCCCTTTCCCTTGTCCGTATGCCTTCGGCGGTGTTGTACTGCGTCTCCCAGTCCTTCTTCGAAGGATCTATGGCCAGAAGCCCGCTCGCTCCCCTCGGAGACCAGGAGCCGCCGGACATAGTGTTCATCGCGGCGTGCACCCTGAGGCCAAGCGAGTGGCCTATCTCTATGAAGGCATCCAGATAATCCCAGTCGGCGGTGCGCTTAACCTCGCCTTTCCAGGATTTCTGATAATCATACGGAATACCTTCGCGTGAACGGAAAAGTACATTGCCGTTCGTAGGGCGCACATCCACCACGATGTCGGTGAATCCACATTCGCGGGCCTTGGTGAGGTCGCGCCGGATATTGTCCTTCGAGTTCGCGAAATCCGAGAAATTGGCCGAAGCATCTATCCAGATGAAACGGGGCTTCTCCTGAGCCTTCTTCGTGCAAGAAGAAAAGAGCATCAGCGTCGCGCTCAAAATCAAAAATATCTTTTTCATCACTTGTTCAATGCTTTGTCTATACCCTGTTTGGCATACTGCCACTGGTCAGCCTGCTTGAGATGAATCATATCGAAAAGATAATAACCGTCGCAAGCGTCATAGCAGGCCTTGACCGAATTCACTATGGCCTGGTTCTCCTGATCCTGGGAATACATATTCTTTTCATCCCAGTTGCCCACGTCAGGGCCGCCGCACACCAGCGGGCAGGCAGAGCCTATCTTGTCCTTGGCCAGAAGGCAGAATCCCTGCATCGTCCACTCGCCCGAACCGTAAACGGCACCCGGCGAAGCGTAGGCTCCGATGAGAATCTGGTCCACGTGGTCGGCATAGCCATAGGAGCCGTACTTGTTGCTGGCCCACTTCGGGAAGAAAGATGCGGTGTTGTACTTCGGACTGGCCCAGTTCACGCCCACGTCATAATACTGCGAATACCATCCGCCCACATACACACCGAACTTGATATCCGGATTGACCGCGTGCACGGCATTCGAAGCCTTCTCTATGAAATCGTGTATGACCTTGGCCCTCCACTCGAGCCAGATCTTATAATACTTGGGAGAAACAAAATCTTTATCATTTGCTGCCGCATAATCAGTTCCTGCAGGAAGAATGTCCGAAGGCCAGGAGATGGAAGCCAGTCCGGCGTATTCCATAAACTGCTTTTTGCTGATATCCGAAAAGTCGGTCTGAAGGCCCGTGAAACGGCATCTATCCAGGATTATTCCGTCCAGATCCTCATATGCGGCCACTTCCTCAAGAAGGGAAATGAGGTAGGCCTGCACCTCGGGATGGGCAGGATTGAAGAAGAGCTCCTTGCCGCAGTCCAGGGCGTTTTCCAGACCGGTGGAGAGATTGTATGTGGTGGCCCAGTCCTTCTTGGAGGCATCCCTTGTGAGGATGCCCTGGGCGCCCAGACCGGTGGCCCTTCCGCCTATCATAGTGTTAAGTCCGGCGTGGACCCTGAGACCGAGCGAATGGCCAATCTCTATGAAGGCCTGCAGGTAATCCCAGTCGGCCGTCCTTTCCACCTTAGAATACACACCCTTGATCCAGGCCCCGAGCCACTCCACAGGATGGCCCACCTTCGAAGTGAACAACACGTCTCCTGTAGTAGGGCGGACATCCACCACGATGTCGGTGAATCCGGCGTCGGCGGCCTTCTTCAGGTCGCGTCGGATGTTGTCCTTCGAATCGGCGAAATCGATGAAATTGGCAGCCGCATCCACCCAGATGTAGAACGGCTTGCCGGCCGGCTCATCCGGCTCATCAGGCGTGTCAGGGTCATCCGGAGTGTCGGGAGTGTCGGGAAGTTCCCATTCGGGCGTACGATAACGTCCCTTCTCATCATCGCAAGCAGCGAGGCAAAATAGCCCCGCTGCAAGCAAAAGTATTACTGTTTTTATTTTCATTGGCTTACATATCCAGGCAGTCGAACTGTACACAGACAAGACGTCCGCCGGCGAAGAAGAAGTACAGGTACATATAGTATCCGTTGTCGGATACCCTGAGAGCTACGTCGCCGCAGGCATTGCCATTGGCCTCCACGATGGTGGCCATAGAACCGTAAATTCCGGTCTCAGACTCCCAGAAGATGTTGTCCAGGTTGCCGTCGCTCAGATCGTAGAGGAAAATATTGTCGTCTGCGCCCCAGGTGAACGAGTTGACACTGTTGGCCGCATAGAAGCCTACCTTGTTGAACTCTACATAGTCGCCTGCATTTCTTACCCAGTTGGATGACTTGAATGCCGAATGGCAGCGGGTTGCTCCGCTGGCGCCGTCCATCCAGACAGATGCACGGTTGACATTAGCCTCCGAGCTAACAAGCTGAGCGTAAGAGTTGATGAAATAGTCGGCCGCAGTGTTCGTCGCGCTGGTGTAGGTAATGTCGCAGTTGTAAACCCAGTTGCCGGAGTTGAGATCGCAGTTGATGGTGACATTTTCAGGTGTAGGGTTGAGAACGCCGCCGGTAACGGTCCATCTTAGGAACGACCACCCGCCCTGATATTTAGGCATCGTGATGATGGCGTCGGAATCGAGCGAACCGGTGATCGATATGCCGCGTCCGTAAGATCCGTCAGGGGTAAAGCGCATATACTCTGTAGGAGTGCCGTTGATACCATTGACTCTGTAAACGACTATCTCGTCACTTGCCAGATTGGTTATCAGGATGTTGTCCGAAGAGTCACCGGTAATCTTGAAGTTGGTGAGGTTACCCTTGAACGGAAGTGGGATGGTTCCGACCTTGTTTCCTGTCTTCCTGTCAACCACCAGCAGATCCTCGGCCCTCGTGTTCAGAACCACGTAATCCTTGATGACGGCCATAGAGGTCATCAGAAGAGGGTTGGTCAGGCCATACGCTTCCTTGAGCTTGACATTCCAGAGCACCTTGCCGCTGTTAGGACGTGCACCCTTGTCGAGAGTTGAAGGAAGTTCCACCTTCACCGTATAGTCCGCCGTGGTCTTGCCGTCCTGTGCCAGCACGGTAAAGGTCACGTCCTTGCTGTAGTCGCAGGCCGTCACGGTAGGATCCACGCTTCCGGTGATACTGGCGCCGAACGAAAGCTCGACTTCGGCCAGCTGAGGGTCAGGAGCGGTATCGTAAATGATGGAAATGGTCTTCGTGCTCTCGTTGACGACACCGGTGAGATTCTGATCGACGAGTCTGAATGAAGTAACGGCGCATTCCGCACTCTTTCTGATCTCGCCGCGGACTATGTATTCCGTTCTCTCCTTTCTCTGGTCGATAAGGGTTACCACGTTATCCTTCGTGAGGTCCATCATAAGAACCGAAGGCTCCAGGTAGCAGTTGTCATCCAGACCGGCCACCACCTTCACCCTCTCGAGATCGCTCTCTTCCAGGTGATAGACGGTATTCGACGGATAAGTATAAGGGAACACTACCGTGATGACGTGATTCTCATAGTCGATCTCGGAGCTGAAAACGTTCTCGTCGCTGCTGTCACCTAAGAAATAGGCGGTGAAGCTGTTGATTCCCTTGGTCGCAGTCTCCGGAAGCTTGTATTCCGGCTGCTGGCAGGAGAACAGGGCAAGCATCGCGGCAGCTGAAGCTATATATTTGAAAATGTGTCTCATAACTACTTCCACTCGTCAAATTGTTCAGTAATAAGGTTATTCTCTCTAAGCTCGGAGGTAGGGATACCCAGACAGTAGAGCTTCTCCGTAAACAGACGGTCAGCCAGGTCGCAGGACTCATAGTTGAACGTGGTGCCGGTGATTCTGAATGCGTGGCACTGATAGCCGCTGAGCTCTATGTGAGCCAGGCGCCATCTGCGCAGATCCCAGAAAAGATGGCCTTCGTATGAAAGTTCTACCTTGCGCTCGCGTCTGTAGTCCTTGAACCAGGTCTCTCCGGTGGTGTTCTTCGCAGGAAGGTTCACCCTCGCGCGGACTTCGTTCATAGGAGTCTGATAGTCGTTTCTGCCAAGCCTGTAGGCTGCCTCAGCCTTGTTCAGAAGAACTTCGGCATAACGCATCTCCACCCAGGTCTGGGTACTTCCGACACCTCTGAGGTCCGTATGGGACTCGTCGATGAGCTTTCTGAGGAAGTAACCGGTAGTGGTCTTGCCATAAGAATACGTGGCAGAGCCGTATTTCATAAACTCGCCGTTCGCTCCACCCACAGAGCAGTCCATAGTCTGAGTGCCGTCACCCCAGGTGCAGCCGTTGTAATAGATGCTGGCCTGGAAACGCGGCTCGAGCTTCTCGTAGTCCGGACGTGTCTTCACGCTGCCGTCGTGGTATCCGCTCCAGTCATACTCGCTGCCGTCGGCACATTCGTAGGTCTCCACCATTTCCTGGGTAGGAGTGCCAAGTGCGCCGTAGTCGTAGCCAAAGCAGAGCGGAACATAGTCCTGGTCGAAACTGTGGGTCACGCCGTTCTTGTTATAGTTGAACTCGATGATGGACTCGCTGTTGCCGCCCTTCCAGGAATCCTTGTACTCGCTCATAAGGGCGAATTTGCCTGAAAGAATGACTGAATCAGCGGCATCATAGGCGTCCTGCCACCTCTCGGCATACAGCATCGCACGTGAAAGCATAGCCCACGCGGCATACTTGGTAAGACGGCCTTTGTCGGATGAAGGCCACTCTTCCGGAAGATTCTTGGCCGCGAAGATGAAATCGTCGTAAATGGCCTGCCAGAATTCTTCAGGAGTGCTGAGGGCCTTGTCATTCGATGTAGGAAGTTCCGTATAGACGATGATGCCCTTCGGGTGACGCTTGGCCAGCTGGAAATGCAGATATGCACGGAAATAACGAGCCTGCGCTTCCATAATGGTGTTGGTGGCGGCGTCGAAATGGGAGAATTTCTCCATCGAATTGAGGAATCCGTTCACACGGCGTATGCGATCATAGGCGGTGGACCAGATGCTGTAATAACAGCCGTCCGGAGTGATCGCGCTCGGATTGACGACATAGTTGTTCGGATGGCCGGCCTTGATGCCAAGCGCTTCCGAGCCGTATTTGAACGTGTCGGTAAGACTCTCGGTGAGAGCTCCGCTGAACTGGCTGTCACCGAAATTTCCGTATTTGTGGATATAGGTGTAGAACCCGTTCAGATAATTATTGGCAGTCTCCTCCGTTTCCCAAAGTGCCTGTTCAGTAAGGGTGCTGGTGTTCTCGACATTGTCCATCCACTCATTACAAGAAACGAGAGAAGCAGTTGCTATAAGAATTGCCAGATATTTTTTCATGACTCTTTCCTCCATTAGAATGTAAGTTTGACACCTAACTGATATACCTTCTGCTGAGGGTAGTAACCGTTGTTCACGCCAGGCTGCTCAGGATCGATGTTGTATTTCGTAAGAGCACTGAAGGTGAGGAGGTTGGATCCCTGAACATAGATTCTCGCAGATGACACGCCGACCTTGAGCGTAAGGCGCTCCGGAAGAGTATAGCCTATCTGGAGAGTCTTCAGACGAAGATAACTTCCGTCCCTGTACCAGAATGTAGATGAGAACGCGTTGTTCGAGCTCACCGTAGTGATGGACGGACGAGGGAATTCTCCGTCAGGATTCTCCGGAGTCCAGGCCCTTTCGAGCAGGAAGAGCGGAGAGTTGCCGCCGTGATAGAACGGCTTGGTGAGGAAGGTGTTGTCCATAATGCCCTCGGATCCTGTAGCGGTGTACTGGCCCGTAAGTGAAATCGTACGGCCGGCAGCGCCCTGCCACAGCATATCGAGGTCGAATCCTCGCCAGGAAGCGTAGATGTTCATAGAACCCTGTACCTTAGGGTATGCGCTCGCAGCCACATAGCCCATATCCTGGGCATAGGTGATCTGTCCGTCACCGTTCCTGTCCACATACTTGATGTATCCCGGAGCCACGGCCTTGTCGGACATCACCGCGCTGGTGCGTATCTCGGCGTCGCTCTGGAAGAGTCCGTCTGCGATGTATCCGTACAGAGAGCCGACTTCCTTACCGGTAAGCCTCTGGTATTCAGGAGAGTTCTCTGAATCACCGGCATAGTACAGCCACATTCTCTTCGCATAGGTGAAGGTAAGTTTGGCGCCGTAGTTGAAGTCGCCGATGTAGTTGTTATGACGGATAGTAAAGTCGAATCCGCGATAATCCTTCTTGTTCTCGTTACCGTAAGAGAAATAGTAACCGCCGCGTGAAGGCGAGTATGAACCGGTCACTCCCGAGAGAATGTCATATTCATATTTGTAGAATACATCGAGTTCCATTCCGAGAAGTCCTTTCCAGGCCTCGAAATCGACACCCACGTTGTAGTTGTTGATCTTCGACCACGTAAGGTTAGGGTTACCGATGGTGGAAGCGTAGACCATACTCTGGTTCACTCCGCCCAGAACCAGTTGGTTCTTGCTGAGAGTGAACAGGTCCATATAATTGGTGGCAGCAAGTCCGTTCGAAGTGGCGGACTTGCCGGCACTTGCGCGGAGTTTGAGGGTGTTCACCACTGAAGAGTCGAACCAATCCTCCTTGTGCATATTCCATCCGAGGGAGATGCCCGGAAGAACTACCCAGCGGGTATCGGCCTTGTTGGCAAATATATACGAACCGTCATAACGGCAGGTAAGCTCCAGAAGGTACTTCTGGTCATAAGCATAGTTGATACGGCCGGCGAAACCCATCGCACGTCCGTGATATGAAGCGCCGGAAATTGAAGGAATCTTCTCCGAACCGTCGCCGGTCTTGTTGGTGACCTTCGAGAGTTCCGCCATACTGAGGTAGTCAAGACCGTAACCGGTAGCTCCGATCGTGTGGGTCTTGCTTTCCCTGGTCTCCATCAGGGCGATGGCCTTGATGCTGTGCTTGCCGAACTCCTGCTCGTAGTTCGCGCTGAGGTTCGTGGTGATGGTGTATCCCCAGTAAGCGGACTCGGTGATGGATGTGGAGGTACCGCGGGCATCCGTGCTCTTTACATAGGAAAGATCGGTGGTTCCGGCTACAGGAAGGGTAAGTATTGCCGTGTAATAAGGGGTGGCAAGTCTCTTCGAGTTCTGGAACGAAATGTCGTATGCGCCCATCGCCTTAAAGTACAGGCCCGGAATCGGGGTGTCGTAGCGAAGGGTGGCGTTGCTCTGCAGATAGGTGTTGCGGGTATTCACGTTGCCGGTATCGGTAGCCGCGGCGAGCGGGTTCACCCAGGAAGAATTGGTCCTGGTGGATACCGGATAAGTCACTCCGTCTATCTCGTAATACTCCGGAACGTACGGAAGGGCGCGCACCGCCTGCTGAGGGATGTTGCTCCAGTCGTCAGGATTGGCAGAGAAACCAGGCTGATACCTGTCTTCGAGACGGGCTGCGAGGTTCATCGAGAAAGACAGGAAGTCAGTGATCTTCGTGTCCACGTTAGAACGGATGTTGTAACGTTTGTAGTTGAAGTTCTGAACGTTACCGTTCTGGTCGAAATATCCGACGGAAGTGAAGAACCTAGCGCGGTCGTTTCCGCCGCTGGCGCTTACCGTATGGTGCTGGGTGGTGCCGGTGCCGAATGTCTTCTCATACCAGTTCGTGTTTCCCCAGCCGTGTGAGCCTTCCTCCATCCACTGGACGTGCTGGGCGGTAAAGACAGGGGTGAATTCCTTGCCTGTGGCCAGGCAGTCGAGTTCGTCGGCCCTGTTGTACCAGTAGGCGTATTCAGGTCCGGTGAGCAGGCGGAGCATATCGGTGTTCCGGCTGACACCGTATTCGCCGTTATAGGTGATGCGGGTTCTCTGGGAGTCGCCGCGCTTGGTCGTAACCAGGACGACTGCGGTGGCGTCGAGTCCGTACATCGAAGCGGAAGTCGCATCCTTGAGCACTGAGATGCTCTCGATCTCGTTTGGATCAATTTCGTTTATGCCGCGCTGAACGCCGTCCACAACGTAGATGGCACTCTGTCCGCGGACAAGAAGCGAAGCGGCGTCATTACCCGGCTGGCCGCTCTGCTGAAGAGAAACCACTCCGGCGACTCTGGCGCCGAGCATTGATGAGATACCCACTGACGGGGCCTTGAGAAGTTCAGCTCCTTTTACAGAGCTGACGGCATTGGTAAGATTGGCCTTGGCCTGTGTACCGTAACCGACCACCACGGCCTCTTCGAGAGAGGATATGTCGTCGAGGAGAGTCACATTGATCACCGTGCGGCCGCCGACCTTCTCCGTAACTGTCTGGCTTCCCATGGAAGCGAACTCCAGAACGTCGGTTTTCTCACAATCGATCACATAATTTCCATCGCCGTCCGTAATGGTGCCGAGATGTGTCCTGAGGACTACGACCGACGCGCCCGGCACGGGAAGTCCGGAACCGTCAGTCACCCTGCCGCGTACCTTCTGCTGAGCCTGCGCACTTAAGCCGAAAGCTATCAACAGAATAACTGCGGAGAACAAATGTTTTGCCTTCATGAATATTAATTATTGGTTAGATGTGTAGTGTCATTTGAGGTTCATACCTGCACAAATATAATCTGAATTTATTTGATTTTTGCTATCTTTGGACCTACAAATAATACTAAAATTATGACAGATCGCAGATCATTCCTGAAGACCGCAGCAGTGGCCACTACGGCAGCTGCCTGTGCGCCAATTCTTTCCGGCTGTTCAGACGGAAAATTGTTTACAGAGAAGAATTCTTCAAACCTTATCGTTCCGAAGGGAAACGCCCTTCGCATCACCGGAACATTCCTCGACGAGATCTCACACGACATCCCTCACCAGAACTGGGGACCGAAGGAATGGGAGCAGGATTTCCGCAATATGAAAGCCATCGGAATCGATACCGTCATAATGATACGAAGCGGTTACCGCAAATTCATCACCTGGCCGAGCAAGCACCTGCTTAACAAAGGTTGCTATATGCCTTCTATGGACCTCCTGGAGCTCTTCCTGACATTGGCAGACAAGTATGATATGAAATTCTACTTCGGTCTGTACGACTCCGGAAAATACTGGGATACAGGCGATATGATGGCCGAGACAGAGGTTAACAAGTTTGTTATCGACGAGGTTTGGCAGAACTACGGTCACCATAAGAGTTTCCAGGGCTGGTACATCTCCACAGAGATCTCACGCGCTACCAAAGGCGCGATAGAGTGCTTCTATACTATGGGCAAGATGTGCAAGGACGTCTCCAACGGGCTTCCTACATTCATCTCTCCGTGGATAGACGGCAAGAAGGCCGTGTCAGCGAAGAGCAGCACCCTCTCCAGGGAGGACGCAGTGTCCGTACAGAAGCACGAGGAGGAGTGGAACGAGATCTTCTCCGGCATACACGAGGTGGTGGATGCATGCGCATTCCAGGACGGTCACATCGACTACGATGAGCTCGACGCCTTCTTCGAGGTGAACAAGAAGCTCGCAGACAGATACGGAATGCAGTGCTGGACAAACGCCGAATCCTTCGACCGCGATATGCCTATCAAATTCTTCCCTATCAAGTTCGACAAGCTCAGAATGAAACTCGAGGCAGCCGCCAGATGCGGATATGACAAGGCTATCACCTTCGAATTCAGTCACTTTATGTCTCCGCAGTCAGCATACCTGCAGGCCGGTCACCTCTACGACCGTTATAAAGAATATTTCAACATCAAATAACATCTTATGAGTTCGTCTAAATCAAATATCAGCGGCTACGTCATCTTTATGGCCATCGTCGCAGCCATCGGAGGCATCCTGTTCGGCTATGACACCGCCATCATCTCGGGAACCACCGAATTGGTCAAAACTCAGTTTCATCTGACCGACATCAGGGAAGGATGGTACGTGGGATGCGCCCTGATAGGCTCCATCTGCGGCGTGCTTATCGCAGGAACCCTGAGCGACCGTCTCGGCCGCAAAATAACGATGCTCATCTCGGCAGCCCTGTTCTGCATCTCCGCAGTCGGCTGCGCGGTCTGCAGCGGATTCAGTTCGCTCGTCGCCTGCCGCATCATAGGCGGTTTCGGAATCGGTATCGTATCCATCGTATCACCTATCTACATCTCCGAAGTCTCCCCTGCCAAGGTCAGAGGCACACTCGTGTCCCTCTACCAGCTGGCCGTGACCGTGGGATTCCTTCTGGCGTACCTGGTCAACTGGATCATCGTCAGCCACATCGACACTTCCTTCACCGCTTCCGCCGATATGTCCCTCGCGGACAAGATCTTCCAGGCTGAGGCATGGCGCGGAATGCTGGGCAGCGGCACCATCCCTGCCGTACTTTACTTCCTGGTGATCTTCTTCATCCCTGAAAGTCCGAAGTGGCTCATAGTCAACGGAAAACTTGCCAAGGCCACCCCGATTCTGAACAGAATCTACCATAACGAAGAGGAGATTCAGGGCGAGATCGAGGCCACACGCGCTTCCATCCAGGGAGAGGCCGACAAGGGAAGCTGGAAAGACCTTCTCAAGCCGGGCATCTTCACCGCCGTGCTTGCAGGCAGCGCCATCGCCATCCTGGGCCAGTTCATGGGAGTGAACGCAGTTCTCTACTACGGACCGAAGATCTTCTCACAGGCCGGATTCGACAACCCTATGTTCTCCACCGTGCTCGTGGGCGTAGTCAATATGGTCACCACCATACTCGCGGTATTCATCATCGACAAGGTCGGAAGAAAGCAGCTCATCTACTGGGGCGTTAGCGGAATGATCATCTGCCTTCTCGCCATAGGCCTATACTTCGCCGCAGGCGAGGCCCTCGGACTTGGCAACGGCTTTATGCTCACCTTCTTCCTCGCCTATGTATTCTGCTGCGCCATCTCCATCTCGGCCATCGTGTTCGTGCTGCTTTCGGAGATGTACCCTAACAGCATCCGCGGCCGCGCCACATCCGTAGCTGGATTCGCCCTCTGGGTAGGAACCTACCTCGTGGGCCAGCTGACCCCGGTTCTTCTGGGCTGGAGCCAATGCGGAACATTCTTCATTTTCGCAGCGATGTGCATCCCTTATATGCTCATAATGTGGAAGGTAATCCCTGAGACCACAGGAAAGACCCTCGAGGAGATCGAAGCATACTGGGTTGCGCTCGGACAGAAAAAGCGCAGAAAATAATGAACAAGCGAATACAGGCCATAGACGTACTGCGCGGAATCACCATCTTCCTTATGGTGCTGAGTGCCAATATCGCCTGGTCCTCCGGACTTCCTTCGTGGATGTTCCACGGCCAGGTGCCGCCTCCTGACTTTGTCTTCAACCCCGAACTCAAGGGCATTACCTGGGTGGACCTGGTCTTCCCGTTCTTCATCTTCTCGATGGGCGCGTCGATGCCCTTCTCCCTGGGCGGCAAGCTCCGCAAGGGGATGAGCACGGGCGCCGTATCAATTGGCATAGTGAAAAGGTGGCTTATCCTGGCCGCCTTCGGACTGGTGCTGGGCAATGCCGGACTCATCTTCTCGTACAAGGAAGCCGGCAAGGTACTTCTGCGCTTCGGCATCTGGATCGGGATGTTCCTGTCCCTGTGGAGGATAGACAAGCCTAAGGGCTGGGTGATAAATGTCATCGGGGCCGTGGTTACGCTGGCGCTGCTTCTCGTGGAGCAGAAAGTCTTCGGGGTGAGCCTATCGTTCCATTCGAACAACATCATAATAATGATACTCTCCTTCCTGGCACTGCTGGGAGGATTCATCTGGCTCATAAGCAGGGGCAGCTGGATCGTGAGAGCCGTCATTTTCGTCCTGGTCTGCGTGCTGAAAGAGATTACCTGGCACGGCGGGGCTCTGAGCTGGGCGGCGATTCCATCGGGGCTCGATTGGCTTATAAGCTGGAAATACGCCCAATACCTGGTGATTCTGCTGATAGGAATGAGCGTGGGTGACCTGCTCAGCAAAGCACGCCAGAGGGGCGAGAAGATGTTCATCGGGGCAGGACGGG
>CAVFXO010000053.1:0-57088 GCA_963626825.1 bacterium | reverse complement strand
TTCGCCACCGGACGTGAGTATGACGTCGAGGAGGTGGGCCATCTGCGTATGAAGCTCGTGCCTTCGGACGAAGTGTCCTGCGGCGATGTGGGCTATATCATCACGGGCATCAAGAGCGCCGTGGAGGTGCAGGTGGGCGATACCATAACGCACGTGGAAAATCCTTGCAGCGAGGCTATTGCTGGATTCGAAGAGGTCAAGCCTATGGTCTTTGCGGGTATGTATCCTGTTCAGGCCGACAAGTTCGAGGAACTGCGTGCCGTGCTCGAGAAGTTCAAGCTGAACGACGCGTCGTTCGTGTACGAGCCCGAGAGCTCATTGGCCCTGGGATCGGGCTTCAGATGCGGCTTCCTGGGTCTGCTGCACCTCGAGATCGTGCAGGAAAGGCTGTTCAGGGAGTTCGATATGGACGTGATCACCACCGTGCCGAACGTGTCGTACAAGGTTTATACTACGCAGGGCGACGTTATGGACGTGCATAATCCGTCCGGTCTGCCGGCCCCGACGCTTATAGATCATATAGAGGAGCCTTACATCAGGGCTCAGATTATATCGAAGACCGAGTTTTTCGGACCTATAATGAAGCTCTGCATCGACAGACGCGGCACGCTGGTGAGCCAGCATTACATCACCGCAGACCGTGTGGAGCTTAACTACGATATGCCGCTGGCCGAGATAGTGTTCGACTTCTACGACAAGCTGAAGACCATCTCGAAGGGCTATGCGTCATTCGACTATCACGTGACGGATTTCCGTCCGGCGAAACTGGTGCGTCTGGACATTCTGCTTAACGGAGAGCCGGCCGATGCGCTTTCGACCCTCATCCACGAGGACAACGCCTATGATTTCGGCAGGAAGATCTGCGTGAAGCTGAAGGAGCTGATCCCGCGTCACCAGTTCGACATCCCTATCCAGGCGGCCATCGGGGCCAAGATTATCGCCCGCGAGACCGTGAAGCAGGTGCGTAAGGATGTGACTGCCAAGTGTTATGGCGGCGACGTGACCAGAAAACGCAAACTGCTTGAAAAACAGAAGGAAGGTAAAAAGAGAATGCGTCAGGTAGGCTCCGTGCAGGTGCCTCAGTCCGCATTTATGGCTGTATTGAAATTGGATTCGTAATATGAAAAATCTGCTGCTTTTTGGTAATCTTGGAACGGGCGAGATCATTATCATCGCCCTGGTGGTGCTTCTTCTTTTCGGCGGAAGGAAGATCCCTGAGCTTATGCGTGGCCTCGGCAAGGGCGTGAAGAGCTTCAAGGACGGAATGAACGAGGTCGAGAAGGAGATCGACGACATAGACAAGCCTTCTTCAGAGGATAAGAAATAGAATGCCTGAAGAGAAGGAGATGACATTCTGGGACCACCTGGAGGTTCTCAGATGGTCCATTATAAGGGTCCTGATCGCGATGCTGGTGGGGTTTCTCGTCGTGTTTGCGGTTATGCCTTCCATATTCGACAGCGTCATCCTGTCTCCTTCCAAATCGGACTTCTTCCTCTACAGGTGGTTCGGGTCGATGTTCGACTCCGGATTCAATGTGGACATCATCAACATCAACGTCACCACGCCTTTCTTTACGCACATGAAGGTGGCTTTCTGGGTGGCGCTGCTTCTGCTTTTTCCCTACCTGCTTTACGAAGTGTGGAGGTTCGTCGCCCCCGCTCTTTATGCCAATGAGAAAAAGGGCATACGCGTGGCCTTTCTGGGTGTGGCGGTGCTTTTCTATCTGGGCTGCGCGGTGGGGTATTGCGTGATCTTTCCGCTGACGTTCCGCTTTCTGGCGGGGTATCAGATAGGGCAGGACATCCTTACGCAGATATCGCTGGACTCGTATATGTCCACATTCCTTACCATAATATTCCTGATGGGGCTGCTTTTCGAGATTCCGGTATTGGCCTGGGTGCTCTCGGCCCTGGGAGTGCTGGACAAGTCCACGCTCAAGGCGTACAGGCGTCAGGCGGTGGTGGTGCTTCTGGTATTGGCAGCCGTAATAACTCCGACCGGAGACCCGTTCACCCTGATGGTGGTGTTCCTTCCGATATACCTGTTGTATGAATTTTCGATACTGATCGTGAAGGAAAGGGCATAGAATTGTATATATTTGTAAGCTAAACTGAATTTAAGAAAAATGTTGGATCTTCTTTTTGTGCATTGGAATATAGACCCTGTGCTGTTTCACATAGGGCATTTGAGTATAAGATGGTATTCCCTTCTCTTCGTGTCGGGATTCATTTTCGGTTATTACATCTTCAGATGGTTCTATCGCAAGGAGGGCGTAAGCGAGGCTCTGCTCGACCCGCTTCTCTATGCGATGCTCATCTGCGTGGTGATAGGAGCGCGCCTTGGGCACTGCATCTTCTATGATCCGCAGTATTATTTCGGTAGCTGGGAGGGTTTCCTGGAGGTGTTCCAGCCGTGGAAGGGCGGTCTGGCCAGTCACGGAGGTGCCATTGGCATAATGCTTGGCCTCATCTGGTATGCTAACAAATACGGCAGGAAGGAAGGCTTTGACTTCTGGTGGCTCGCGGACCATTTGGTGATAATCGTCTGCTTCGCGGGGGCTTGCATCAGGCTCGGGAACTTCTTCAACTCGGAGATTTACGGCTATCATACTTCACTTCCGTGGGGTGTGATCTTCGAACGTACGGGCGATCCGCTTCCTAAGCATCCGACTATGCTCTACGAGGCGCTGTGCTATGTTATACTTGGCATAGTGCTGATGTATCTTTACAAGCACAGGCTCGACAAGATGTACAAGGGCGAGTTTTTCGGCATTTTCCTCACATTCTGCTTCGGGTGCAGGGCGCTGCTGGAGTTCACTAAGGCTCCGTCAGTCACTCTTTTCACCATCGGGGACGTGGTCATCAATATGGGCCATATGCTGAGCATTCCGTTCATTATCGCCGGAATCGTCATCTGGATATGGGCCTGCAGGCGGAAGAAACCGGCCCGGATAGTGCGCGCCGGCCGCAGATAGGGGAGTTTGAACTTGTGCGCTTTTTTATGTATTTTTGCGCCGCAAATCAGAAATTATAAATCAATATTATAATAATATGCAACAGTTTATCGATTCTTACGATTTCAAAGGCAAAAAGGCCATCGTTCGTGTGGATTTCAACGTTCCACTTAACGAAAATTTCGAAATAACTGACGATACACGTATCCGCGCTGCCCTTCCTACCCTTAAGAAGGTGCTTGCAAGCGGCGGTGCCGTTATCATCATGTCCCATCTCGGACGTCCTAAGAAAGTTGACCCTAAGTTCTCTCTTAAGCACATCCTTGCACACGTAAGCGAGCTCCTCGGAGTTCCTGTACAGTTCGCTGAGGACTGCCAGAAGGCTCAGGCTCAGGCTGCGGCTCTCAAACCGGGCGAAGTTCTTCTTCTTGAGAACCTTCGTTACTATGCAGAGGAGGAGGGCAAACCTCGCGGACTCGCAGAAGATGCTACCGATGAGGAGAAGAAGGCTGCCAAGGCTGTCGTAAAGGAATCACAGAAGGAGTTCGTGAAGACTCTCGCCTCTTATGCCGACTGCTACATTAACGACGCATTCGGAACAGCACACCGTGCACACGCTTCCACCGCGCTTATCGCCAAGTACTTCCCTAACGACAAGATGTTCGGCTACCTTATGGAAGGCGAGATCAAGGCTATCGACAACGTCCTCAAGAACGCTCAGCATCCTTTCACTGCCATCATCGGTGGTTCTAAGGTAAGCTCTAAGCTTGCTGTGCTTGAGAATATGCTCGAGAAGGTGGACAACCTTATCATCGGCGGCGGTATGGGATATACCTTCATCAAGGCCGAGGGCGGCAAGATCGGTAATTCTCTTCACGAGGACGAGCTCATCCCGGAGGCTACCTCTATCCTGGCCAAGGCCAAGGAGAAGGGCGTGAATATTTACCTCTCCGTACAGACCCTCGTAGCAGACGAATTCTCTGCCGATGCCAATACCCAACTCGTGCCTTCACACGAGATTCCTGACGGATGGGAGGGAGTTGACGCCGGTCCTAAGTCTCTTGAGAACTGGAAGAAAGTTATCCTCGGAAGCAAGACTGTCCTCTGGAACGGCCCTGTAGGAGTGTTCGAGATCGACAAGTTCGCCCAGGGAACTCTTCAGATCGCCAAGGATCTCGCAGAGGCTACCGCTAACGGAGCATACACTCTTGTAGGTGGCGGTGACTCAGTCGCAGCTGTTTCTCAGATGGGATTCGCTAACAAGGTAAGCTACGTAAGTACCGGCGGTGGCGCTATGCTCGAGGCTCTCGAAGGCAAGACCCTTCCAGGCATCGCAGCCATCCTCGAATAATTTTCGAAACTACATACTATTACAGATGACCGGACGTTTTTCGTTCCGGTCATTTTTTATGATTATCAAAGACGATAAGATGTGGGGAAGAAAATTGTATAGTATCGAAACAATATTCAAATATTGTTTTTATCTTTGAAAAAAATATTCTGATATTGTTTTATGGTGACGATAGATTATTTGTATCAAATTTCCAACAGGAAAATTTCCGGGGTTTCTCTGGACTACAAAAGACCGATATATCGCAAGATTAATTGGGACAACCGCCTGATTGGCATCAAGGGCCCGAAGGGTGTGGGAAAAAGTACATTATTGCTCCAGCATATCAAGGAATCTTTCCCGGACCGAAGCAAGGTCCTGTATGTTTCGCTTGATAATATATGGTTCACTACAAATGATCTGACGGACCTTGTGGAATATCACTATACCCACGGTGGAACTCATATTTTTCTCGATGAGGTGCACAGATACAGGTGGTGGCCAAAGGTAATCAAGAATTTATATGACGATTATCCGGATCTTCATATAGCATATACGGGGTCTTCTATTCTTAAGGTGAAGACGGCCGATGCAGACCTTTCAAGAAGATTGCGCTCTTATGATATGAATGGCCTTTCCTTCCGTGAATACCTGGCGTTTGAAGGTGTGCTGGATTATCGTACGCTGGAACTGGAAGAGATATTGTCCGACCATATATCCGTCGCTTCTGATATTGCGGCCGGATTGAAAATCCTGCCATACTTCGAGAAGTATCTCGAGACAGGATATTATCCTTTTTATAAGGAGGATGGAGATGGATATTTGTCCAGAGTTCAAGAAGTTGTGAGTCAAACCATAGATCTGGACATTCCTGCAATTGAAGATGTGGAGTACCATACTCTGCAGAAGCTTAAAAAATTAATGGTGATTCTGGCGAATCAGGTGCCGTTTATCCCTAAGATGAATGAGTTTTATCAGGAGATGCAGACAAGCCGTGAACAGGGATTAAAACTCTTGAACATCCTTGAAGATGCCAAGCTGATAACGATGCTGAAAACATCTGCGAAAGCATTGAAACATATTTCTGCCCCGAATAAACTGTATCTGGACAATACCAATATGATGTATGCCTTGTGTCCGAATGCTCAGGCGGGAACTGTTAGGGAGACATTCTTTATGAATCAGCTTTCGCATTCGCACACGGTTTCTTTGCCGGTTAAAGGCGATTTCAAAGTTGATGAGAAATACCTCTTTGAGGTCGGTGGCAGAAAGAAATCATTTGATCAGATTAAGGATGAGACGGATAGTTTCCTCGCAATAGATTCGATTGAGATTGGGCACGGGAACAAAATCCCTCTGTGGCTGTTCGGATTTTTGGACTAACCATTCTTTGAAAATTCTTTCGCTCCGGCATATCCGGTGGTTACAAATGGCTTCATTCCGTTTTTTGAAATTATCATTTTATAGATTTGCGTGAATTTGTTAAATGACATTTTAAATTATGGCGTGATTACAAGACCGTTGTCGCGCGAGGTTCTTCTGGATAATCAGAAGGATGTTGTTGCGTTGATGTCGAAAATAGTTGTATATTTGCCATTACATCTTTTGTGTAACATAAAATATGTAATGGCTTATGGCAAGTAACAGGAAAATGTTGTCGAATCCGTTCATTTATCAGGGATACGAGAGTCCGGAGTATTTTTGTGACCGTCAGGAGGAGACTGCCACGATGATTTCGCATCTGAAGAATGGCAGGAATGTCACTCTTATATCTCCCAGAAGAGTGGGGAAGACGGGTCTGATAAAAAATACCTTTTATCGTTTGTGCGAGGAGGACAATAAGGCTATCTGCCTGTATATGGATATTCTGGCCACAAAAAATCTTCACGATTTCGTTACTCAGTTCGGGGAGATGGTCATCAACGGTATGGTCCGCAAGAATGAGTCGATTATAGAAAAGACGATGCGGCTTTTTGGATCTTTGCGCCCTGTGCTGTCGCTTGACCCGCTTACGGGAGAGCCGAGTTTCAGTATTACGGTGGAAAGAAATCAGGAAGAGCTGACTCTTCGCAGTATTTTCGCGCATCTGAATGAGATGGCCGGTGAGATTTATATTGCCATTGACGAGTTCCAGCAGATTGCTGAGTATCCGGAAGGTGGCACGGAGGCGTTGCTGCGTTCATATATTCAGTTTACTCAGCACGTTCACTTTATTTTCTCTGGCAGCAAGCATCATCTGATGTCCGAAATTTTCGGGTCACCGAAACATCCGTTTTATCAGAGCACGGAGTTGATGGGGCTGAATCCGTTGAAGGAAGATGTGTATTATGATTTCTGTCGGAATTTTTTCGTAAAAAAGGGCGGAGATTTATCCCGGGCGGTGTTCTCTGAGATTTACAGCCGATTTGAGGGTCATACCTGGTATGTTCAGTGTGTTATGAACCGGCTGTATGAAGAGGAAATGAAGGTTGACGTCGTTTCGCAGGTAAATGAGGCTATAATATTCATATTAAGGGGACGTGAACCTCAATACGAAAGTCTGACTCGTTTTTTTACGTCTAACCAACTGAATCTACTGCGGGCTATCGCCGCGGACGGCGTGGTGGCGCAGCCGACATCGTCGGAGTTCTTAAAAAAGCACGGTCTCCCTGGGGCCAGCAGTGTCAAGGTCGCTCTGAAAGCCTTGGAAGACAAGGATATTATATATCATAGAAAGGACGGATATATAGTCTATGACCGGTTTATGGCGCTATGGCTTCAGCGATAATTATTCCCTGGCGATCAGCCGGTAAAGGTTGCAGCCGAGGGCGTTGCCGAGGACGATGCAGAGATAGAGGGCGAGAATCTGCCACAGGTGCGCTCCCAGGAAGCTCCACGGGGCGCTGAGATAGTAGAACGCGTCCGCGATGCAGTGCGGGAATCCGCACACGATGAACAGCGGTACGGCGAAAAGCAGCGGGAGGAACCGTCCCTGCCGGGCAAATGTCACCGCAGTGGTCATCATAAATCCGCACCCGATGGCCAGGGCCCCGCATTTCAGCGCTCCGGTGGCGAGCCGTGCCGCGAGCAGTTTTTCCGCGCCTTCCACTATGCCAAGCGGGCTGACCCGGCTCAGCAGCGACACCAGCAGCGTGCCAATGATGTTTCCCAGCAGAATCAGAAGCAGTTCTCCGATTTCACCCTTTCTGATGAATCCGGCAGTGCCGGTGAAAAGTTTCAGCTTGTACTCCACCACGGTAAGAAGTCCGAAGCAAAAGATGACGGCGCCCGCCAGGCTCCCGTAAACGGGCTGGCGGCTGCATGCGAGAAATCCGAATCCCGCGAATCCGATGGCAATTCCTGCCAGAATGGAAGAACGAAGAATCTTTATCATTCCCAAATATACGAAAATGTTCGTCCCCGCAGCCATATAACGTCACAAATATGTCACGAATACCATCCGGGGGCGTCAGAGGCCGTTATTATGGTACGGAATTTGCGCAGTGCGCGCACGAATATTTAATAGAATATGACAGTATTAGTTAGTTGTTTGTTTTTCCTTGCCCAGACATTCATAACTCTGGATCAGGCCCTTGAGATCGCGCTCAGCGAAAATGTATCAGTCAAGGTGGCCGACAAGGAGATCGAAAGAAGCGAATACGCGAAACGCGGCACTTACGCTTCTCTTTTCCCTCAGATCGACGGTTCAGCATCGTTTCAGAGAACCATCGAAAAACAGGTGATGTATATGGACTTCGACATGTCGTCTCTCACTGGAGGCGGTTCTGCAGGCTCCACATCGGGCTCATCTTCTTCTGAATCTTCAGAAAGCGGCACGGGCGGCGGACTGGAAGTCGGCAGATGGAACACCTTCTCGGCCGGCGTCTCAGCTTCGATGCCTATCATTAACGCACAGCTTTGGCAGAGCCTCCACATTTCCGGACAGGATGTCGAACTGGCAGTGGAGAAGGCACGCAGCAGCAGGCTCGAGATGGTAAGCCAGGTCAAGAACGCATTCTATGCCGTCCTTCTCGCCAAAGAGTCGCGCGACGTATATAAGGATGTGTACGACAATGCATTGGCAAATTACGAAAAGACGAAGCTCAAGTATGAAGCGCAGAAAGCTTCGGATCTGGATATGGCCCGTTCTGCGACCACATTGGCCAATGCCGTACCGAATATGTACGACTCCGAGAATTCAGTAGCTCTTGCGCTTTGGCAGCTCAAGGCCGTGATGGGAGTGGATCTGGATGAGGATATCGACGTGGCCGGTGAACTTTATGATTATGCGGACGATATGAGCACTCTCTACAGCGAGGCGGATCTTAACCTCGACGGGAACTCAAGTCTGCGCCAATTGGCCATTCAGGCTGAGCAGCTCGCCGCTACCGTACGGATGCAGAAGTACTCGACTCTTCCTTCGCTTTCGCTCGCGTTCTCATACAACTATAGCGCGATGGCCAATGACTTCAAGTTCAGCAATTACCGGTGGACACCTTACTCTTATGTAGGCCTGTCTCTTAATGTGCCGATTTTCTCTGGCGGAAAATATCATCATAATATCAAAGCCGCGCAGGTGCAGGCCGAGGAGCTTGACCTCCAGCGCGCTGAAAGTGAGCGTCAGATCAAGATCTCCATTCGTCAGAACATCAACTCTATGGAGTCTGCGCTCCACAGTTTCGACGCCGCTGACAAGGCTCTCGAATCAGCTCAGAAGGCCTACGACATCACCCAGCAGTCCTACGAGGTGGGAAGCAGCACGCTTACCGACCTTAATGACGCCCAGCTTGCCCTCGTGCAGGCCAAGATGACCACGGCGCAGTCCATTTACAATTATCTCACTGCCAAGACCAACCTCGAGCAGACTCTGGGCCTGGATGTGAACAATACAGAAGAAAATGACAAGTAAGATGAATACAAAATTAGTTTCAATGGGTTTTATGGCGCTGGCAGTATGCTCCTGCGCCGGTAAGAAACAGCAGGCGGCATCTGTCGCAGTGGCAGATCAGGTTCCTACAGTAAAGGTAGTGACAGCCCAGAAAGAGGTGGTGGACAACGATCAGAACTACTCGGTGACTCTTCAGGCTTATGCCGTGAATAACATAGCACCTCAGAGCAATTCGCGTATCGTAAAGATAAATGCAGAAATCGGTGATTTCGTAAAGAAAGGCCAGGTGCTTGCGCAGATGGACAAGGCGCAGCTCGAACAGGCTGAGCTTCAGCTTAATAACCTCAAGAGCGAATACGAACGCAGCAAGGCCCTCTACGAGAAGGGTGGCGTGAGCAAGTCGGATTTTGAGTCAGTCGAGCTCCAGTACAAGGTGGCTAATACCACTTACGAGAACCTTCTCACCAACACCGTTCTCGAGAGCCCTCTGGACGGCGTGGTGACAGCGAGAAACTACGATCAGGGAGATATGTACGCAATGTCATCTCCTCTGTATGTAGTTCAGCAGATCAACCCTATGAAGGCGCTCGTGTCGATCTCGGAAAAGGATTACAGCCTTCTTAAGAAAGGTGTAAAGGTAGAGTTTACTCCGGAGGCCCTCTCCGGCAAGACGTTCGTGGGACAGGTTTCCAGGGTTTACCCTACGATCGATGCTACTACTCACACGGTTACCGCCGAGGTCAGCATCCCTAATGACAAGTATGAACTTCGTCCCGGTATGTATTCGAACGCCCGTGTGATTTTCGGTAAATCCAATTCCGTTATCGTTCCGGATTCGGCTGTCCAGAAGCAGCAGGGGTCAGGTGTCAGGACCGTGTATGTCCTGGGAGCCGACAATACCGTAGAGCTCCGAATCGTGGAGATTGGCCGTCATATCGGTGACAAGTATGTTATCGCCAGCGGTCTGAACGAAGGCGAAAGCGTAGTGGTCAGCGGACAGAGCTCTCTTAGAAGTGGAATTAAAGTAGAGGTTATCAAATAATGAGCATATATCGTTCAGCAGTAAAGAAACCTGTGACGACGGCCCTGATTTTCGTGGCCTTCGCCATCTTCGGACTGTATTCCCTCTCGAAGACATCCATCTCGCAGTTCCCGGATTTCGATTCGAACACGATAATGGTGATGTCTTCCTATCAGGGAGCCAGTGCACAGGATATAGAAACGAACCTTACCAAGGTTCTGGAGAACTCCCTCAACGGTGTCGCAAACCTTAAGGAGCTTACTTCTTCGTCTAAGGAGAATGTGTCCATCCTTACTCTCGAATTTGAGTATGGTACTGATATAGAGGTCGCTACGAACGACGTGCGAGATAAACTGGATATGGTGAACTCGTCGCTTCCTGACGGTGCATCCGTGCCGACGATCTTCAAGTTCAGCGCGGACGATATGCCTATCCTCATCCTTTCAGCCACAGCCGACGAGTCATTGGCCGGACTGGACAAGATTCTGGACGATAAGGTTTCGACCCCATTGGCACGAGTATCCGGTGTAGGTACTGTGTCTGTGGCTGGTGCTCCGACCCGCGAGATCCACGTCTATTGCGATCCGCAGAAGCTTCAGGCGTATGGTCTGACCATCTCATCCATAGCTTCTACCATCGCTTCCGAGAACAAGAACCTTCCTTCCGGCAATATCGACATCGGATCCGACACCTACACCCTTCGTGTAGAGAAGGAATTCGATGATCCTACCGAGATCGAGGATGTGGTGGTCGCCACTTCCGGTAATAAAGTGGTCTATCTTCGCGATGTCGCCACCATTCTGGACGGTGCCAAGGAGCGTGAGCAGGAGTCTTATACCAATGGCGAGCGCAGTGCCCGTATCATCATCCAGAAACAGAACGGTGCCAATACCGTTAACGTCATTAAGAATGTCAAGAAGCAGTTGACAAAGATAGAGAAGACTCTTCCTTCGGATATCAAGATCACGACGGTCGTTGACTCTTCTACGAACATTATCAACACCATCCATACACTTAGGGACACCATCATTATCACATTCCTGGTGGTTATGCTCGTGGTATTCCTGTTCCTGGGAAGATGGAGAGCGACGTTCATCATCGTACTGTCCATCCCTATTGCGCTGCTGGCTTCGCTGGTGTACTTGTACGCTACCGGTAACACCCTGAACATCATATCAATGTCCGCGCTGTCCATAGCGATAGGTATGGTGGTGGACGATGCCATAGTGGTGCTCGAGAACATATCGACCCACTTGGAGAAAGGCGAAAAACCCAAGGAGGCTGCAGTGCTTGCGACTTCCGAGGTGGCCATCTCCGTAGTAGCTTCCACCCTTACGATGCTCTGCGTGTTCCTCCCTCTTACCATGATCAACGGTATGACGGGAATTATGTTCAGGCAGCTCGGATGGATCGTCAGCATCATTATGATAGTGTCTACTACGGCGGCTCTTTCACTCGTGCCTATGCTTTGTTCAAGGATTCTCCGAAGCGGCAAGAGCAAGAGCAAGCTTCATACGATGTTCTTCACTCCTATAGATAATTTCTTGAACAAGATATCAATAGGATATGCGAAGATCATCAGGTGGGCTACTTCTCATAGAACTGTCGTAGTGTCAGGCGCAGCGGTAGTGTTCTTCGCGACGCTCTTTATTCTCGGACCGAAGGTCAAGACGGAGTATTTCCCTTCAAGCGATGACGGTCGTGTGAGCATATCTATCAACCTTCCTGTAGGAACGGCACAGACTGTGACTGCGGAAGTGTCTGCTGCTATTGCCCAGGATATTACGGATGCCGTACCTGAGGTCAAGGTTCTCAACTATACCTTCGGCCAGGCTGACTCTGACAATGCTTTCGCAAGTATGCAGAGTAACGGTACGCACATCATCTCTATGAATATAGATCTGGGATCTGTCAGCGAGCGTAAACGTGGAACATCGGAGATCTGTGATCAGATTCGTGGAATTCTTCGTTCTTATCCTCAGATCAGAAAAGGTATTGTCACTGAAGGTGGCGGTATGATGGGTGGAGCTACATCCATTAAGGTGGAGGTTTACGGCTACGACTTCGAAAAGACGGATAATGTGGCACGTGAACTTCAGAGCAAGCTCCTCGAAAGCAAGTATTTCTCTCAGGCTACACTTTCCCGTGACGAATATACCCCTGAGTACCAGATGGATTTCGACCGTACTAAATTGGCCCTTAACGGACTTACTTCCACTACTGCCGGTGCGGCGTTCAGTGCGGCCGTGTCAGGTACCGTGGCTTCGTATTACAGGGAGGACGGCGAGGAGTACAATATCCGTGTCCGTTATTCTCCTGAATTCAGGCAAAGCATTGAGGACCTGGAGAACATCACGGTCACCAATGCCGCCGGCAAGCAGGTCAGGATGAAGGAACTTGGCAAGGTGATTGAGACTACGGTGCCTCCGACCATCGAGAGGAAGGACAGGGAAAGGTATATCTCCCTTAACGGTATCGTGGCTCACGGAGCCGCTCTGTCAGAAGCCGTGGCTTATGCTCAGCAGGCCATAGATCAGATGGACATCCCGACGGATGTGACTACGGTCATCGCCGGAGACTATGAGGACCAGCAGGATATGTTCGGGGATATGATCGTGCTCATAGTACTTATGATCATCCTGGTATATATGGTGATGGCATCTCAGTTCGAGTCGTTTATGTCGCCGTTCGTGATAATGTTCTCTCTGCCGTTCGCGCTTGTGGGCGTCATCTGGGGTCTGACCCTTACCAATACGGCTCTCGGCGTGATGGCGATAATCGGTATCATCATTCTTCTGGGTATCGTGGTGAAAAACGGTATCGTGCTCATAGACTACACGATTTTGTGCCGCGAGAGGGGAATGAGCGTTGTGGATGCCTCCGTGGAGGCTGCCAGAAGCCGTCTGCGCCCTATCCTTATGACCACCCTCACCACAGTGCTCGGTATGGTTCCTATGGCGCTTGGCATAGGTGAAGGATCTGAGATGTGGGTTAGCCTGGGTATGGTGGTATGCTGGGGACTTACGGTGTCAACCATAGTCACGCTGGTACTTATTCCGACGGTTTATTGTATATTTGCCACGAGGCAGGAAAATAGAATTAAGAAATGATTGCTATATTTGTGACATACAGCCAGGCTTACGGCGAGGAGATCGTCGATATCCTGGATGAATACGGCCAGAGAGGCTTCACCCGCTGGGGTGAGACCTGGGGCCGCGGAAGTGAAAACGGAACTCCTCATTATGGTAATCACGCCTGGCCCGAGACGAATCAGGCGCTGTTGACCATAGTGGATGACGACAAGGCCGACGCTTTGCTGGAGGCCCTGCATCAGAAGGATCTGGCTTACCCGGACCTGGGACTCAGAGCCTTCACCTGGATAATTGACAAAAAGATTTAAGAATTATGGAAGTAACGGTTACCAATCAGAACCTGAACGAAGTTCTCACATCTTCGCCGGTTGTGGTCATTGATTTTTGGGCCACCTGGTGCGGTCCCTGCCGTATGCTCGCTCCTACCGTGGAGGAAGTCGCCTCCGAGGTGGAAGGAAAGGCCGTCGTCTGCAAATGCAATGTGGACGAGGCTCGCGAAGTGGCTTTCAAATACAGGGTTTTGAGTATACCTACCCTCATCTATTTCAAGAACGGCGAGGTCGTGGACAAGACGGTGGGTGTGGTTTCAAAAGAAGACATTATTTCAAAAATAGACAGTTTGTTATGAAAAAAGTTATTCTGACAGCGGCTGTGGCTCTGATGGCTGCAGTCAGTGCAAATGCACAGATAGGTATCGTGGGCGGTCTTACCACTGCGGCCACGAACCTCAATGATGCCTATACTGACATCGCTGAGACCAAATCAGTCAGCCAGTATCACGTGGGTATCGTTTATAATGTGGGTCTTCCGCTCGGATTCAGCGTTCAGCCGGGAGTTCTCTATAATGTGAAGGGTCAGACTCTCAACACCACGCTCAAGCAGATTGGCCTGGGAAATTATGACATCACTCTGGACAGCAAGACAGGTTATCTCGAAGTTCCTGTACGCGTGGCCTGGGGTTATGATTTCGGTGTAGTGGAGCCTTTCGTGTTCGCCGAGCCGTACGTCGGATACGCTCTTACCACGGAGGCGGTCAGCAGCTTTAAGGATGACGCCACGAAGAAGGCCGTTTCCACCATCGCTTCAGCGGCAGGATACAGCCTGGACACCACGAACAGCGATTCTGACAAGTGGAACAACCGTAACAGGTTCGACTACGGTGTCGGTGTCGGTGCCGGCGTAAAGGTGTTCGACTTCGCGGCCATCTCAGTCAAGTATTACTGGGATCTCGGATCTATGTACAAGGAAGCTGAGGACGGCAGTTCGAAGACCAGCGTTTCTGCAGCGGCTGTGGGCGACGCGGTAAAGGATCAGAAATGCACCGGCATAGCTGCCACGCTTACCCTTTACTTTTAATCTGAAGTGAATTGCAGTACAGCAAGCCGCACGGTTTTCGCGCGGCTTGTTTTTGAGTTTAATGATGCTTAGGGACGAAATTATAGATTTTCTGGGAGAGGACTGGACCCTTCTTAACGGGCAGATAAAAGGCGCATTGAAGTCTGATGTCCATCTTCTGCAGGCGGTGAATGACGATATCGTTTCACATAGCGGCAAGATGCTCCGCCCGCTGATGGCGCTTCTGGTGGCGCGCATCATCAGTGGAAAGGTGAGCGAGGACGCCGTTAAGGTGGCCGCAGCTACGGAATTGCTGCATAATGCCACTCTTCTTCACGACGATGTGGCTGATGAAAGCACTCTGCGGCGCGGCAAGCCTACGCTTTGTTCGAAAATTGGCCCGCAGGCCGCCGTGCTTGTGGGGGATTTCTGGCTTGCACGGGCTATGGAGCTGGTGGTGGAGGTCAAGGACCACCAGGAGGAGATCGTGGATGTGTTCTCGAACGCCATGACCTGCCTTGCGGAAGGCGAGATGCTTCAGCTGGAAAAGGCGTCGGGCGAGAGGACGGAGAGGAAGGATTATCTTCGGATCATCTATTGCAAGACCGCGTCCCTTTTCGAGACCGCCTGTCTGAGCGCGGCCATCGCGAGCGGTGCGGACGAGGGCCAATTGGCACAGGTGAAAAAGTATGCCTATTCGCTGGGCATCGCCTTCCAGATCAAGGACGACATTCTGGATTATGTAGGCGATGCGGCTTTGGGCAAGCCCGTGGGGATAGATCTCAAGGAGCAGAAGATTACGCTTCCGCTGCTTTGTGCACTGGAAGGCTCGCCGCGGGAGGATGAAATCAGAAAAATGCTTTTTGACATTCACAACCATCCCGAGTATTGCGAGCAAATTCGTACATTTGTATTCGAACATCAGGGCGTGGAGAAGGCCGAGGTGATCCTGGAGCGGTATATTCAGGATGCGGTGGATGCCCTGAACTGCTTCCGGGACGGTCGGGAGAAGGAATACCTGACCGGAATAGCCGGATATAACACTGTCAGAAAGTCGTAGAATGGGTTTTTCGCAGATCAAGGGTAACGGGAAGATCGTGCAGGCGCTCAAGGGAATGGTAGATTCCGGGAAGGTGCCTCACGCCATTATGTTCCACGAGGACGACGGCGGCGGTGCAGTGGCTATGGCGCTGGCTTTCCTTCAGTACCTTTACTGCCGCAGCAGGACTCAGGGCGATTCGTGCGGGGTGTGCCCGTCGTGCAACAAGATCGCCAAGCTGATCCACCCCGATCTGCACTGCATTTTTCCCGTGAATACAGGGAAAAGCGATGACTACATAGACAAATGGCGCTCTCTGGTGCAGTCTAACCCGTATTTTACCGAAAACGAACTCAGCGAGGCTCTGGAGATAGAGGGCAAGAACGCGATGATCAAGGTCGATGAGGCCAAGTCTCTTCTGGAGAAGCTGTCCTTCAGCGCTTTGGAGAAGGGATACCGCAGCGTGCTGGTCTATCTGCCCGAGAAGATGAACAAGGATGCGGCGAACCGGCTGCTCAAGCTCATCGAGGAGCCGCCGAAACTCACTCAGTTCATTCTTATCACCCACGCGCCGGCGCAGGTGCTGGTGACCATTTCCTCCAGATGTCAGCAGATAAGGCTTGACAAGGTGTCCGGACGTGATGTCGTGGAGGGCAGCGCAGAGCAGGTTCAGCTGCTCCGTTCCCTTATGCAGGGGCTTTTGGCACATGATCTCTATGCCTGTCTGGAGATAGGGGATCAGCTGGCCGCGCTTCCGTCAAAGGAAAAAGCGAAAAGTTTTTGTAAATTTGCCGCTGACAGGCTCAGGGACGTGTTCCTGTATCAACAGGGTATGCCGTCGCTGGTTTCGGCCGGTCCGTATCCGGAGGCGGAACTTTCGGACTGGGCGGCTAGGAGCCGGAAAACTTTCCCGCGCAAGGCTCTGGATTGCTTCAGCAAGGCCCGGATGCTGATTGGCAGGAACGTCAACACGAAAATTCTATTCACCGATTTGGTGAATTCACTATACAGGTCGATATGAACGAATCTAAGAAATACGATTGCTTCCGGGGATGTCAGATCGTGGACTGCGAGGACGGAACCAGGGAGGTCACATATAAGGAGGGCTGCTGCAAGCTGGCAGTACACAATTATCTGAAGGATGTCCCAGCCATAGAATATAGGGATATTTTCGAGGTAAGATTCAAGAATACACGCAAGGGTTATTACCGGAACGACTCCGGTCAGAGCATACGTCAGGGTGACAAGGTGGTGGTGGAAGCTGCCTCCGGATATGATCTGGGTATGGTTTCTCTTGAAGGACCGCTGGTTTACAAGCAGTTGCAGCGACGCCGCATAGATCCAGCCTCCTATGAATTCAAGAAGATCTACCGCAAGGCGCGTCAGGCCGACATAGACAAATGGCTGGCTGCCACCGAGCGCGAGCAGCAGACGATGATAGAGGCCAGGCGCATAGCCGCCACTATGGGTCTCGAGATGAAGATAGGCGACGTGGAGTTTCAGGGCGACGGCTCGAAGGCCATTTTCTATTACATTGCCGACGGTCGCGTGGATTTCCGCCAGCTGATCAAGGTCTTCGCCGAGGAATTCCGCATCAAGATAGAGATGAAGCAGATCGGCGCACGCCAGGAAGCCGGACTCATCGGAGGCATCGGCATCTGCGGAAGGCCGCTCTGCTGTGCCAATTATGTCACGAACTTCAAGAGCATCAGTACGGCCGCGGCGCGGTGCCAGGATTTGTCCCTGAACCCCCAGAAGCTTGCAGGCCAATGCGGGAAACTCAAGTGCTGCATCAATTACGAGGTGCCTACCTATCTCGACGCGCAGAGCCGCATTCCTAAGGTAAGCGGTCCGCTCGAGTTCGAGGACGGATTGGCCTACCTGAGAAAGACGGATATTCTCGCGGAGATGATGTATTTCTCTTACGATAAGTCTTCGGATGCCAATCTTTACCCTGTGCCTGCGGAGGAGGTTCGCGAGATTCAAGAGATGAATCGCAGGGGCATACGTCCGCAATCGCTCATTCCGGATGTCGAACCGGGTTCGCCCGAGTTCGTCACCGCCGTGGGTGAGGGCAGCATCTCCAGATTCGATTCGCCGAAGAAGAAGCGCAAGAAGAACAAGTCGCGCGGCGGCAATGGGAACAAGAATGAGAATGGCAAGCCGCAGAAGTAGGTGCGCGGCGCTTCTGCCGGTGCTGCTCGTCACGGTTTTCTCCTGTCAGAAGCCGGACCGCGGTTCGGAATTCATAAAGGGGGAGCGTGCTGCATACGAGTTCGTGCTGGAGGATGTGGATTCCTTGGCCCTGTACGACATCTCGCTATATACCAGCCCCAAAACTGAAAATAATGTCGCTCCGGCGAGCCTTCCTCTGGATGTCAGATGGGTTTCTCCGGAGAGTGACATCCATGTGGAGAGGGTGGTGATGGAGATTTCTTCTCGCAGGCAGCCTTACCGCGAGGGTGTGCTTTTCCCTCTCGGCGGGCGATGGCGGCTGGTGATATATCCTCAGGACGGCGCGGAAGCGATAAACGGACTTGGAATAACGTGGAGACGATATGGGACACGATAAACTCAGACGATTTGCAGAAAACGAGACTTTCTCCTGTCTGCTGCAGCCTTCAAGCGAAGAGGTTCTTTCAGGAGGCTTTTTCAATCTTACAGATCATCCTATAAAGGGGCATTGGGGCGAGAAGATGTTCGGCCGGCCGGATGCGGAGATTATTCTGGAGCTTGGCTGCGGGAAGGGCGAATACACCATAGACCTGGCCAGAAGGTATCCCGACAAGTGTTTTATCGGCGTGGACATCAAGGGCGCCCGTCTGTGGAAGGGGGCCAAGACTGCCACGGTGGAGAAGATCCCGAATGTCGCGTTCCTGCGTACCCGTATAGAATTCATCACGGCGTTCTTCGCGCCGGGGGAGGTGTCGCAGATCTGGCTCACGTTCTCCGACCCGCAGATGAAAAGCGAGAATTCGCGCCTCACCTCGCCGCTGTTTCTGGAAAGGTATCGTCAGATGTTGTGCCCTGGCGGCATCGTACATCTTAAGACCGACTCGCGATTTCTTCACGAATATACCGAGGCTGTGGTCCGGGCCAATGAACTCGTTCAGATCTGTTCCACCAAAGACCTTTATCGGGAGAAAGATTCTCTGCCCGGGCTGGACAGTGTCGTTTATCAGGTCCAGACCTTCTACGAGAAGATGTTCCTGGAAAAGAACATCCCCATCACCTACCTCTCGTTTAAGATAGATCGTGACGGAGAATATGTTCATCCCGCCGACTTCGACGAAGCCTACTGGCGCGCCCTCGAAAAGGCCCGGTAATCAATCGGAAATATCTGAGCTTGAAAAATTGTATGTCGGCAAACGTCCTGAATTCGTTGTTTTGTATGGACGGTGGAGGGTTGGCAAGACATTTCTGATGAACGAAGTCTTTAAAGGCAAGGAGACGTTTTCTCATACGGCGCTTTCTCCTATCGAATTGAAGGAAAAGGATTTGCTGGCCAAGCAACTGCAGCATTTTACCCACTCGCTGATACGTTACGGGGCCGATTTTGAGTCTGCGCCTGAAAATTGGCTTGATGCGTTTTTTATCTTGGAACAGTTCCTCGAAAGAAAAGCCGTCAAAGGCGAGAGGTTGCTTGTCTGCATCGATGAGCTTCCCTGGCTGGACACACCCCGATCCGGATTTGTGACGGCCTTTGAGTCTTTTTGGAATGGTTGGGGGGCAAAACGGGAGGACTTTATGCTCGTTGTGTGCGGTTCTGCCGTATCGTGGGTTTCCGACAACCTTCTTAACGGGAAAGGCGGTCTTTATGACAGAGTAACGGCAGAGATTAAGCTTGAACCTTTCACCTTGCGCGAATGTGAAGAATTTTTCATCTCCCGCAATGTGTGTTTTGACCGTTACGACATCATTCAGGCCTATATGATATTCGGTGGTATTCCTTATTATCTCAATCTTTTTACTGTCGGCAAGAGCCTCGCTCAAAACGTGGATTCCATTATATTCAACAGGAAAGGAAAACTTGCCAATGAGTATGACAGGCTTTTTGGAGCAATCTTCAAGAACGCCGAGAATGCCGAGAAGCTCATAAAATTCCTATCTTCAAAGCGGATAGGATATACGAGGGAAGAGATACTGAAAGCTACGAAAATAGGAAATGGTGGAGAATTTACAAAACTCCTCCGCGCGCTTGTGGAAAGTGATTTCATCGAACCGTTTCGATATTTTGCCGAACCGAAGAAATGCACGCGTTATCGGCTTATAGACAATTTTTGTCTGTTCCATAATTATTTTATCGGGAAGAAGGGGACTGATGACACGGAGTATTGGCAACACCAGCAGAACAGTCCTACGGTAAATTCGTGGAGAGGTTTTGCCTTTGAAAATGTCTGCTTCCAGCACATCCGGCAGATAAAGTCGGCGCTTGGGATTTCTGGAGTACACACGGAGACTTACTCATGGATAGGTTCGAACTCTCAGGTAGATCTCTTGATTGATCGCGCTGACAGGATCATCAATCTTTGCGAGTGCAAGTTTTCATCCAAAGATTTTCAGATTGACAAGGAATATGACTGCAAATTGCGGGAAAGGCAGGCATCGTTTATGGAGGAGACCGGGACTCGCTGTGCCAACATTATGACATTGATAACTCCATTCGGGCTGAAACTTAATGAATATTCCGGTCGTTTCCAATGTATAGTGACAGCCACGGAGTTATTTATGTAGCGGCGCAAAAACAGGCGTAATCTTCTCCAGGAACTCTTGGGAATTTTCGCCTTCCGGATTACTCCAGCAGCTGCAGGGCCTCGTCGAGGGTGACGGCGTCGGCTATGGTGAAGCCGCCGTTCGCGGTGCGGCGAAGCGAAGACAGAAAGGCGCCGCTGCCCAGAGCTTCGCCCAGATCGCGAGCCAGGGCGCGGATGTAAGTCCCTTTGGAACAGTCGATTGTTAAAATCGCGGTAGGAAGTTTCTCTCCGGAAAGGTCTGCCACATTGATCTTCCCCCGTGCGTCGCGATCTCCGGCTGGTTCGGGCTCGGTGAGCCAGTCTTCTAACTGTATATTATAGATGTTTATTCGTGCGGACTGGATAATGCCAGTATCCTCGAGCGGAAGTCCGGCCTTCAGGCGTTTACGCGCCAATTCATACACTCTTACTCCGTCCACCGACTTGGCGCTGAAAAGTGGCGCTATCTGATCCTGCTCCCCGATGAATTGCGGTAGCACGGCTTCCAGAGCCGATTTGCTGACCCCGTCCAGAGAGCATCTGCGGTCAATCTCCTTCTCTCTGTCATAAGAGGCTGTGGTGGCCCCGAAACTGATTCCTGCGCGGTACTGCTTGGCAGAACGCTGAAGCTCTTCAGCCTTTCGTGTGGCCGGGCCAATGCACACCAGAAGTATTCCCGTAGCCAGCGGGTCAAGTGTCCCGGCGTGACCCACCTTCAGGTTCTTCTTCCCGAAATGCCGGCACGCGGCCCACTTGATCTTTCTGATCACGTCGGCCGATGTCCAGCAGTAAGGCTTGTCTATAGGAAGAATTATCCCTTCCGGGTAATCTTCGATGTTATTTGAGAACGGGGATCTTTTCAATTCGTCTTAAATGTCTTCCGCCTTCAAATTCGCTATCCAGCCAGGCGTCTGTGATGGCGCTGGCTTTTCTGTATGATATGAAACGTGCAGGGAGCACGAGCACATTGGCATTATTATGCTGCTTTACGAGTTTGCCTATCTCGACGTCCCACGCCAATCCCGCGCGAATGATAGGGTGGTGGTTGAGTGTCATCGCCATACCATTGCCTGTGCCGCAGATCGCGATTCCCTTCTCCACTTCGCCGATCTCGAGTCCGCGTGCCAATTTGTGCGCGAAGTCGCAGTAGTCGCAGCTCTCGAGACTGTCGGTGCCGTAATTGACTACCTCGAATCCTCTTTTCTCAAGTTTTTTGATAAGCTTGGCCTTAAATTCTACACCAGCGTGATCGCTGCAGATACCAATTTTCATAAGTAATCTATTTTACGGAGCTCAGTCTTTCTTTAATCCAATGCATACGGCGAAGAGTCTCATCTTTTCCGATAAGATTCATAATATCGTGTATGCCAAGTCCGCTGGCAGATCCGGTGAGGGCTAGTCTTATACAATTCATCACCTTGCCCATTGGCATTTCTGCGGCGCGGATGTAATCTTCCAAAGTGTCTGCCTCGGAATTTTCGACAGCACGGAGTGCATCGGCGTAGGTCTCCTCTTTCCAGAACTTGTCCACGTCTTTAGCCAGGAACGGTTCGGTAAGAGTGTTGTCATATACCTTGGCGCGCGGATCCACCGGTCTGCCATCTGCTGGTTTTTCCGTAGAAGCGCCGGCTTTGACGTTATATTGCGTATACTCGGAAGGTGCGATGAAAAGGTAAGGCGCTATGGTCCAGAAATCGGCTACGAATGTAGCTCTTTCCTTGATGACGCCCACGACCTTCTTCACATATTCGAATTCGGCCTTGACGCCGTGCGCTTCCAGAATTGGCATATAGAGAGAAGCGAGCTCCTCGTCGCTCTTCATACGAAGGTATTCCTTATTATACCACTTGGCTTTGTCCGGGTTGAACTTGGCGCCGCTCTTGCTTACCTTGTCCAGAGAGAAGCTTTGCGCAAGCTCTTCCATAGTGAAGAGTTCCTGTTCTGTGCCGGGGTTCCAGCCCAGCATCGCGAGCATATTCACGAAGGCCTCTGGGAAGTATCCGTCCTCGCGGTATCCGTGGTAGGTTTCACCTGCCGAATTGGTCCAGACGAGAGGGAATACTGGGAATCCCATCTTGTCGCCGTCGCGCTTAGAGAGCTTGCCGTTGCCCACAGGCTTGAGAAGCAGAGGGAGATGCGCAAAACGAGGTTGCGTATCTGTCCATCCGAATGCTTCGTAGAGAAGGTAATGGAGTGGAAGTGAAGGAAGCCATTCCTCGCCGCGGATTACCTCTGTTATCTCCATAAGGTGATCGTCCACGATGTTAGCGAGGTGGTAGGTAGGCAGAAGATCTGCGCGTTTCCAGAGCACCTTGTCGTCCAGGGTGGAGGAATTCACCTCCACGTGGCCGCGGATGAGGTCGTCCATCTTCACGATCCTGTCCTCAGGCATCTTGAAGCGTATGGTCCAGTCCGTGGTCTCCTCCAGGAGCCTTTTCACTTCTTCTTCCGGAAGGGTAAGAGAGTTACGGAGTTTTCCGCGGGTCTGATGGTTGTAGATGAAGGTTTCTCCTTTGGCCTCGGCCTCGGCGCGGAGCGCGTTCAGCTCTTCGGAGGAATCGAATGCGTAGTAGGCCCAACCAGCATCTATGAGCTGCTCGGCGTACTTGCGGTAGATGTCCCTGCGCTGAGATTGCCTGTAAGGCGCGTGCGGATGGCGCTCTGACGGTGTCTCCACCACGTTGCCGTTCTCATCCACTCCCTCGTCGGGGATGATGCCGCACCAGTTGAGCGCTTCGATTATGTATTTTTCCGCTCCGGGAACGAAGCGGGCAGAGTCGGTATCTTCGATGCGGATGATGAAATCTCCGCCTTTCTGCTTGGCATACAGATAGTTATAAAGCGCCGTGCGGACGCCGCCCATATGGAGAGGTCCGGTAGGGGATGGCGCAAATCTTACTCTTGTCCTTCTCATTTCTGTGATCTTCTGATTGCTGGTGTTGTTTCGAGATCCTTGAGGGCATCCTCGTCGCCGCTGAGCATACGAGGCTTGTTCTCCGGATCGTATTTTATCTTTGACTTGTTCTCTGTGGTGTTGAATCCTATGTGGCCGGAGCCGAAGGAGGTGGTGGTATCCTTGAACTGGACCTCGTTTCCTTCCGGACGGTATTCGTAGTTGTAGTCCACGATGATCAGATCGTTCTCCTTGATCTCCGGTGCCAATATGTCACTGAACTTGAATCCGGTGGCGATGGCCGTTATCTTGATGGTGTCGTGGATGTCGGGATCCTTGCTGAGGGTGATGCCGTACTTGAAGTTGTTGTCCCCGCCGGTGTATTCGGCTATGAGGTCGTTCAGCTCGCGGGACTGGTTCATCGTGATGTTTTCGTCATTCTCGCCCATCGTGATGTTAAGAAGAACCTTGCGGGCCGTCTTGAGGTCGAAGTCGTTCAGGAGCGGAGATTTGAACGTTTTGTCCACAGCTTCCTTGAGCCTGTTCTCGCCGCGTCCCTCGCCCTGTCCCATAAGGGCCATTCCGCTGTTTTTCATCATATTCTTGATGTCCTGGAAGTCGATGTTGATGTGACCTTTGGTCTTGATGATCTCGATCACGCACTTCACCGCGGTGCAGAGTACCTCGTCGGTCTTGGCGAAGGCCTTGTGGAAAGGAAGGTCCCCGTAGGCGATGTAGAGGTTGTCGTTCTTGATGGTGATGAGGCTGTCCACGTTCTTCTCCAGCTCGTGTATGCCGTCAATGGCCTTGGTAAGCTTCTCCCTGCCCTCGAACTTGAACGGAAGGGTGACTACGCCCACGGTAAGGATTCCGGCGTCCTTGGCCATTTTCGCAATTACGGGGATGGCGCCCGAGCCGGTGCCGCCGCCCATTCCGGCGGTGATGAACAGCATCTGGGTGTTCCCGTCCAGGATCTTATCCCTTATCTTGTCCTGCGACTCGATGGCGGCGTTGCGGCCTCTGGTAGGGTCTGTGCCCGCTCCGAGCCCTTCGCCGAGCTGTATCTTGGTAGGAACGTCACAGGCAGAGAGTGCCTGGGCGTCGGTATTGCAGACTATGAAATTGCATCCCTCTATCTTCTGGCCGTACATGTAGTTGACGGCATTGCATCCGCCGCCGCCCACTCCCAGGACCTTGATGATGGAGTCGGACTTGGCCCAGTCGTTGGGAAGTATCATTTCCAGTGTATTGTCTAATTCGCTCATGGTCTTGCTATTTATTCGTGTTGTCGTCGGTGGCGCTGTCGTAAAATCCTTCAAACATATCTCCCACGTGGGTAGTTGCCTGTTTGATGCTGTGCCCCATCTTGCTGAAGAAGTTCGGCTTCTTCTGTGTTTTCGGTCTGGCGGCAGGTTTCGGTTTCTGCACAGGTTCCGGCTCTATGGTCGGCGCGACGAGAATCGGCTCTTCATCAGGTTCTTCATCCGCCGCCTCTTCAGCCTTCTTCTTTTCTTCGGTCGCAGGAACGGCGCAGTTCAGATATTCGTTGTATGCGGCATTGAGCAGCAGGCCTTCCAGTGCGTTTTCCTTAGGCGAGAGGAAAAGTCCCGGGTAGGCGATACGGCAGGGGAGTCCGGTCATCGACGACACCAGTGAGCAGCAGCAGTGAATCAGCGATCCGCCGCCGCTCAGGATGATGCCTGCGCGCAGGTTGTTGTCCAGTCCGCTTTCACCTATCAGATGCATCACGGCATTGAGAATCTCGTTCATACGGCAATAGATGATCTCCGCCAGGTATTTGACGGTCAGCTGCTGAGATTCGCTGGATGCCGGATTGTCTATCTTGATGGTCTTGTCCGAGAGCGTCTGGAGCCTGTCCGGAGTGCAGAATCCATAGGCGAGCTTCAGATTTTCGGCCAATTTGTCCGGAATGTTGCATTCCGTGTGTATGTCTGAGGTGATGACCTTGCCTCCGAACGGGAATGCGCTGTAGTAGCGGAGCGCCCCCTTGTGGTAAACGGATACCGAGGTCACCTCTGCGCCGATCTCAACCAGCGCCGCACCGCGGTCCTTCTCCTCTTCCGTGATTACGTTCTCGGATTCGCAGACAGGGGAGAACACGTAGTCGGCTGCGGACAGCCCCACGTCGCTCAGCACGCGGTCGATGTTGTCCTTATATCGCCTGGCCCCCGTGAAGGCGATGAAATGTCCCTCCAGGAAGCTGCTGGTGGCGCCGATCACGTCATCTTCGGCCACCTGAAGCATATCTTCGGTCGAATAGGACTGCGGAAGTATGCCGTAGATGATGTCAGTCCTGTTGTCTATCCTGTGGTTCAGTTCGCTGTATGCAAATTCCGACAGGGAATGGATGTCATTCTGCGTAATGTAGGCGGAAGGGTCGCGGTCGTCCATTCTGTGGCTGATGTTCTGTGTCCTGACGTTCCAGCGCGGAAGATTGACCACCGCGAGCGTGATGTGCAGGCCTGTCTGGGCCTGCGCTTCGCCGATCAGCGACCGGAGCGGCGCCGCCACTTTCTGCGGATTGAGGATGTTCCCTCTTACTATTCCTTCGGAAGGCAGCCCTTTGAAAAAAAGAATCCGGTCCGGAGCCCCGTCCTTAACGGAACTGACGCAAAGGCTGACTTTGGACGAGCCGAAGTCCACCACAGCTACATATCTTTCTTCCTGCATATTATTTGTCCTTTATATTTTAAGTTCACCAACTTGTATTCTTCTCCCCGAGGCTGTATCCTCGTGAAATATTTGTCCAGATAGTCCAGTTTCCGGCTTCTGTCCTTAAAATCTCCAAAGATAATCCGCTCCCGGTCAGAAAACAAGATAAAATCATCATTTTCAGCCACACCGTACGCAATTATCCTGCTGTTCCACTTCTCGTTTTGCGACAGATAGTGCACCAGGTCTATGGCGTCGGTCAGCCACTGGATGGAGAGCCCCTTGGCCTGCTCGCACCTTATCTCCGGCACGTCGGCTTCGTAGAGGCTGCTGAGCGGGAACACGATTCCGTCGGCATCGGCGTAGTAGCCGTTCCCCTTGCCGTCCACCACTTTCATCACCGGGTCCCTCTGTCTGATCTCGATGTGGAGGATCCCGTCCCTGGTCACCCAGGCTTCGCTTTTGCGTATGGCTGGTCTGAGATCCAGTATGCTTTCCATCCTGTTCAGATCCAGGTCATCCAGCCTTTCGCCGACTATCACGCCGTAATAGGTGGACAGGGCCCGGCGTATCTCCTCTTCCTCTATGAACTGGTGCCTGCCCTGGATGGATATCTGCACATCCTTGCAGTCTATCTCGTGGTTGGACCTTCCGCTCAGGACAAGCAGCGACCCTGTCCCGGTAAAGAATACCAGGAGGAAAAGTCCGGAAAGCCAGGTCTTGAGCGTAGGTTTCATATTATCTGTCAAGTATTTGCGCTATAGGCTCCACCAGCCGGTCTATGTTGCCGGCCCCAAAGGTTACCAGCACGTCCGTCCTGTGTGACCTTACCCAGTCGGGCAGGTCGTCGCAGTGAAGCTGCCATTTCTTCGCGCAAGTTAAGTCTTTATAAATGATTTCGGAAGTTACTCCCGGAATCGGCAGTTCCCTGGCGGGGTAGATGTCCAGCAGCACCACCTCGTCGGCCAGGCTCAGAGCGCGGGCGAATTCCGGCGCGAAGTCCCTGGTCCTCGTGTAAAGATGAGGCTGGAATACGGCCGTGAGCTTTCTCCCCGGGAAGATGCCCTTGATGGTCCTGATGCTAGCCTCGAGCTCCGCCGGATGATGAGCATAATCGTCTATATAGGTCTGATCGGGACGGTTGATATACTCCTCCAGACGCCTTTTCGCTCCCTGGAAGGTGCCGATGCCTTCTCGTATATATTTCTCATCCACTCCGTGAAGCAGGCAGATGGCTGCAGCCGCCACGCTGTTCTCCACGTTCAGCAGGCCAAGCGTGCCGACCCTGATGTCCTTTATGACCCCGTGCGGATGCACCAGATCGAAGGTGTAGTGACCGTCAGAGGATAACCTGAGGTTCTCTGCGTGAAAATCGGCATTCTTCTCGTCGATATGATATGAATACAGATGCGCGCGGTAGTCTTCCGCTTTGAGCGGCAGCCCCCACTTGGCCACTATAGCATCACCAACTTGGCTTGCGAAGGCTCTGTAGGCTTCCTGTACGTGCTCCAGGTCTCCGTAGATGTCCAGATGGTCCGCATCCATAGCCGTGATGGCCGCTATCTGAGGGTGAAGCTGCAGGAACGACCGGTCGAATTCATCGGCTTCCACTACCACCACATCGTTCCGGCTTACCAGGAAATTGGTCCCGTAATTCCGGGAAATGCCTCCGAGGAAAGCGCTGCAGCCCTCCGGCGAACTCTGAAGAATGTGCGCCACGAGGGTGGAGGTGGTGGTCTTGCCGTGCGTTCCGGCTACGGCCAGAGTCCTCTGCCCCTTGGTCAGTTCCCCGAGCGCGCGGGAGCGTTTGACCACGTGATAGCCTTCGGTCTGCACCTTCACCAGTTCCTGAAGGTCAGCCGGGATGGCAGGGGTGTAGATGACCAGTGTCTCCTCCCTGTCGGAAGGCACCAGGTCGGGCCTGTCCTCGTAATGGACCGCAATTCCTTCAGCCTCAAGCGCGTGCGTAAGGTCGCTCGGCGTACGGTCATATCCGCTTACGGCGTATCCCTTGTAATTATAGTATCTGGCGATGGCACTCATCCCGATACCGCCTATCCCTATGAAATATACGTTTTTCATTTGTCTTCCAGCAGTTTATAAGCTTCGTCCACTATGATCTGCGCCGCGTCCTTGAGGCCCATTTTCAGTGCATTCTCCTCTATCCGGGCCAATTCCTGCCCGTCGTGCACGAGCTCCAGCGCCTGCGGGATGAGCTTCTCCACAGCCTCGCTGTCCTTGACCAGCCGTCCGGCGCCCCTGTTCACGAGGGCCAATGCGTTATGCGTCTGGTGGTCTTCCGCCACGTTCGGGGAAGGCACGAAGATGCAGGCCTTGCCGGCCACGCAGATCTCCGAAATGGAGCTTGCCCCCGAGCGGGACAGAACCAGATCGGTGCAGGCGTAGGCGAGATCCATCCTGTCTATGAATGCGCTCCAGTGAACGGAAGGGCATTCGTGAGAAGCCATAAACTCGCGGACCTGATTCTCGTAGAACTTGCCGCACTGCCAGATCACCTCTATGTCCTCACCTCCCGGAAGCCCTTCGCCTATCCATTTCATCATGGCGCGGTTAAGGGTGCCGCAGCCCAGACTTCCTCCTACGATAAGAAGATGCTTTTTGTCAGTGCTTAGATCGAAATGTTTCAGACCTTCGGCTTTCATCTCTTCGGTGGCTTTCACTATGCTCGGGCGGATAGGGTTCCCGCTCATCACTATCTTGTCGGCAGGGAAGAATTTCTCCATCCCCTCGTAGGCCACGCAGATGCGGTCCACGTCCTTGGCCAGCATCCTGTTCGTCAGTCCGGCGAATCCGTTCTGTTCCTGGATGAGGGTCGGGATGTGACATTTGACTGCGGCGCTAAGAAGCGGCGCGCTGGCGTATCCGCCCACGCCTATGGCGATGTCAGGGGCGAACTTGCGTATGATCTTTCTGGCCTTGGCACGGCTGTAGAGCACTTTGAAAGGCACCTGGACATTGTGGGCCAGGCCCTTGAGAGAGAGCTTTCTCTGCAGTCCGCAGATAGGAAGGCCAATTATGTCGAAACCTGCGGCAGGGACCTTTTCCATCTCCATCTTGCCCTTGGCACCGACGAAAAGGATCTGGCTGTCCGGGTTGAGTTCTCTGAATTTGCTGGCGATGGACACTGCCGGGAAGATGTGTCCCCCGGTGCCGCCGCCGCTGATGATGATTCTGATCGGTCTATAATTCATCTGATTCGAATTCTTCAAGGTCCGAAAGTCCTTCGGACACAGTATCGTTGGTATCTGTGGCAGGGGCGAGCAGCGGCTCGGCGTTCTTGCTGGCACGGGCCATGCCCCTGTTGGCTATTCTGCTTATTGACAATATTATTCCGAATGCTCCGCTGAAGCATATGAAGGCGAACGAGCCGTGGGAGAGTAGCGGCAGGGTCTGTCCGGTGAGGATTCCAGGGTCCATGTTCACGAAGATGTGCACGAAGGCCTGGCCCGATATGAGAAGGACCAGTCCGAAGATGGCGCTCTTTGCGAAGATGTTGTTCGCGCAGTTCTTGATTATAAGCGTTCCTCTGGCCAGCAGAGACAGGTAGAGCATTACCACGAACATGCTCAGCCAGCCGTATTCCTCGACTATGAAGCTGAACATATAGTCTTCCGAGATGTCGGGCACCACATATCTCTGCGTGCTCTGCCCCGGACCTTTGCCCAGAATCTTGCCCTGGTGTATGGCAATTCTCGCGCTGTATGGCTGACGCAGCTTGTCCAGTGCCCTCTGCCTGTCCTCCTGTGTGGTGGCCTTGTGGTATTCCTTGACCATATCCCCGGACAGGACACGTCCTATGGCCGTGCCCACGCGCTGGAATTTCGGAGGATTGTCCCCGTGGTTTTTCGATATGCTGTATATGGAGTAAACCCCTGCCAGGGCCACCAGCAGCAGCACGCCAAGTTCGACGACCAGCTTCCATTCGCCCGAGCCTATCACGATGGTGATTATCATAAGCAGGGCCAGGAACAGGGCGGTGGTGTTCGAACCTCGCATCACCAGAAAGACGGTGACTGCGAACGGCACGTACAGGAATACCACCTGGCGCATCTTTTTGTTCTGAAGCTTTTCGCTCAGCCACGGAACCTTGTCCAGAAGGGTCTGTTCCCTGGATTCAAGCATGTCTATGGCCCAGGCGAGGTACATCATCATAGCGATCTTCACTACTTCGAACACGTGGAACTGTAATCCGCCTATGTAGAAGAACCTCACGGCACCGTTGACCTCCACTCCCTTGAAATTCAGGAAGATAAGAAGGCCGAGCGAGACTACGAAGCCCCATCGTGAGCACTTTTTGAAGAACTCTATGCTTTTGAAGTTATAGATGATTATGACCAGCACCAGGCTCAGTCCCACGATCTTGAGGTGTTCCAGCATTATGTCCACTCTGGACACGTTGGCAGTGGTAAGTCTGGACGAAGAAGAAAAGATGAACAGCACCGACAGAAGCATCAGCATAAGCAGGATGATCCAGACCACCTTGTCTCCGGTCAGGTGATCCAGAAAATGCAGCATCTTTTTCTTCAGCGCGCTTGTCATAGACTTCTTACAGCTTCCTTGAATTTGTCTCCTCTGTCTTCGTAGTTCTTGAACAGGTCAAAGCTTGCACAGCACGGACTCAGGAGCACCACGTCACCTGGCTCGGCGAATGCTGCCGCAGCCTTTACCGCTTCGTCTGCAGAGAAGGTATCGGTAATGTGGTCTTTTCCGACTATCTCTTCGAATGCCTCGTGTATGCGCTCGTTATGCAGACCCATACATACGATGGCCTTCACCTTGCTTTTTACCAGGTCATTAAGAACTGAGTAGTCGTTACCTTTATCTTTACCTCCCACAATCCATACGACAGGTCTGGTCTGGCAGTCCAGCGCATACCACGCAGAATCCACGTTGGTGGCCTTCGAGTCGTTGATGTACAGCACGTCCTTTATGCTCAGGACGGGTTCGAGCCTGTGCTCGATGGGCTGGAACGAACTCAGCGCCTCGCGGATCACGGAATTGCTGATTCCGGAAGCCTTGGCAGCCAGAGCCGCCGCCATCGAGTTGTAGATATTGTGCTTTCCGCCGAGTGCCAATTCCTTAAGATAGATCTCGGTCTTGTCCTCGTTATAGTCGAGTACGATCTTGTCGTGATCCAGGTATGCACCCTGAGCTACCGTACCTTCCTGAGTGTATGGGAGCTGGCGTGCCTGGATGAGAATCTGGCTCAGGTGGCCTATGGTTATCTGGTCGTCCGAGTCGAAGATGAAGCAGTCCTCCGGGCGGAGGTTCCGGGTGATGCGGAACTTGGCCTTCACGTAGTTCTCCATCTTGAAGTCGTAGCGGTCCAGATGGTCGGGCGTGATGTTGGTTATGATGGCGATGTCCGGGCGGAAATCGTAGCATCCGTCCAGCTGGAAACTGCTGATCTCCAGCACGTAGTAGTCGTGGTGCTCGGTGGCTACCTGGTAGGCGTAGCTCTTGCCTATGTTCCCGCCGAGGCCCACGTTGAGTCCCGCCTGCTTGAACAGGTAGTAGATGAGCGAGGTCGTGGTGGTCTTGCCGTTGGATCCGGTGATGCAGATTTTGTGCGCCGTGTCGTATCTGGCGGCGAATTCTATCTCGGAGATGATGTGTATCCCCAGGTCCTCGGCCTTGCGCACGATGGGTACGCCCGACGGGATGCCCGGGCTCTTGATGATCTCGCCTGCGGACAGGATCTTCTCTTCCGTGTGCCCGCCTTCCTCATATTCTATGTTCCACTTTTCGAGCGTGGACTTGTATTCGTCCTTGATGGCGCCGTTGTCGGACAGAAAGACGTCAAAGCCTTTCACCTTGGCCAGAACGGCAGCGCCCACTCCGCTCTCGGCTCCTCCCAAAATTACTATCCTGGACATTTCTATCTAAGTTTCAGTAATGCCAATGTACTTACGGCCAGCAGGATGCCCACGAGCCAGAAGCGTATGACGATGCGCGGCTCCGGGAGACCCTTCTTCTGATAATGATGATGTATCGGGGCCATCAGGAACAGCCTTCTGGCCTCGCCGTATTTTCTCTTCGTGTATTTGAAATACCCCCTCTGCAGTATCACCGACAGCCCTTCCACCAGGAAGATGCCGCACAGGACGGGCAGCAGCAGCTCTTTGCGCAGCAGCACGGCGCCCACGCCTATGATGCCTCCTATCGTAAGACTGCCCGTGTCGCCCATAAACACCTGCGCAGGGAAGGTGTTGTACCACAGGAAGCCGCCGAGCGCACCCACGAACGCCGCCATAAATACGGCGATCTCACCCGTGCCCGGAATGTACATTATGTTCAGGTACGAGGAGTCTATGGCGTTGCCGCCCAGCCAGGCCAATATTCCCAGCACCACTCCGACTATGGCCGAAGTGCCCGCCGACAGCCCGTCCAGGCCGTCGGTAAGATTGGCCCCGTTGGTGCAGGCGAGGATGATGAAGATGATCACGGCCGCGTAGATGGCCCATTTGAGATACCATCCCCACACGCCCTTGAGAGGGGAGAGGTTCTTGTAGTCGAACTCGTGGTCCTTCACGAAAGGTATGGTGGTCGTGGTGGTCTTCACGATGTCGTCCTTGACGATCTCCGTCTGCTGCGTCTGTTCGTTCACGATCTCGGTCGTCTCGCGGACCACGATTTTAGGGGAGAAGCATACGAACAGCGCCACTGTAAGGCCAAGCCCGAACTGGCCGATGAGCTTGCTTTTCTCGCTCAGGCCGTTCTTGTTGTGCTTGAAGACCTTGATGTAGTCATCCAGAAACCCGAGCGCGCCGCACCACAGGGTGGTTATGATAAGGATCTGGATGTAGATGTTCGAAAGATCGCATACCAGAAGCACTGCCGACAGGAGCGAGGTGATTATTATGATGCCGCCCATCGTAGGGGTGCCTTTCTTGCTCATCTGTCCCTCCAGGCCGAGGTCGCGTATGGTCTCGCCTATCTGCTTGCGCTGCAGGAAGGCTATCATCTTCTTGCCGAAAATGATGGAGACGAGTATGGAGATTACGCTGGCAAGCATGGCCCTGAAGGAAAGGTAGTTCATCAGGCCCTGCCCAGGGAAGTCGAATTTGTCGAGCAGATCGAAAAGATAATTCAGCATGGTTTATTTCTGATTTATTATCTGGTTTACCACTTCTCTTTCGTCGAAGTGAAGTTTCTCCGTTCCGAGTATCTGATAGGTCTCGTGACCCTTTCCCGCCAGAAGTATGGTCGCCCCCCTGGCGGAGAAATTGATGGCCAGACGTATGGCGTCGGCGCGACTGGCCACGCACATCGATTTGGAGCGCCCCCTCATATCGAAGCCGCTGCAGATCTCGTTCATTATGGCCTCCGTGCTCTCCGAACGGCTGTTGTCCGAAGTCACGATTATCTTGTCCGCGTATTTCTGGGCCACCTTCGCCATCTCCGGGCGTTTGGTGCGGTCTCTGTCACCTCCGCAACCGAAAAGGCAGACCAATTCGCTTTTAGGACTCACGGCTTTAAGAGCCTTAAGTACGTTCTCCAGTGCGTCCGGAGTGTGTGCATAGTCTATGACTACGGTCTTTCCGTCTGGAATCTTTACGGTTTCGAGCCTGCCCGGAGCTCCCGACAGCGAACTGAGCGCCACCATCACCTTTTCTCTGTCCAGGCCAAGTTCCACGGCTGTAGAATAGATGGCCAGCAGGTTGTAGGCGTTGTGTTCGCCGATGAGTCTGGTCCAGATTTCGGTGCCGTCGATGACCAGCTGGGAGCCGTCTATGCACTGCTCCATCACCTTGCAGGTGTGGTCGGCCATCGAATGACAGGAGTAGGTGACTTTTCTGGCTTTCGTGTTCTGGAGCATCACCAGACCGTTTCTGTCGTCCGCGTTGGTGATGGCTACGGCCTTTCTGCCGAGGTTGTCGAAAAAGAGCTTCTTGCACCTGAGGTATTCGGCGAAGGTACCGTGATAGTCCAGATGATCGTGCGTGAGGTTCGAGAAGATACCGACATTGAAGTCCAGGGCATCCACCCTGTGCTGCTCTATGCCTATCGAGCTGACTTCCATAAAGCAGTATTCGCATCCGGCCTGAACCATCTGCGCGAGCAGCGAGTTGACGGTCAGCGGGTCGGCCGTGGTGTTCGCGGTTTCGCTGCGGATGTCATCGACATAATTGGCAATGGTAGAAAGCAGTCCGCACCTGTAGCCGAGCGACTTGAAGAGACGGTAGAGCAGGGTGACGGTCGTGGTTTTGCCGTTCGTGCCGGTGATGCCCACCAGGGTCAGCTTTCCGGACGGATGGCCATAGAACCGGTCGGCGATCACCGCCAGTCCGGCCCTGTCCGTGGATACGGCAGCCGCGGCGCCCTTGGCTATGGCCTGGTCCAGGTAATCCTTCCCGTCGGCCGCGGTGCCCTTGAGGGCTATGAAGAGATCTCCCGGCCGTACTTTCCTGGAGTCGCAGCAGACGGAGCTGACCTCCGCAGCGGCATCACCATAAATTACGGCACTGGAAGTGCCTGTTGTCAGATCAGATATTTTCATTCCAATATGGGTCTATCCTGTAAAGTTCATTTATCGTTTCCGAGGCCACCTGGACAGGGATTACTCCGCCGAAATACTCTATGCGCGTAAGGTTGGTAAAGATACTGCATATTATCGTATATTGAGGGTCTTCCATAGGGAAAAATCCCACGAAAGTGGCCTGATTCCTGTGTTTGCCTTCAGAGTTGAAATATCCTCCCGGCATGGAGATGTAGGAGGTTCCCGTCTTGCCGGCCACCTTGCACGGAGCGTTCTTCAGTCTCCACGCCGTGCCCTCCTTCTCAGTGACGGCGGCGAGCGCTTCCGTGATCTGGGCAGCGGTCTGGGGGCTGCAGATGGAGGCGTTCAGAACCGAAGGCCCGAACTTCTCCGTCAGCCGTCCGTTCTCCTCTATGCCCTCCACCAGGTAGGGCTTCATCATCTTCCCCTTGTTCGCTATGGCGTTGTAGAACATCAGCAGGTGCATAGGGGTCACGCTGACCGAATATCCCATCGCTATCTGGGTGAGGTCCTTTCTCGACCAGGTCTTCTTCGAAGGGGTGCTGATGTCCGGGCTGGTGATCTTCTCCGCCACGTCGAAATCGAAAGGCGTGCCCAGCTGATACTGGAACAGCTTGTCTATGAACGCCTGCGGCCTGTCGGAGTAGTAAGTCTTGGCCAGATAGCGGAATGCGTAGTTGCTGGATACCTGTACGCAGTATTTGAGCGGAATCTGGGAGGTGTGGTATTTCTGTTCGTATTCGACTATGTGCTTGTCCCTCTGTTTCTCGTAGCCGGGCAGAATGCCGTGGTTTCCCGGGATGGTCTCGTTCACGGAGGTGATGCATCCGTCCTCGAGGGCTGTCATAAGGGTGGTTATCTTGAATACCGATCCCGGTTCTCCGCGCCAGGTGACTGCCACGTTGTCGTTCTCTCCCAGGACGCCCTGTGCGTTGCGCGAGAGGTTGACCATAGCCTTCACTGCCCCGGTCTTTACGTCCATAATTACGCAGCATCCCGCCGCTATGTCCTGATTGTCAGCTATATGGCTTCGAAGCGCTCTGTCCGCGATGTCCTGGTAGTCCACGTTGAGGGTGGTCAGGACGTTCTTTCCGTCCACGGCGTCCACATACAGGCTGTCAGTGTCGAGAGCCCAGCCGTTGTCCGTCTTCTTCGTATAGTAGGAGCCTTCCTTCCCCTGAAGGATGGAGTTGAATTTGCCTTCTATTCCGCTGTAGAACGCCGCGTCATCGGTCTCGGTCACGCTGCCTATGGTTCTTCTGGCGATGTTCCCGTAAGGGTATTGGCGTATGGGTACGGGTTCGGTCCACACTCCGCCCTTGTAGCGGCCTTTATTGATGAGCGGATATTCGCTCAGCCGGTCAAGCCGGTCCTTTTCTATGGGTTTTCCCAGCTTGAGGTAGTGGCTTCCCTTGTCGCGATGGGCGTATAGCAGGTTACGGTAGTATTCGACTCCTTTGGAATCTTTGCCGAAGGCTTCGCTGAGCCCCACGGCGAACTGCGCGGCATCGCTCCTCCACTGCGCATCGTCCTTGGTGTTGTTGCAGTCTATGTAGAGCTGGTAGCGGGGATATGAGATGGCCAGGGGCCTGCCGTCCTCCGAGAGTATGCTTCCTCGCTTCTGGGCCAATGTCTCCTGCCTTACGGGCAGGGACAGCTTGCGGCCGATTTCGCGGTCAGGAGTCCACAGGAACTGTATGTATATGATTCGAAGGAAACATACACAGCTGGCGAGCAGCATCAGAAGGTAGATGGTGTAAAGTGCGCGCCCAAGTCTTTCTCCCGTATCTTTTTTGCTCATTTTATCTCAAATGCCGGTTTCTCGGGATTACGGACTTTGGAACCCTGTTCGGTGAGGCGCTGCTCAAGCGCGCTGCGCCTGGTTATCTCGCTGAGCTGGAATGTCTTCATCGCGATGACATTCTGCTGCTCCTTTATGGTGTCATTGTTACGCTTGACCTTGATGAGCGTGTTGTCTATGGCAAGGCTTGTGCCGATGGCCATCATCGCCATCGCCAGGCAGATGACTATCTTCAGAAAATACCTGTCCACGTGCATGCGCAGCAGAAGGGAGCCGTTCCAGATAGATTTTCCTATCTGTCCGAACATTTGAATGTACCTGTTCATATCTTTACTGCGACTCTGAGTTTGGCGCTTCTGGCGCGCGTGTTCTGTGATATTTCCTCCTCGCACGGCAGAACCGGCTTGCGGTTTACCGCCTCCAGCGGGGCGTTGGCCCTTCCGTAAAGGTCCTTCTCCACCGTCCCGTCCAGGTTCCCGGCCTTGATGAAGTTCTTCACCATCCTGTCCTCGAGCGAGTGATAGGTGATGACGGACAGTCTTCCGCCGGTCTTGAGCGACTTTATGGCCCCTTCCAGGAATTTCTCCAGAGACCGCATCTCCTGGTTCACCTCGATGCGCAGACCCTGATAGACCTTGGCCAGATACTTGTGCTCGGCAAATGAAGGCGTCGCCGCCGCGATGGCCCTGTTGAGGTCGAACGTGGTGAGTATCTGACTCTGCGTGCGTGCGCTCACTATAAGGCCTGCCAGCCTGTGTGCGTTCTCCACTTCTCCGTAGATGCGGAATATGCGCTCCAGATCTTCGGCTGGGTAGGTGTTCACCACAGTCAAAGCCGTGAGCGCGGCCTGATTGTTCATCCTCATATCCAGAGGCGCGTCATAGCGGAAGGAGAAGCCCCTTTCTGCAGTGTCGAACTGATGGGAGGACACTCCCAGATCCGCCAGTATCCCGTCGAATCCGTCGGGGGTCTCGATAAGGGAATAGTTGTGAATGAAGCGGAAGTTGTTATGAATGAGTTTGAAGCGCGGGTCGTCGAACGCCCCGTCGAGCGCGTCGGCATCCCTGTCGAAGGCTACCAGACGCCCCTTTTCGGAAAGTCTTCCCAGAATTTCCCTGGAATGGCCGCCCCCTCCGAAAGTGGCATCCGCATAGATGCCGTCCGGCGAAGTGACGAGCGCATCGACGCTCTCTTTCAGAAGGACTGGTTTATGGTATTCGTACATCGGAAAAACTTGAAAAACTGGCCAATTTTTGCTTCGCGCAAAGATAGCAAATTTTGTACATATTTCCGTGCTTTTGCGCCGGGGGAAATTGCTGGTTTTCACGGGTGGCGATTCGTGGTCCGGCCCCGATGTCGGTACAGCTTAAGAAAGCAGGGATTTGGCATTGGCCAGCGCTTCCGGCGTGACGGTCTCGCCACTGAGAAGCCGAGCTATCTCCTGAATGCGTTCCTCTTTAGAAAGAAGTGAAAGGGTGGAGGTGTTCCGGCCGTCCTTTTCGGATTTGCGCACCACGTAGTGGGCATTTCCCTGCGCCGCTACCTGAGGCAGGTGCGTGATGGCGAAGACCTGCATATTGCGCCCCATACGGCATATCATCTGGCCTATCTTGTGCGCCACGCTTCCGGACACTCCGGTGTCTATCTCGTCGAAGATCATAGTCGGCATATAGGTGTACCGTGCGGTCATCTCCTTGATGCATAGCATTATGCGGGACATCTCGCCGCCTGAGGCGCATTTGGCCAGTTCACTTGGCGCGTGTCCGTTCGCATCGAACAGGAACCGGCAGTCGTCCGTACCGCTGTCCGAAGGCTCCTTTTCCGTCAGCGCCACCTCGAACACGGCCTTGTCCAGCTCCAGCGAGCGTATGCTCTTCTGAAGTTCGCCCGCCAGGGACGGTACGGCGGCGAGCCTTTCCGAATGCAGTTTCCCGGCCAGTTCGCCGTAGTCCTTCCGGGCTTTTGCGACTTCCTTTTCGAGGGCTTCCTTTTTGAACTCCAGGTCTTCCGCTCCCGTCAGGCTTTCCTGCAGCCTGTCCCGTACGGCTATGAGCTCCTCCACGCTGGCCGCGCCGTGCTTTCTTTTGAGCGAAAGCAGAAGCGACAGTCTGTCCTCCACGCTGTCAAGCCTTTCCTGCGAGAACACGAGGGATGAATTTTTCCTGTCCAGTTCGTAGAAGATATCCTCCAGCTCTATGCGCGAGCTCTCGAGCCTGTCCGAAAGTTCTTGCATCGCAGGAAGGTACTTCGTGAGCTTATCCACGGCCTTCTGCGCGTCCTTTATCATTGTGCAGCTTTCCTGCCTGTCCAGAGCCTCGGCAAGCAGCGCCTTGATGTCTTCTGCCCCGGCCAATTCCTTCTGCTCTGCCTCGAGCTGTTCTTCTTCGCCCGGTGTCAGGCGGGCCTTGTCAAGCTGTTCCCACTGTGCCTGGTTGTAGTCCTGTGCGGCGCGGCCTTCCGCGATCTTTCTGTTCGTTTCTGCCAATCTGTCCTCAGCCGAGCGCAGAGCCTTCCACGCGTCGGCGCATTGCCCGCGCAGAGCCTCGCAGCCCGCGAAATGGTCCAGCAGTGAGAGCTGGAAAGAAGACTTTGTGAGCAGCAGATTCTGATGCTGCGAATGGATGTCTATAAGGTATGATGCCAATTCGCTCAGAAGTCCCGTGGAGACGGGTTCGTCGTTGAGAAAACTGCGTGATCTGCCGCTCCGGTTAACGACCCTTCTTATCAGAAGGCTTCCGCCTTCGGCGTCCAGGTCGTTCTCCCTGAGGAAGGCTCCGAGTCCTTCCCCTGCATTTTCCACGTCGAATTCTCCCTCCACCACCAGACTGTCGGCGTTTTCCGCGATGAGGGCGGCGTCAGCCTTCACTCCGGTAAGCAGCGACAGAGCGCCCAGCAGAATGGATTTGCCGGCGCCGGTCTGCCCCGTAATGATGATAAGACCCTCTGGAAAAGTGATGTCCAGAGAGTCTATCAACACGTAGTTCTCGACGTGTAAGGATTTGAGCATAATTACTTTATGTTCTCGTCGGTGTGTGCCTTGCGATATACAAGCTCACCGTTCTCGTATTCCGAGATGGCCACGAGGTCAGGTTTAGGCTGACGCTCATAGTACTTGGAGATCTCTATCTGCTCCTTGTTCTCGAACACTTCGTCCATATTGTCACGCTCGTTCTTGAATTCCTCAAGCTTGCGGGTGATTTCCTTCTTCTCGGCAAGTGAGATCTGATTGGCCCTCTTGGAAAGGATTACCACGGTCTCATAGAGATTGCCTGTCTCTTTTACCAGATCACGCGTGTCACGGGTGATGGTGTTTGTAGGTACTTTCTTGATATCCATATTCTATTTTTTTCGTTCTATGAGTTGTACGGAAGCGGTGTTCCGTAAAGTTTCAAAAAAATTATTTCTTTCTCACCTTCGAGTAAAGTCCGTCCAGCTCCCTGCGATGCTTCGACTCCGGATATTCTTCGATGAAGTTGAGGTAGTCGTCCGCGAATACCAGATATCTCTCCTTCTGCTTGGCCGGCACGCTCAGACGCGCGTAGTTGTAGGACGACATCGTGGTGTAGTAGAGAATCTCCTCGCGGTAGCGGTTTTCGGCGTCATCCTTGAGCACGTTCTTCAGCGCCACGCGGGCGGCCTTGTAGTCCTCCATCGTGTAATAGAGCTTCGCGTTCTCGTAGGCCTTTCTGTCCAGCCTCTCCTCCAGCTCGTCCAGCATACGGTTGCAGATGGCCACGTTCGGAGAAGTGATGTGGGCGGTCTTGTATTCGCTTATGGCCTTGATGGCCTTGTAGGTAGGGGCCTGGTCAAGCTCGTAGCGGAGCGTGCTTCTGTAGAGGCAGTCTATCCTGAGGAACTCGGCGTTCTCCGCGAACGGACTTGCCGGGTAGTTCTGGATGAAATGGTCCAGGTTCGATTCGGCGGTGTAGTAGTCCTTCTGGTTGTAGTTGCTCAGGGCCCAGTAGAAGTTTACCGTATCGTCCTGGGCAGTGCCCTGCGTCAGCATCGCGAGCGATTCGAAGAGCTGTGCCGCCTTGCCGTACTTGCCCTTGTTGAAATAGTCGAACGCCGCGCTGTACTTGGCCTGGGTGTCGCTTCCGGCCAACAGCTCCTCATACTGGGATTTGCATCCTGCGGCCAGAGCCACCGCTATGACTGCTGCCGTGAAAATTCTGTTATAGTTCATTCTTAATGTATTTTTCTGCTTCAAGTGCGGCTCTGCATCCGTCTGCCGCCGCCGTGATGGCCTGCCTGAAATCGGTGTTCCGCACGTCTCCGGCCACGAACACTCCCGGGACGGAAGTCTTCACGCCGTCGGACAGGATGTAACCTTCCGGGGACAGTTCCAGCGCTCCGCCGAGCCATTCGGTGTTAGGATGTCTGCCTATCGCCAGGAAAAAGCCGTCGATCTTTATTTCAAAAACCTCGCCATCCCGTTCGAGCCGCGCTCCCGTCACTCCCATCGCGTCCCCGAGGATTTCCCGGGTCACGCTTCCGAAGAGGATTTCTATATTGGCCCGGGAGGCGACGCGCTTTTTCATCTCCTCCGAAGCGCGAAGGAAAGGCTTTCTTACTATCATATAGACCTTTTTCGCGATTCCGCTCAGGTACAGGGCTTCTTCGCAGGCGGTATCTCCGCCTCCCACCACGGCCACGGTAAGGTCACGGTAGAAGAATCCGTCGCAGGTGGCGCAGGCCGATACGCCCATTCCGCGGAACTTCTTCTCGCTATCCAGGCCCAGATACTTGGCACTCGCTCCGGTCGCGATTATAAGCGTCTGATAATGAAGGGTGTTACCGTTCTGTAGGGTGACGGTACCGGCCTGAAGGTCGCACTCGGTGACGCTTCCGGCCAATATGTCCGTACCCAGGCTGAGGGCCTGTTTGCGCATATTGTCCATAAGGTCGAGGGCGCTTATGCCTTCGGCAAATCCCGGATAATTCTCTATTCTGGAGGTGGTGGTGAGCTGTCCGCCCGGTTCAGGCCCTTCCACGAGGGTAGGGGAGAGCGCGGCGCGGCAGGCATAGATGGCCGCAGTGTAGCCTGCAGGACCTCCTCCTATTATAAGACACTTGATGCTGTCCATAATTTATATCAGTTCGCACAGCAGGGTGGCCTGCGTGCAGTCCTTGACTTTGACTTTAACATAATCTCCGGCCTTGTGGACGGAATCGTTCCATACGCACATCTTGTTCGTGCCCGTGCGGCCCGACAGCTGGCCTTCGCCTTTCTTCGAGCTGCCTTCCACGAGCACTTCGAAGGTCTTTCCGAGGTCCTTTCTGTTACTTTCGAGCGAGAGCGTGTTCTGAAGGGCGATTATCTCGTTCAGACGCCTGGTCTTCTCTTCCAGGGACACGTCGTCGGGGTATTTTTTCGCCGCGAGGGTGCCCGGGCGCTCGGAATAATAGAACATATAGGCGGCATCGAACCCCACTTCGCGGAAAAGCGACAGCGTGTCCTCGTGGTCCTGCTGCGTTTCGGAGCAGAATCCCGCTATCACGTCCGTGGTGATGGCGCAGTCAGGGATAATTTCGCGTATCCTGGCCACTCTGTCCAGATACCACTGTCTGCTGTAGCGCCTTCTCATCTTTTCCAGTATGCGGTCCGACCCGGACTGTACCGGCAGGTGTATGTGATGGCAGATGTTCGGATATTTGGCCATAGCCAGTAGAACTTCATCTGATATATCCTGTGGATTGGATGTAGAGAAACGTACTCTGAGTGAAGGACTTACCTGCGCCACCAGCTCCAGCAGGCGGGCAAATGTCACGTCTTCGAATCTGTACGAATCCACGTTTTGGCCCAGCAGGGTCACTTCCCTGTATCCGCGTTCTGCACAGTCGCAGGCTTCCCGGACTATGCTGTGAGGATCGCGGCTGCGTTCTACTCCGCGGGTGTATGGTACTACGCAGTAGGAACATACGTTGTTGCATCCGCGCATTATGGATATGAATGCGCTGACCCCGTTCTTGTCCGTTCTGACGGGGGCGATGTCTGCATAGGTTTCTTCGCGGGAGAGGATCACGTCTATCTGCGGATGACCGTCGGAGGCCGCTTCCAGCAGCTCCGGAAGATGCCTGTAGGCGTCCGGTCCCGCCACGATGTCCACTTTGCCGCCGCTGAGCAGCTGCTCTTTCATCCTTTCGGCCATACAACCCAGGATGCCGATTATGACCGGACGGTTCTTCCTCTGCAGGATGAACTGGTCTATGCGGCCAAGGATGCGCTGTTCGGCGTTGTCGCGCACCGAGCAGGTATTGGCCATTATCACATCGGCCTGACCGATGTCTTCGCATCTGGTGTAGCCGTGTTTGCCGAGTATGGAGAATATGACTTCGGTGTCTGCCACGTTCATCTGGCAGCCGTATGTCTCGATGTATACGTTTTTCATTTGGGCTCAAAGATACGATAAAAGTTTGTATCTTTGGGGCGATGAAAAAATATATTGCTATTATTCTGGCGTTTTTGTGCCTCACATCCTGCGCCAGTTACAGGGACATAAAGATCAATTCGGCGGAGCTCGAGAAGGTCTCCGTGATAGGGGCCCCGCTCGGCGTCACCCTTGCGGTGGAGATAGACAATCCTACCGTGACCCTGAAATTCACGGACATCAGCGGAGTTATCAAGGTGTCGGGCGAGCCCGCCCTCACATTCACCTGCGACCCGTTCACGCTGAAGGGTCACAGCTGCCGGACCTATCATCTGGACCTGTCGGCCGCCCTGGAACGCGGATTCGGACTTTCGAACATAGTAAGGATTCTTCAGGCACAGGATTTGGACGGAGTAACGGCAGACGTGTCCGTCACGGCGAAGGACCCGATAGGCGTGAAGCACACGAAAACCAGAACTGACATTCCATTGTTCCGATGAAAAAGACGCTGTTACTGACCATACTGATGCTGACCGCATCGCTCTGTTCCCTCCGTGCGCAGACGGATTCGTTGCCGCCGGCTCCGGAAGGCTACAGGTATGTGGATTCTCTGATTTACATTCCGGCATCCAGATATAATGAATCCCTGAAAGGCAAGGATATCTTCGAGATTATGCCACAGGGAGTTACGATAAACCAGAGCGAGGAGTTGCGCACCGCCGCGCAGGTCCGTATAGAGGCCAGTTCGTCGAACCGGCTCGAGACCGACGGCTACCGCATCCGCATTTATTTCGACAACAGGCAGGACGCGCGCGAGGCTTCCGAGAAGGCTCAGGAGCGCTCGAAGCGTCTGTTCCCGGGATACAGCACATACAGGACGTACATTTATCCGAATTTCAAGGTGACGGTGGGGGATTTCCGCACCAAGGCCGAGGCCCAGATAGCCCTGAAGAATGTCGCGAGATATTTCCCGAGCGCCTTCGTGGTCAAGGAGAGGATGAAGTTCCCTTCCATAACCCAGGACGACCTGTACACCGTCGATACGCTCAAGATTCTGGTGCCCGTGGAGGTGCCGGAATCCGCAACTGCCGTAACTGAGGAAGGAAAATAATGGCTAAGCAGGGATTGTCCATAGCGCAGACGCAGACACAGAAACTCTCGCCGCTCCAGATACAGACCATCAAGCTGATCGAGCTTCCCGTTCAGGATCTCGAGCAGAGGGTCCGCAGGGAGCTGGAAGAGAATCCTGTGCTGGACGACACTCCCGCTACCGACGGCGAAGACCCGAAAGAAGTGTCCCTGGACGACATACAGGCCCAGGACGACTACATCCCCGAATACAAGACCCGTGTTTCGAACTGGGGCAGGGACGCCCGTCCGGAATACAATACCTTCTCCGTAAGGGAGAGTTTTTCCCAGAGTCTCTACAATCAGCTTTCGTTCAGAAATCTGAGTGACCGTGACCGTGACATCGGCGCCTTCATAATAGGTTCGCTGGACGAGGACGGCTATCTTCGCCGCGATCTGGATTCGCTGGTGGATGACCTGGCATTCCGCGCCGGGATAGTATGTGAGAGGGAAGACGTGGAGCGTATGCTTAAGGTCGTGCAGAGCCTTGACCCGGCCGGCGTCGGCGCGCGTGACCTTAGGGAATGTCTGCTTCTTCAGCTCAGGGCTATGCCTCAGAATGAGAACGTGAAGCGCGCCATAGACATTCTCGAGAAGGATTTCGACGCGTTCGCCGGCAAGCATTATACGAAGATAATGCAGAGCCGCGGCATGGACGAGCAGGCCCTGAAGAGCGTTCTGAAGGTGATCCTCAGACTCAACCCTTCGCCGGGCGGGTCCATTAGCGATTCGTACGATGACGTGGCCGAGCAGATAGTCCCGGACTTCATCCTGAAGGACAATGACGGACACATCTCGTTTACGATGCCGCGGTTCAACATCCCGGAGATACGCATAAACAGGAGATATGCCGATATGCTCGAGCAGGCCAGAGGCGGCACCGACCGTCAGCAGAAGGAGGCCGCGAGCTTCGTGAAAGGGAAGCTGGATTCCGCCAAGTGGTTCATCGAGGCCTTGAAGCAGCGCCAGAACACTCTTAACAAGACTATGCAGGCCATAATCGACTTCCAGTATCCGTTCTTCGAGAGCGGCGACGAGGCCAGGCTAAAGCCTATGATCCTCGAGGATATTGCCAATGTCACCGGCTTTGACATCTCCACCATCTCCAGAGTGGTGAACAGCAAGTACATAGAGACTCCGTACAAGATATATCCGCTCAAGTATTTCTTCTCCGAAGGTCTTATCAACCAGGCCGGAGAGGAGATCTCCACCCGTGAGCTCAAGACCGTTCTTCAGCAGATAGTGACTGCCGAAGACAAACACAAGCCGCTCACGGATGAGCAGCTTGTGTGCGAACTTTCAAAGAAAGGTTATAATGTGGCCCGCAGAACCATAGCCAAATATCGTGACCAGCTTGGCATTCCTCTGGCCCGTCTGCGCAAGGAGCTCTAAAGCTTCGGCCCGTAGCAGAGGTCGCCGGCGTCTCCGAGTCCCGGAACGATATACGAGTGGCTGGTGAGTTCGGGATCTATCGCCGCTACCCACAGGGTGGTGTCTTCCGGAAGGACCTTCTTCAGATTTTCAATTGACTGCGCGCTTGCGAAAGGGCAGACCAGGTGAAGCTTGGCAGGTATGCCGCCCTCGTGGCAGAGCACCTCGTAGGCTACTTGGATGGATGAGCCCGTGGCGAGCATCGTGTCGGCGATGATGAGCACTTTGCCCGTGATCTCGGGGCAGGTGCAGTATTCGGTGTGGATATGGAAGGTGTTCTCGCTGTCGTATTTCCTGTAGGCGGCCACGAAGGCGTTCTCGGCATTGTCAAAGCAGCTCAGCACGCCGTTGTGCAGCGGAAGGCCGGCCCTCATTATGGTCGAAACGACCAGCTTGTCGCAGGGAACCTCGAGCTTGGCCACTCCGAGAGGGGTTACGACCTCGCGGGTCTCGCAATGGAGGGTCTTGCTGATCTCGTAACCGAAGATCTGGCCGAGTCTTTCAAGGTTTGTTCTGAATCTGAGACTGTCTTTCTGGATGTTTTTGTCTCTGAGCTGAGCGACAAAGGAGTTGAGGATGGAGCTCCTCTCACCAAGGTTGATTACTTCCATATTTTTGTTTTTTTTGAGTTGGCGTAAGTGTGAGGTCAAATCAAAAAACAAAGATAGTGTGAAAAAAGTTAGATTTCAAATGCATTTTTTATCGCATCCACCATATCCAGCTTCTCCCATCCGAAGAACTGAATTCCGTCTTTCACGTAAGGAGTGCGTCCCATATGGCCGTAAGCCGCCGTCGGTTCATAGATAGGTGCTTTAAGATGAAATCTTTCCACTATGGCAGCCGGTCTGAGGTCGAACAACTCCCTGACCTTGTCCGCGATGAAGGCGTCGGTCTGCTCCTGGCTGCCTTTGTCGATGTGCGCGCTGCCGTAGCTGTCGATGAACACGCTCACCGGCTCGGCCACTCCTATGGCGTATGCCAATTGGACCAGACATTCGTCCACAACCCCTGCGGCCACCAGGTTCTTCGCTATGTGGCGCGCCGCGTAGGCCGCAGAACGGTCCACTTTCGAAGGATCCTTGCCTGAAAAGGCTCCGCCGCCGTGTGCGCCGCGTCCGCCGTAGGTGTCCACGATGATCTTCCTTCCCGTAAGGCCGGTGTCGCCCGCCGGACCTCCGATTACGAATTTGCCCGTAGGGTTCACCAGAAGCTTGTAACTGTCGTCGAACAGGGCCGCCGTCTGTGTCGGCAGGCTCGCGATGAGGCGCGGTATCACGATGTTTCGCACGTCGTTTTCTATGCGCTCGTGCATCTTCTCGTCAGTGTCGAACTCGTCGTGCTGGGTAGAGAGAACTATGGTGTGCACGCGAAGCGGTTTGTGCTTGGCCGAGAACTGGACCGTAAACTGGCTCTTGGCATCCGGACGGAGGTACGGCATAGGGCTGTTCTGCTCCTTTCGGATGTCGGAAAGTATGCGCAGGATGGCGTGGGACAGGTACAGTGCCAGCGGCATATATTCCTCGGTGTCCCTGCACGCGTATCCGAACATCATTCCCTGGTCGCCGGCGCCCTGCTCCTCGGGGTTCGAGCGCACCACGCCGCGGTTGATATCCGCGCTCTGCTCGTGGATGGTGGAGATGATGCCGCAAGAGTCGGCGTCAAATCCATATTCCGACTTGGTGTAGCCTATGCGGCGTATGACCTTGCGGACGGTGTCCTGAATGTCCACGTACGCATCGTGTGAAAGCACTTCGCCGCCCACGACTACAAGTCCTGACGTGCAGAAGGTCTCGCAAGCCACTTTGGCTTCCGGATCCTGTCGCAGGAATTCATCGAGTATGGCATCTGAAATCTGGTCGGCAACCTTGTCAGGGTGCCCTTCGGAGACGGACTCCGATGTAAAGAGGTAGTTCATCATTTTTAGCATTTTTTGTACGAGGTTGCAAGCAGTCAAATCTGTCCTCGTATGTTAAAGGGTTGCAAAGATACGGCAAAGATTCGAATTTACCTAAATTAAAAGATATGTATAGTGTAGTATTTTATTCCTATCTTTGCGACGATTAAAATTTAATTTCATTCTTATCTATGAATCAATTAATTAAAAGAATTGTTACTGCCTTTGCAGCATCACTCTTGAGTGTTGTGACCTTTGCGCAGGTCACGACATCGTCCATCAGTGGTAAGGTGTCTGACGCCAACGGCGCTCTGCCCGGCGTTACGGTCCTGGCTCTTCACCAGCCTACCGGAACCCAGTATTATGCCGTTACTGATGACAAGGGATTTTACCGGCTTAACAACATCACGGCCGGCGGTCCCTACAAGATGACCGTGTCTTGTCTCGGTTATACCGAGATGACCTACACCGACATCAATGTCGCCCTTTCCGACAATGCGGTGATCGATGTGGTTCTTCAGGAGGAATCACTCGCACTCGATGCCGTTACGGTATCTGCGGAGAGCAAGGTTTCAAACATGCGCACCGACCGTGCCGGAGCCCTCACTTCTTTGGATTCAAAGAAGATTATGAGCGTCCCTACAGTCAGCCGCAGTATGAACGACCTTCTCAAGCAGACCCCTCAGGCTTACGTGTCAGGAACCAAGGCTTACATCGGTGGCGGTTCCTATCGTGACTCCTATGTTACGGTCGATGGTGCTGCGATGAACAATGCATTCGGTATCGGTTCGAACCTTCCTGCAGGCGGTTCACCTATCTCGCTTGATGCTCTCGATCAGGTGGCCATCTCCATCACTCCGTTTGACGTGCGTCAGTCCGGCTTCACCGGCGGCGGCATCAACGCCACCACCAAATCCGGTACTAACGAGGTTCACGGAACTGCTTACGGATATTTCCGCAATCAGGATATGCAGGGCTATCAGGTAGCTGACTACGAGCCGCTTACCAAGACCGACAGCCGTTATCTTATGTATGGTGCATCAGTGGGCGGTCCTATCATAAAGGACAAGCTGTTCTTCTTCCTCAATGTCGAGGCCGACAAGAGCGTCGAGCCGGGTCCTACACGCAAACTTTCAGAGAGAACGGTTGACGCTTCCGGCAAGCTTGTTGACGGAGAGCACGTCTTCACGAATGGCAACGACGGATACTGCTATCCTTCGGCCGTAGTGCTTGACGCCGTATCTTCTTTCCTCAAGAATAAATACGGATACGACACGGGCCGTTATACGAACTATAATTATGCTACTCCTTCACTCAAGGTTCTCGCCCGCATTGACTGGAACATTAACAAAAACCACAAGCTCAATGTCCGCTACAACCTGGTGAACAGCAAGTACGGTTCATCTCCTTCATCTTCCCGTACGGGTCTTCCTAACAGCTCGTTCTCATCTACGAAGAACACCTCTATGTACGCTCTCTACTATGAGAACGCGAGATACTATCAGGAGCAGAACTTCTCTTCAGTGGCAGCCGAACTCAACAGCCGCTTCCTGGACGGAGCTCTCAACAACACCTTCCGTGTTTCTTATTCTCACCAGTATGAGCCACGTTCAGTCGACGGCGGTTACTTCCCTGGTGTTGACCTCGTGGTAAAGGACGTTTACGGTGACGGCAAGAGTCACATCTACACGACTTTCGGTACAGAGGCATTCTCTTACGGTAACCTTCGCGACGTGACCACGGCCATCGCTACCGACGAGCTTACATACAATGTAGGCATTCACTCGCTCCTTGCAGGTGTACAGTTCGAGTACGATATGACCAAGAACGGATTCCAGAGGATGGGTGCAGGCCAGTATGTCTTCGAGTTTGACAACGAGCAGGCACTTTACGACGCGGCCATCAACGGAACCCTCCTGGACAACCCAAGCCAGTTCGCCATCACTCACGGTAACAACGCCACCTTCGCGCAGGAATATCCGCGTTTCGAGTTTGAACAGCTTTCGTTCTATCTTCAGGACAACATCAACCTCAGCGACAACTTCAAGCTCACGGCAGGTCTCCGCTTCGAGGTTCCTTTCTATCCTTCGCTTGACTTCAACAGGAACGCCCGCGTGGAGGAAGCTACATTCGCTCCTACCGAGAACAATCCTTCAGGAAAATACAACACAGTGGACCTTCCTGCCACAAACCTTTCTGTTTCTCCTCGTATCGGTTTCAACTGGGATATCTTCGGCGACCGCAAGCTTGTCCTCCGCGGAGGTACCGGCATCTTCGTGGGACGTATTCCGTTCGTGTGGATCGTAGGCCAGGCCGGTGATGCCGGTGTTCTTCAGACCACCGTCACCCGTACCTCAAACATCCCTACCATAAGCGCTGACCGTAACGCCATACTGAATCAGCTTTATCCTGACGGATACACCGCAGTAGCTGCAGGTCAGAACCTTACGAGCATCACCCTTATGGATCCGAAGCTCAAGAACCCTACCACCTGGAAGTCTTCACTCGCTTTGGATGCCAATCTTCCGGGCGACATCAAGGCTTCAGTCGAAGGAGTTTACAAGAAGGACATCCAGACCGTGACCATCTCCAACATCGCCCTCAATTCTCCTACCTGGCTCACATCCGTTCCTGACATCGAGGCCCGTCCTTATTACGGTAACGGCTATACTGACAGCCAGATCACCAGCGCTTACCTCATCAACAACGTAAGCGGAATGAAGAACAACGGTTACTACTACGCCGTTACGGCCAAACTCGCCAAGGATTTCAACTGGGGTCTTTCAGCAAACGTTTCCTACACCTACGCTGACTCCAAGGTTATCATCGACGGCGTGGGCGACCAGCCGGGTTCAGCCTGGAAAGCGCTCATCAGCAAGTATGGTACCAACAACCGTGAGCTCGGATATGCAAGCTACGTAATGCCTCACCGCGTCGTGGCCAACATCTCATACTCTAAGGATTACGCCAAGTACTTCGGAACCACCGTTTCACTTTCTTACTACGGAAGCGCTACCGGCCGTGCCAATGCCGACTACTACAGCAACGTATTCGGTGACGGTGCATATAACTACTCGCTCATCGATATCCCTACGCTCGACGATCTGCAGAGCGCTGAAGGCGAATGGGGCAAGGGCAACTGGCAGTTTATAGACTATACCGACAGTAAGTCAGGCGATGTGACCTATTCTGCAGAGCAGCAGTGCGAAGACCTCTGGGCATTCATCCAGAGCAACAAGTACCTCCGCACACACACCGGAAAGATTGCTGACCGCTACGGCCTCGTTTCTCCTTGGAGGCACACTTTTGACCTCAAGGTCAACCAGAACTTCTACTTCTACACCGGAGCCAACCACAGAAAGCACACCATCCAGCTCGGTGTCGACGTTGAGAACTTTGCCAACCTCCTCAGCCCATACTGGGGCAATTCCTGGACCGTCAACGCAAGTGACGGATACGGCAACATTCTTCCTCTGAACCTTGCGAACGCCAAGGCTGTTTACACCACTGGCGCCAAGCCGCAGTTCCAGTTCCAGAAGAACGGTACGGAGACGCTCAGCAGCGTTTACTCTATCTCCAACAGCTCATCTTCTACCTGGAGTATCATACTCAGTGCACGTTACATTTTCTAATAACATACGTATATGAAATTCAACAAAATAATTTCAGCGTTCCTGCTTCCTGTCCTGGCTCTGTTCTCCTCGTGTGAACAGAACCTGGATGAGCCTGTAAGAATCTCTACCGAGAAGGCTGCTTACGAAGTGGGCAAAGAGGGTGGCGATGTAGTCGTCAAGCTGCTTGCCACCCAGGATTGGAAGGCTACGGTCTCTCCGGCATCAAGTCTTGATGACGTCGAGGGAATCACCGTGGAGCCTTCAGAAGGAAAAGCTTCTTCCGATGCAGTCGACGTTACCCTCAAGGTCGCTGCCAACAAGGGATACAACAGGGCTGCCATCATTTCTTTCACCGGCGCCACCGTATCGGGTGCCATCACCCTTTCTCAGGAAGGTGAAGAGGGCGAGCGTCTTCTTACTTGCACCGTCGATGAATTCCTGGCACTGCCTGTCGATGCGAGCGTTTACTATGTTCTCGAGGGCGAGGTAACAAACAGTACCACTCCTTCCACATACAGCAACTTCTCGCTTCTCGATCCTGAGACAGGCTCTTCCGTATATATTTACGGATTGGCATACAAGGATGACCCTACAAACCAGAAGGTGGGTCTTTTCGAGAAGGAAGGCATCGAGGAAGGTGACTGGATCAAGATAGCATCTACCCGCGGTGAATACAACGGCACTATCGAAGGTATCAATTCATATTATATCTCTCACAAGAAGAGTGAGACTCCTTTCATCAAGCTCGGCTCAACTGAAGTTACCGCTGCCAAGGGCACCACATTCTCTCTCGCCGTTTCTTCAAACCTCGTAACCTGGACTCTTTCTTCCAATGTTGACTGGCTTACATTCGAGCCTGCCACATCTGACAAGAGCGAGACCGTTACCGTTACCGTAGGTTCAGAGGGAGAGGGCAATGAAGGAACTATTACCCTCTCTGCCGAAGGTCTTGAGAGCGTAACCTGCAAGGTGACCAGAACTGATATCATCGACGCTACCGTCGCCGAGTTCCTCGCTGCAGAGGTAGGTGACACGCAGTATCGTCTTACCGGAAAGATAGAGTCTATCGCCAACGAGAAATACGGCAATCTCTATATCCAGGATGCTACCGGCCGTGTATATGTATATGGTATCGACGGCTGGGCTGATCTCGGACTTCGTCAGGGAGATATCATTACCATCGTCGGCGTTCGTGCCCGTTATGACGGCGCCAAGGTCGAGGATCAGAAGGAAGAGATGAAGAACGCTGTCCTTGAATTCAGCGCCAAGTCTACCGATGTCACCATCGCGGAGTTCCTGGCCAAGGAATCTTCTTCTACATATCTGACTTCTCCTTACTACCGTCTCAGCGGCGTGGTTAAGGAAATCGTCAAGGCTGAATACGGCAACTTCTATCTTAAGGCAGAGGACTCGGAGGACTATGTATATGTATATGGTCTTACCAAGGCTCCTGTAGCGAAGAACGACAAGTCATTCGGAGATCTTGGCATCGCCGAGGGCTATAAGGTGACTATCGTCGGCCAGAGGGGTAGCTATGCTGGTGCCAAGGTCGAGGATCAGAAGGAGGAAGTGCTCAACGCATATATAGTGACATTTGAAGAGGGGGCTCCTGCCAATGTGCTTAAGGTCAATCCTATAACGACTTCTCTTATCGCTGAGGACACTGAGTGTACCATCGATGTTACCTGTACCGGCGACTGGACCGTAACCAAGGATGAAGGCGACTGGATTACTTCATTCACCGAGGGCGGTACAGGCGACGGCACCATCAAGATCGAGTTCCCGGCCAATACCACTACCGAGACCCTCAAGGCCAAGTTCACCGTTACCAGTGGAGAGCTTACCGCTTCATTCACTGTTGACCAGAAGGGCATTGTCGAGACTGTTTATGCCAATATCGCAGAGCTCAATGAGGCTATCCTCGCTGCCGGAGAGACAGGAATGGATTTCAAACTCGAACTGACTTCTCCTGCAGAGGTTACCAAGATAGGGTCAGATACCAAGACATCCTTTATTCAGGATGCGACAGGCGCAGTAATGATTTATGGCGCACCTCTTACTACCTATATTGAGAATGCTGCCGAGAAGACTACCATCAAGGGAGTCGTAACCGGTACGGCTGTAATTTTCAAGGGCCTTCCTGAGATTACTTTCCTTAATGCTTCCGAGGCTACCATAGCGCAGGACGGCACCGGAATCTATACAGAGGCTACTATAGCTGAGTTGCTTGCCAATTTCGACAAATATCTCAACTGCAAGGTTAAGCTTGCCGATGCTACCGTCAAGGAGGCGTTCTCCAAGACAGACAGGAACGGTACTCTCGCACAGGGTGAGAATGTAATCGCCCTTTTTGTAAAGAATAACACTGTAGATTTCTCTTATACTGCAGGTACTGTCGTTGATGCGTATGTCTTCCCTGCATATAATAATGAGACCAAGCAGGTTTGCTTCTGGGGAATTGAGGATTTCACCGTCAAGGCCATAGGAACCGAGATTTCACTGAAGTCCGCTTTCTCTGTCAATGCCGGTGAGACTGTAGCGCTTGGCGCTACCGCCACTTCTACAGGAACGCTCAAGTATGCTTCTTCAAACGAGGCTGTAGCTACAGTGTCCGCAGAGGGTGTCGTAACAGGTGTCGCTGAAGGTACGGCTGAAATTACTGTCAGCGTTGATGCTGTCGAAGGCTATACCGCCGCCACCGCTACCACCACCATCACGGTTAACCCTGCAGGAACAGTGATAACCACTCAGTATTTTGTCAAGGTTACATCTACACCTACAGACTGGTCCGGAAAATATCTGATCGTATATGAGACCGGCAATGTGGCGTTCGATGGTTCGCTTACAAACCTTGATTCTACCCCAAATACCGTAGAGGTAAAGGTTGATGCTGGTCAGATAGAGGCTACAACTGAGTTGCTTGAAAAATACTTTACCATTGAGAGTACTACTGCTGACGGCGCTACCACCTATGCTTTGAAGGCCGTAAGCGGCAAGTATATCGGAAGGACACAAAATAAGAATGGTCTCGAGTCAAGTGATGAGGCACTTGCTCATTCATCTTTGACGGTGGATGATTCAGGTAATTTCATTGTAAAAACTTCTGCCGGTCCATCTTTGCAGTATAATGCGACATCGGGACAGGATAAGTTCCGCTATTTCAAGTCTACGACACAGCAGCCTGTTCAGCTTTACAAACTTGCTGAGTAATTTTCTGAACTGAAATATCATCGAGAGCCCGGCCCCGCCGGGCTCTTTTTATTTGGCAATTCAGAAATTATAGCTATATTTGCGACCGCTCTCGAGAAGGGCGATATTACTAATTATTAATTTTTTAAAACAGATTCACAATGGCTGTTAAAATTCGTCTTCAGCGCCACGGTAAGAAGAATTTCGCATTCTTCCACATTGTAGTGGCAGACACACGTGCTCCACGTGATGGTCGTTACATCGAGCAGATTGGCTCTTACAACCCTAACACTAACCCTGCTACCATCAATCTCGATTTCGAGAAGGCTCTTGCCTGGGTAAAGGTAGGTGCTCAGCCAAGCCTCGTATGCCGCAGGATCCTCTCTTATGAGGGTGTTCTCCTTCGCAACCACCTCGACGGCGGTGTAGCCAAGGGTGCTCTTACACAGGAGGCTGCCGACAAGAAGTTCAACGACTGGAAGTCACAGCACGATGCTAAGGTAGAAGCTAAGGTAACAGGTCTTCGCAATGACGCCATTGCTAAGGCTAACGCTGCCAAGGCAGAAGAGGTCAAGGTTAATGAGGCTAGAGCAGAGGCTATCGCCAAGCGTGCAGCCGAGCTTGCAGCAGAAGCTGCAGCCAAGGAGGCTGAGGCAGCAGCAGAGGCCGAGGCTCCTGCAGAGGAAACTCCGGCAGAGGCTTAATGCTTCGTATAGCTAAAATTCTTAAATCTCACGGTGTCGACGGAGCGGTACTTGTAAGCGCTCCGGAGTTTGACCCGGCAGACTTTTCGGAACCGGTACTCATCGTTTTTGATGGGCTTCCGGTTCCTTTCTTTATCGAAGAATCCAGCCCTCGCGGTGTAAACAGATACATAATCCGTCTTACCGACGTGTCCTGTCTGAAGGATGCCGAAGAGATGGTCGGACGCGACATCTTCATCGAATCGGACGAGGCGGCCGCGACTGATGACGGGTGTGATTTTACCGGATGGAAGGTCTATGACAAGGGCACGCCGATAGGCGAAGTTGACGGTATGGAGCCTATCCCGGGGAATCTGTGCCTGTATGTGGGGGATATTATGATCCCGCTGAATGAAGATTTCATAGAATCGGCTGATCCGGACACGAAGGAGCTCTTCCTCGTGCTTCCCGAAGGCCTCTATTAGCTGCGTTTCGCCGCGCGTGCGTTCAGCATCACTTTGATCGCCAGATTATAGGTAAAATATCCTATCCAGCTGAATACCAGCAGGTACAGGCAGAGTGCGATCTTCCCGAAGGCCTTGATGTCCTTACGCTGAAAAACTTCCCTGAACAGTGTCGCCGAACCTATCCACCCCGTAAGGTAGAGAATCATAAAAAGTATTCCTATCATTTTTCCGTCTTCTTGAATATTCCGTAAACTGCGGCCCCGCTTCCGCTCATCGAGGCATAGACAGCTCCTTCCCCGTATAATTTTTCCTTTTCTTCCCTGATTTTAGGGTGTGCCGGGAACACGTTGTCCTCGAAGTCATTGTGGAGCAGATCGCGCCACGCAGTCACGTCGGTCGTCCCGATGATCTCCCGGACGGAAGGATTGGCCAGGTGCGGCGTAATCCCCCTGTAGGCCTCGGCCGTATTGATGTGCTCCCCCTCCGGCATCACGATTTTCACCTCGTACCCGCGCAGAGGGTCCGGTGCCGGGCTCAGAATCTCCCCCTTGCCTTCTCCCCATTGCGGTGCGGTGCGGATGAAGAATGCGCAGTCCGAACCGAGCGTCTGTGCCAATTGGCACATCTGATCCTCGTTTAGGCCAATTCTGAAGAGCGTGTTCAGTCCTTTGATGGTATAGGCGCAGTCTGCCGACCCTCCGCCGAGTCCCGCGCCGGTAGGAATCTGCTTTTTCATGCGGATGTGCACATTGCCGATGCCGTATTTTTCCTGCATCAGGCGGAATGCCCTGACACACAGATCATTCTGCAGGTCCCACGTGGCGCCGTCTATTTCGATGTCGAAGTTTTCGCTTTTCTCTATGGTCAGTATGTCGTGGAGCGAATATACGGGGTAGAACAGGGTCTCGATGTCGTGAAATCCGTCTTCGCGTCTGCCGGTGACGTTGAGACCCAGGTTGATCTTGGCCGGTGGGAACAGGAGCACGCTGTCGCGCCTGCTCGAAAATTCGCAGCCGCAGAATTGTTGATTATAAAAGCCTTGTTCCTTAATGATCTCCACTCGGCGCGGCTGAAGCCCTCCTTTGCGCCAGTTCATATCCCACCAGACAAGTGGGTGGACTGATTTGTCGTGAACGCTGTCCGGACCACTCAAGTGCTGACCGGCGGCCTTGTTGGCCACATCAACAGCACGATAACCAGCTTCATTTATCTGTTCCAGACTTTTCCACCGCGAAGATGCGAGGGTGGTGGTAAGGACCGCGAATCCGTTTTCGACGGCGAATGCGGCGGCTCTCTTCAGACGGTAGGTGAAGCACTGAAGGCATCTTGGCCCGCGTTCCGGGCAATGCTCGCGTGAATACCCCACGTGTTCCAGCCAGTCCCTATGGTCATATTCGTCTTCGAAGTATGGCACCCCGAGCGCACGGCAGTAGCGGATGAGCTCCTCCTTTCGGCGAGTGTATTCTTCCTGCGGGGTGATGTTTGAATTGGAGAAATAGACGGCCACATCCAGTCCGTTCTGCAGCATACATTCGAGTATGGCAGAAGAACAGGGGGCGCAGCAGCAGTGCAGCAGCACGCGTCCGGCGGATGGCGGTGTCAGTTCCAGCATTGGCAGAAATCGGTTAGTCCGTTTCGAACCGCAAATTTAGTGATTCCTAAAAAATAACTTGATATTTTTATCGGTCTTTTTGTTCTAAACTGTATCGAAAAAACGGGTTAAAAATTTTGCGTTTTTAAGAAATATTGTTACTTTTGCAGTCCCAAAGTAGAACTGCGGATGTGGTGAAATGGTAGACACGCTACTTTGAGGGGGTAGTGGGCGTTGGCCTGTATGAGTTCGAGTCTCATCATCCGCACGAAAAAGCGATCTGAATTTCAGGTCGCTTTTTTCATTCTTGAACCTTCCCGTCCATAAAACACCCCTAAAACATGGACGGCAGCATCAAATTGAACGTCCCGTCCACGAAAAAGGCCATTTTTATGGACGGCAGCACCAAATTTTTCGTCTTGTCCATGAAAAAGGCCTTTTGCGTGGATGACAGCATCTAA